>CALRZR010000251.1:0-11598 GCA_943372705.1 Opitutus sp. GAS368 | reverse complement strand
AGCCGGCGAACGACGTGTGTGCGTGCGATTGGTCGTCGGAGATGGCGAAGAGGATGTTGGGGCGGGGGCGCGGGGTGGCGGGCGCGGCAGCGGTGGCGAAGGAGGCGGAGCAGACGGTGAGGAGGGTGAGGAGAAGGAGGGATGGAGAGAGGGGGAGACGAGGGAGGGGGCGGCGCATGGGGTGGGGGGAATTTTTCAGGGAGGATTATTTGGCGGACTTCTTTTTGCCTTTGCGGGCGGGCTTGGCGTCGTCCTCGTCGCCGGGGCCGCCGGCGCCTTTGTGCGGGGCGTTTTTCTCGGGGAGCCATTTGGCGAGTTCGGCTTTGGTGCGGGCGAACTCGGGTCGGTTGGCGAGATTGGTCCACTCATACGGATCTTTGGTTTCGTCGTAGAGCTCCTCGCCGCCGTCGGCGTAGCGGATGTAGCGCCACTGCTCGGTGCGCACCGTGTGGTTTTTAAAACCGTGAGTAGTGATGGCGGGGCGGTCCCACGCGGCCTGCGGGTTGCGGAGGAGCGGGACGATGCTCGGGCCTTCGACGTGCGCGGGGATGGGGAGGCCGGCGAGTTCGCAGAGGGTCGGGTAGATGCTCATGAAATCGACGGGACGATCAGACATGCCGCCGGCGCGGGTGACGCCGGGCGCGACGATGATGAACGGCGCGCGGGTGGGCTCTTCCCAGAGGGCGAATTTGCGCCAGTGGTTTTTTTCGCCGAAGGACCAACCGTGATCGCCCCAGAAAACGATGATGGTGTTGTCGCGCTGCGGGCTTTGGTCGAAGGCGTCGAGCAGGCGGCCGATGTTCATGTCGGTGTAGGCGACGGTGGCGAGATACGACTGGATCGCGTTCTTCCAATTGCCGTCGCGGATGAAGCGCGCGTGGTCCTGCTCGGCTTTGGCCATTTTCTTGCCGGCGGCGGGAAGGTCGTCGAGGTCGTCTTTTTTGTAGGGTGGGAGCTGGATGGTCTCGAGAGGGAACTGTTCGTAGTATTTGCGCGGCACGGTGAACGGCAGGTGCGGTTTGTGCAGGCCGCAGGCGATGAAGAACGGCTCGGCGGAAGGGTTTTTCAGGCGCTCGATCGAGTAGTTCACCGTGTGCCAATCCATGATGTCCTCGTCCTTGAGATCGGCCTTCACCGGGTCGTGAAACCCCTCGTCCTTCGTGACGCCCTTGCCGGTGGCGGAGAGGCCCTTGGAGTCCATGTATTCGGTCCACTCGGACGGGAAATATTGGTCGCCGTGGTAAATTTTCCCGGCGCCGGAAACGCGGTAGCCGGCTTTCTTGAACTGCATCGTGAGACCCTGGCCCTCAGGCAGAAGGGTCTTCCACTTGTCGCCGTTGTAGTAGAGGCCGGTGGTCCAGGGACGCTGGCCGCCCATCAGCGCGCCGCGGGCGGGCTCGCAGGCGGGAACCGCGCAATAGGCGTGGCGAAACGCGACGCCCATGCGCGCGAGCCGGTCGATGTTGGGCGTCTTGGTTTGCGGATTGCGCCCGAGGTAGCCGACCCAGTGGTTGAGATCGTCGACGGCGATGAAGAGCACATTGGGACGTTTGGCCGGGGCGGTTGCGGCGGAGGCGGCGGAAAACGCCGGCGCGACAATACTCGCGAGGGTGGCGACAATCAGGAGGGAACGGCAGAGGAAACTATGCATGGGAAAGCGAGCGGAGGTGAGGAAATGGAGGAGCCGCGGGGCGCGACGGTGGATGTGGGGCCAGTCGACTGTAGGGAAATTACTCGGGATGGAAACGGGAATTCCGTTTGGCAATGCGCGGGTGGCGCCGCACAATTTTTACCGAACTCAACCCCTTCCGCGGCGGATACTCAGCTTCGCCACGGAATCACTGACCTCTACTTCGCTCCACTCTTATGAAAATCCGCGTGCTCACTTTGCTTGTGCTTGGCTGCTTGTGGTCGGCTGGTTCGTGCGCGGCCGCGGCGAAGGCAACCAAGCCCAACTTCATCGTCATCCTGTCCGACGATCAGAGCTGGGTGGGCACGTCGCAGCGCATGATCCCGGGCAACCCGGAGACGGCGAGCGACTACTTCCGCACGCCGAACATCGAACGGCTCGCGGCGCAGGGCATGGTGTTTTCGAACGGCTACTCGCCGGCGCCGTTTTGCTGTCCGACCCGGCGGAGTCTGCAAGTTTCGCAGACCCCCGCGCGTCACGAGTATCAGGCCGACCGCGAAGGCTGGCCGGCGGTTTATCGTCAGCAGTTGAACATTCCGCGCATGCTCAAGGCGGCCGATCCGGCTTATCGCACGGCGCATTTTGGAAAATGGGATCACCGCTACGACAAGGTCACGCCCGCCGAACAGGGCTATGATGTGAGCGACGGTCCGACGGGGAATGCGGATGGCAACGGCTTGGGCAGCCCCGAGGGCGGTGGCTTGGCGGGCGCGGTGGGCAGCAAAACAGGCAAGACGTCCGTGCTCGAGGACCCCAAGCTGGTCCGCAGCCTCACGCAGCGGGCGAGTGCGTTTTTGGAGGAGCAGGTGCACGCGGGGCGGCCGTTCTATTTGCAGGTCTCACATTATGCGGTGCATCTCGACATCCAGCACAGCGCGGCGGCGATGGAGCGGACGAAGGCGCTGACGCCGGGCAAAAAGCACAATCTGGCGAGCTTTGCCGCGATGACCGACGATCTCGACGCGGGGATCGGGCAACTGATGGAAAAAATCCGCGCGCTCGGGCTGCTCGAAAACACCTACATCTTTTTTCTCTCCGACAACGGCGGACGCAGCAGTTTGCCCGATAGTCCGAAAGGCGAACTCGGTTTGAATCATCCACTGCGCGGCGCAAAATCGAACATGTATGAAGGCGGCATCCGCGTGCCCTTCATTGTGCTCGGGCCCGGCGTGAAGGCCGGCGGCGTGAGCGCGGTCCCGGTGACCGGCCTCGATTTTCTACCGACGATGGCCGAACTTGCGGGTTATCAGCCGGCACTCCCCGCGACGATCGACGGTGGCAGCATGACGGCGGTGTTGCGCAACGCCGGCGTGGGCGAGGTGAAGCGCGCGCGGCCGTATTTGATTTTTCATCAGGCGGTGGATCGCAATGCGCAATCCGCGCTACGCTGGGGTGATTTCAAATTGGTGAAGACGTGGAAGACGGGAAAACTCGAACTCTTTGATCTCGCGAACGACCTCAGCGAGGCCAACGACCTCTCGACGAAAATGCCCGCGAAGACCAAGGAACTCGATCAGGTGCTGACGGCGTTTATCACCGACGTGAAGGCGACGACCGTGCAGACGAAGGTCGGGAAGGATGAGTGAGCGATACAAGTGACGGTTCCGGAATTCTCGTGCGCCACCACGCCACCTTCTCCTTGAATTCGACCCCCGCGCGCGTGGGCCTGTTTTTGGCCGCGCTGCTTTGTCCGCTGCGCGCTGCCGAGTTGAAGCCGATGCTGACGGTGCCGGTGCGCGTGCACCTGATGCAATCGGCGACCCAGCCCAAGATGCACACGACGCTCACCGAAGCGGATGTGCAGGGCATCTTCGGCAAAGTGAACCGCATTTGGGCTCAGGCGGGCATTCGCTTTGAGATCGAATCGGTGCAAAAGACGTCGGCCGTGGAGGTGTTGCCTGACGCGAAATTTCCGACGCACCATGACCGCGTGAAGGCCGGCATTCCGCAGAAGAGCCTCAGCACCGTGGCGCTCAATGTCTGCTACGTGAAAGAGATCGAGCCGAACGGCTTTCACTATGGTGAACCGTCGGTCGTGAAGGACACAGCGAAGCTTACCGAAGTCCCGGGTGGCCTGGATGAACCGATTCCGCGGGTGACGGCCCACGAATTGGGTCATGCGCTCGGTCTGCGGCACCGACAGGACACCACCAACCTCATGGCTTCGAAGACCACCGGTTTTTCATTGAATGAAGCCGAGATTCAACGGGCGCGTAGTCGCGCGCAGTCCTTTCGGACAAAAGAGTCGGAGGAGCGAAAAAGGTGACCGGGAGAGATGACCAAGGGTTCGCCTGCGGACTGAATTTCTTTCCTGCAAACCGATGCAAATTCGAATCGAATAACCCCATGAAAAAAATCCGGACCTGCCTTCGACACGTTTTCCCGCTGCTCGCAGTCGCGAGCACGTTTCTCCTTCCGGTTTTCGCCCGAGCCGCCGAGGCCGGGTGGGTGAAGCTCTTTGACGGCAAGACGCTCGACGGTTGGGAGCAGCACAGCGGGAAGGCGCTCTACCGCGTCGAAGACGGCGCGATTGTCGGCAAGACCGTCATCAACACGCAGAACAGTTTCCTCTGCACGAAAAAGACCTACGGCGACTTCATTCTCGAATTTGAGTTCAAGGTCGCCCCGGACATGAACTCCGGCGTGCAGTTTCGCAGCGAGTATTACACGAAAGAGACCGAGGCGGTGATCAACGGGAAGACGAAGAAGAAATTTCCGGCGGACCGCGTCTTCGGCTACCAGTATGAGATCGATCCTTCGCCGCGCGCCTACACCGGCGGCGTCTACGACGAAGCGCGCCGCGGTTGGCTCGTCGATTTGAAGGACAACAAGGCCGCGCAACAGGCCTTCAAAAAAGGCGACTGGAATCTCGCCCGCATCGAGTGCCGTGGCGACCACATCCAGACGTGGATCAACGGCGTCAAAGCGGCTGATCTCAAAGATGGCATGACCTTGCGCGGATTGATCGCGCTACAAGTGCACCAGATCGGCGACGGCACGAAGAAGCCCGCCGGTGAGGAAATCCGCTGGCGCAATATCCGGATCAAGGAGCTGTGAGCGATGCAATTGGGAAGGATATTTGCCGAATGAACCTTTCATGTCTGATTCTGTGCTTTGCGTGGGACAGCTTCTTCAGTTTTAATCCAAAATAATGATATTCGAGCGCCAACGACTCCTGCTTACGTTGACCGATGCACTCAATGGGGACGCGGCCAGCACGGATTTTCAGAAACTTCTTTTCCTTTACACCAAGGAATGGGAATCCGAGCCAAGCTACGATTTTGTGCCCTACCAGTTTGGTAGTTTCTCCTTTAGTTCCTATGCGGACAAACGCCGTTTGATTGAGCGTGGCCTGCTCGAAGATGACGCCCAGCGTTGGATATTGACGGAAACGGGAAGGTTGGCTGCGCGGCGAGAACGGGCATTGACTGATCGCACGCGACGATTCGCCATAGCTCATATTGCGTTGCGCGGCGATGCCTTGATTGCCGAGGTTTACCGCCGCTATCCTTACTATGCTACACGCAGTCGGATTGCTGAGCGAGTGCTCCCGAAGGAGAAGGATCGCCAGGCGATCGCAGCCGCGCGCCCACTGCCGAAGGGCCCGGGTTTGGTTACAATTGGCTACGAAGGACGCAGCTTGGAGGGCTACCTAAATGCACTGTTGCAAGATTCCGTCACGTTGTTGTGCGACGTGCGGCGCAATCCGCTCAGCCGTAAGTATGGCTTTTCCAAGAGCACGCTGAGTAAGGCGTGCGAGAATGTCGGCATTCGCTACGAACATATTCCGGAGCTCGGCATTGCCTCTGCCGAGCGCAAGGAACTTGTTACCCAGGCTGACTATGACGCGCTTTTCGACACCTACGAACGCGACAGTCTGCCTCAGCAGGGCGGGGCTTTGGCCAAGATCCGCGCGTGGATCGAACAGGACGGTCAACGGGTCGCCTTGACGTGCTATGAAGCAGCCTCGTGTCAGTGTCATCGGCACTGTGTCGCGGAAGCGCTGGAAAGGTCGGGCGGGCAAACACTGATCCCGCTGCATCTGTAAATATTTCGAGCCATGCCGAAGGAACGCGTCCTCATAACGGTCAAAACCTACCCGACGCTTTCACGGAAATACGGCGAGACAGTTTGCACCGCCGGAGTTCGGGAAGATGGGACATGGATGCGGATCTACCCGGTGCCATTTCGGAGATTGGATGAAGCGGAGCAGTATCGAAAGTTTGATTGGATTGAGGCTGAATTTGTGACGAATCGGTCCGATCCGCGGCCGGAAACCCACCATCCTACCGACTACGACCAACTCGTGCCGACGGGTCACATGGGCATAGAGGACAACTGGCGCGAACGGCGCGAACTGCTGCTGGGCCGATCGAAAATATATCACCGTTTGGAACCTTTGATGGTTGGTGCAAAAGAAAATCGATTGTCGCTCGCGGTATTCAAACCGAAATTGATCCGAGATTTTATCTGGGAAGACGACGAACGAGAATGGAATGCCGACAAGGTAGCGCAGATGCGCGAACAGACGCGCCAGACAGAGATGTTTGCAGACGAATCGTGGCGAGAAACATTCAAGGTCATACCGAAGCTCCCTTATGCTTTCTCTTATCGGTTCGAAGATGCAGATGGGCGGCGGAGCACACTGCAGGTTCTCGATTGGGAATGCGGTCAACTGTTTTGGAATTGTCTACGTGCCTGCGGAGGCGACGAGGATGAGGCTTTGGCTAAAGTTCGCCGAAAATATTTCGAGGAATTCGGCCAGCGAGATTTACATTTCCTGCTAGGGACGACCCAGCAATTCCATGGGTTTGCGCCAAATCCGTGGGTAATCATCGGAGTGTTTGCTCCACCCTTTCAGAATCAACTCGAACTCGGTCTAGGCCAGGTGCTGTTCTGAACGAAGGCATCGGTGACGATTCATGGCTTGGGCCGTCGGCCGTTCCCGTCTGCCTCAAGGTTCGAGCGTTGTCTACGGTTTTTCCGCTGCGGCGGTTCGCACCGTCGGATACGTGATACCGAGTTGTTCCAGGTAGGTGGAATATTTCGTGGGATCGAAGTAGAATTTTCTCATCGCCTCGCGGTGGTCGGCCATGATGCGGGTGTTGAGCCAGACGGCAGGTTGGTCGGCGGAGCCAATCAGTGGGACATACTTGCGATCCTTGTTCTGCACCGTGCGGAAGTAGTCCCATGACTTGGCGACGAGTTCGGGCTGGGTAAACATGTCGACGAGTGTCAGTGCGAGTGCCTTGGCGCCGGCGGTCGTGCCTTGGTGAGCGATGGGCGTGGCCATGGCGATGGCGTTGGCCCAGTTGTGACCAGGGAGGCCGGGGATGTTGGCGGGGTAACGGAGCGTGACGGTCGGCACCGTCCATGAAACGTCTCCAATGTCGTCGGAGCCGCCAATTCGGCTTTCGTCGGAGGTGGGACCTTGCAGATTTTTGAGCGCGATCGCCAGGCCGGTCACGGGGGCTTTGAGTTCCGCTTGGAGTGCCCGGGCCAGGCGGACATCGGCTTCGCTCCACTTCGGGAGGCCGACGGCCTTGATGTTTCCGTGCAGCGCTTCGGCGATCGGCTTGTTATAATGCTGCGGCCAGGCGGAGCCGAGCACGCGGGCGGACATGGTGGTGTTGGTCATCAGCGCGGCCCCGCGCGCGATGGTGTCGCCGATTTCGCGGAGGTCGCGAATGCGCTCGTAGTCGAGCTCGCGGAAAAAATACCAGACGCTGGCATTTTGCGGGACGACATTGGGCTGATCGCCGCCATTGGTGATCACGTAGTGGGAGCGCTGCTGAAGACGAAGGTGCTCGCGGCGGAAATTCCAGCCGACGTTCATCAGCTCGACGGCATCGAGCGCGCTGCGGCCGCGCCACGGCGCACCGGCCGAGTGGGCGCTCTCGCCGACAAAAGAATATTCGACCGAGACCAGCCCTGTGCCGGCGCCCGTGCCCCACGTCGTGCGCAGATCGCTGTCGACGTGGCTGAAGATCGCGACGTCGACATCCTTGAAGACGCCGGCGCGCACGAGGTGGGCCTTTCCGCCCAGCTGCTCTTCGGCGACGCCGGGCCAGAGTTTGAGCGTGCCGGGAATTTTGTCGCGCTCCATGAGGCGCTTCACCGCGAGGGCGGCGGTGATGTTGAGCGCCTGCCCGGAGTTGTGGCCCTCACCGTGCCCGGGCGCGCCCGTGAGAATCGGATCACGGTAGGCGACGCCGGGTTTTTGCGAGGCTTGCGGGATGCAGTCGATGTCGGAGCCGAGCGCGATCACGGGTTTGCCTTTGCCCCAGGTGGCGACCCACGCGGTGGGCATGCCGGCGACGCCGCGCTCGATCGTGAACCCCTCCTTTTCGAGGATGCCTGTGAGGTAGCGCGAGGTTTCGAATTCTTGGAAGCCGAGCTCCGCGAAACTGAAAACCATGTCGATCATCACCTGCGTTTGCTTCTTCATGTCTTCGACCTCGCGCGCAGCGTCGGCTTTGAGCGCAGCGGTGCGATCAGGTTGGGCGCGCACGGATGATACGAGCAAGGCGGAGAGAAGAAACGAGAGGAGGCCGAGCGAGCGAACGATGTTTTTCATGGGAGCATCAAGAAGGTGGGCAGGTGCGAAGGCGCTTGGTGTGCCGTGCCGCAAGAGAGGGATTCCTGGCCGGATTGAACGGATGAGCCGAAAAGGAGCAGGCCGCGGGCCACGGCGTCGAATCGGGATGTTCAACGGTAACTCCAGTAATGGAACCACGGGTCTTTTGTGGCGGTTTGAAAATCTTTCAGGCGGGTCAGGAGGTTGGCCTGCACGGCGGCGTGCGCAGGTGAATCGGCGAGGTTGTTGATTTCGTCGGGATCGCGGTCGAGGTCGTAGAGTTCGAGGCGCGGGCGATGGAGAAATTTTTCGATGGGTCGGCAGCCGTAGAGTTGTCCGCCGGACGCGGTCGCGCTGATCCACGTGGGCGACTTGATAAGATCGAGCGCGAAGGGATAGGGCAGCTCCGAAGCGAGGTTGAGAATCAGTTTGTGCTGCCGCGTGCGCACCACGCGCATCGGGTAATACATCGTGATCTCGTGAAACGAGTGGGACGCGAACACGGTGTTCCAGCCCTTCACCTCGGCACCGTCGAGCGCGGCGCGGAAAGAGCGGCCGTCGAAGCGAGTGCGGTCGGTGGTCGCGCCGGCGACATCGAGCAGCGTGGGCGTGAGGTCGGCCCAGGTGACCATGGCGGATTGGACGGCGCCGGGGTGCTGGCGGCCGGGCACGCGGACGATCAGGGGCAGACGCATGCCGGGATCGTAGAGGGTAGTTTTCGCGCCGGGGAACGCGGCGCCGTTATCGGAGAGATAGAGGATGAGCGTGTCATCGTAGCGACCGGCGGCTTTGAGGAGAGCGATGAGGCGGCCGACACCCTGGTCGAGGCGGGAGACGGCCTGATAGTATTCGGCGAGTTCGGCGCGGCAGGCGGGCGTGTCGGGCAGGTAAGCCGGCACGCGGACGTCGGCCGGGCGGTAGCGCACGGGATCGATGCCGGGATAGCCGGCGGGACGGTTGCCGAAGGAGTTGGGTTCTGGATACGTGTCGAAGGTGGGTTTGCCGCTCGGCAGCACGGCGTTGGCGCGGTGCGGATCGTCGCTGGCGAAGTAGAGAAAGAACGGACGGGCGTCCTTGGACTCAAGGAACTCGCGGGTGCGCTCGGCCATGGCCACGGGACTGCGGCCGATGGTGGCGGGATCGTTGGCAGCGCCGCCGGAGAGGACGGTTTGAAACGCGTAGGCCGATTCGGGGGCCAAGTGGAATTTCCCGATGCGGGCGGTGCGATAGCCGGCTTCGCCGAGCAAGACGGGCAGGCCCTTCACGCTGTCGAAAGACTGGAAGTGGTGGTCGTCATGTTGGAGGCCATACATGCCGTTGCGGTGATTTTGCTGGCCGGAAAGGATGACGGAGCGCGAAGGACTGCAGCTCGCGGTCGTGCAGAAGGCGTGCGTGAAGCGCGTGCCATCGGCGGCGAGGGCGTCGAGGTGCGGGGTCTTGATGACCGGGTTCCCGTAGCAGCCGAGGGCGTCGAGGCCGTGGTCGTCGGCGACGATCATCACGATGTTGGGACGCGGGTCGGCGAGGAGGACGGAGCCCAGAACAGCGGACAGTTGGGCTAAGGCGATGAACCGGACGAGGCGGACAAGGGGCGCGAAGTGCATCGGCAGAGATGATTTACTCGGCGGGTGGCGTGGTCGAGATCACAGGCGAGAATGGTAGAAATACTGCGGGGCGACCGAGGCAGCTGACGAAAGGATGTCCCGCAGATTCAGGGGGCCGCAGATGCTGGTTCGGCGATGCGATCGGTGGTGTGCTGCATCCGTGGGAGTTGCCTCTGGCTTTGGGCGACCGGCTTTTTTGACCTGAGATAGCTGTTACTTCGCGGCTTTGCGTTTTCCCCGCTTGGTCGTCCCCGCCGTTGGCGCGGCGGGCTGAACGGAGGCGGACTTGGTGTCGGCCGCCGGCAGTGCGTCCGGAATGCCGCGGTTCACTTCGATGAGGCTGAAGATGTCGTCCTGGTCGTCGGTGTTGACCAAGGCGACGTCGCTGCCCTTGGTGCCGCCGCGACGCATCACGGCGTCGTGCAGCGTGACGATTTGATCGTGCCAGCGTCGGTCGCCGGTGCCGGTGACCGTGAGTGCGGTCTTCATGTCGGGGGTGCCGGCATCGTAGGCGAGTTTCCAGGTCGAGCCGGGCAGGGCGTCATACCAGACGACTCGAATTGTGACGGTTTTGGGTGCGCGGTCCGGGAAGAAATTTTCGTGGAGCTGGAAATACAGGGCATCCTTGCCGGACGCGTGCTCGAAGCCTCGGGCGAACCGCGAGTAGATGGAGGACGACGGGGTGATGGGGCCGCCGACGCGCCACCGTGGGACCGACGTGGCGTCGGCATCGATTTGGTGGAGGAAACGCGTGTAGTTGTCGGGCCAGATCTGCCAGCCGACGTCGTTGAAACCCTTCTGCTCGCGGCGTTGTCCGACCTGTCCGATCGTCAGGGCTTCCTGGTCGTCCGCGCTGGCGCCATACGCGGCGAACTGCGCGCAGATTTTCAGCATGCGCTCGAGGTTCTTGGGAGTGGCTTTGCCGAACTTCTCCTCGGGATAGGCTTTGGTGTCGGCGGCATCGAGGCCCTTGTGCAGGGCGCAGAATGCGGCGGTGGCGGTCTCCGGGTGAATCTGGCCGGCATACTTGTTGAAGAAATAGAACGAATATTCGAAGCCGCCGGACTTCGCCTCCTCGATGGCGCGCTTCGTGATGTCCCACACGCTCTGGCCGCTGTTCAGCGCGTTCACGGCGCCCCAATAGAAATTCAGGGGAACGTTGAGTTGATACCAGGGCTTCGTCCACGTCTGGTCCATTTCAGAACGGCGAAACAGCGTGAGGCCTTTCGGATCGATGAGGTAGGGATTCCATTGCTCGACCAAGGTGCGCTCACCGCTGAGGTGGTGACCGCGGGAGAGCGCGCCGTTCTTGATGCCGAAGCCGCCCTTGAGGTGGGTGGTGACCCATTTCCACTCTTCGGCAAAACCCTCGTCGCCAAACGCGTCGCCGCCGACCGAGTTGAAGAGCAGGTCGATCCGCGGGCCGGGACTCTCCTGAAACAACTTTACAAACAGGGCGAACGTATCGAGGCGGAAGTCGCGCCACGCCGCCGACGTTTTGGGCAGCGCGTATTTGCTTTCCTTGGGCTCACCCTTGTAGGCGGCCTCGTCGCCCGTGCAGCCGGTCTTGATCTGAACGAAGGCAATGCGCCGCTGCTTTTCCTCGGAGTAGGTGCGGATGTGGCGACCGAATTCCGTGATGAGTCGCGTGAAGTAGGTCCGATAGGCGGGCGCAAGGTAGTAGGGGTAACAGGCCCATTTCCCCAGATGGCGTTCGTCGTCGGTGA
>CALRZR010000250.1:0-11652 GCA_943372705.1 Opitutus sp. GAS368 | reverse complement strand
CGGGCGCGGGTCGGTGGAGGTGTGCTTGGTGGACAATTCGCCCGCGGGTGCCGACGGCGTGGGCGGGATGGTCGGCCGGGAGTTTCCGTGGGTGGACTATGTGGCGGCTGAGCGAAATCTGGGATTTGGACGGGCAAACAATGCGGGCTTTGCGCGGACGAGCGGCGAGTTTGTGCTGTTTTTAAATCCGGATACGGTGGTGAATGCGGCGGCGCTGGAGCATTGCGTGGCGCGGCTGGATGCGGACGTGGAGATCGGGTTGATCTCGCCGAAACTCGTGCTGGCGGACGGGACAATGGACCTGGCGTGCCGGCGCGGGATACCGACGTTGTGGGACGGGTTTTGCCGGGCGAGCGGGTTGGCGGGCCGTTGGCCGAAGTGGGCGTGGGTGGCGGGTTACAACCTAACGTTTCTGCCGGACGACGAGAGCTATGACGTGGGGGCGATCAACGGGGCGTTCATGATGGGGGCGCGGTGGTTGTTCGCGGAGGAGGTCGCGGAGGATGGCGCGGTGTTTGACGAGCAGTTTTTTATGTATGGCGACGATCTCGATCTGTGCATCCGCGTGAACGAAGCCGGGTTTCGCGTGGTGTATGACGGACGTGTCGAGATCACTCACGTGAAGGGAGTGAGCGTGGCGAAGGATTTCGACGCGATGTCGCGGGCGATCTTCGACGCGAACCGCGAGGCTTACCTGAAACACTTTGTGCCGCATGGGGCGTGGTGGGCGGGACTCGTGAAGTTGAAATACCGGGTCGCGTTTGGCCTGTGGAAAGCCGTGGCGCTGGCGCGGGCGAAGGTGCGCGGGCACCGGAAAGTGCGGCCGATATGAGGGGCGGGGCGGCGGGGGCTAAGAGCGGAGAGCTGAGAGTTGAGAGCCCGAAGGAAAACATCGGATGAACCACGGAAACAAAGAGGCGCGGAGCAGCGTGCGAACAGCGTGGTGGGTCGCGGGCGCGGTGTTTGGCGCAGTGGGGGCGGCGCAGCTTTGGCTCGTGGCGGCGTGTGGGACGGATGTTCCGTGGGGCGATGCGTGGGATGTGGAAGGGCGGTTGCTCTATCCGGGGTGGCGCGACGGGACGTGGCAGGCGGCGGATTTTTTTCGCGCGCATAACGAGCACCGGATTTTTTGGACGAAGGCGCTGGGCGTGGCGTTGTTCAGCGCGAACGGGCAGTGGGATCCGTTGGTGCAGTTGGTCGCAGGTGCGGTGCTGCGCGCGCTGGCGGCGGCGGGGCTCGCGGGGATGCTGGTGCGGGCGTCAAGTGTGCGAGGCTGGGGTGCGGGGGTCGTAGCGGTGGGAGTGGCGTTCGCGTTTCTGCCGCACTTGGCGTGGCACAACGCGCTGTGGGGCTTTCAATCGCAGGTGTATTTCTCGCTCGGCTTTTCGGTGTTGGCGCTGGGTTGGCTCGGCGTGGAAGGTGTGGCGGGCTGGCGACGTTGGGCCGGTTTGGCGGCGGGCGGCGCGGGGCTGTTTGCGATGGGTGGCGCGGCGCTTGTGCCGGTGGCATTGATTGGACTCGTGGCGTTGCGCGCGGTGGAGCGGCAGGCGTGGGCGGTGGAGCGGTGGCGCGAGCTGTGGCCGGCGCTGGTGCTGCTGGGCGCGGCGGTGGCGCTGCGCACCGAGGTGCCGGAACATGCGGCGCTGCAGGCGCAGTCGGCGGGGCAATGGGTGGAGACGTTTTTGCGGGCGCTGGCTTGGCCGCAGGCGTGGCAACCGTTGGCGGCTTTGGGTTTGAATGCGCCGCTGGTGTGGGTGGTGGTCGCGCGTGCGCTCGGCAAACGACGCGCGGTGGCAGGCGAAGATTTTGTCGTGGTGCTCGGCGGCTGGGTGGTGGCGATGGCCGGGGCGATGGCGTGGTCGCGCGGCGCGAGCGGGGAATTTACCGGAGCAGTGCCGTCGCGCTACGCGGATTTTCTCGTGCTGCTACCGCTCGCAAACGCGTGGTGTGTGGTGGTGCTGGTGCGCGAGACGAGAGCGCGAGTCGTGCGCGTCGTCGGAGTGGCGTGGGGGCTATGCTTGATGATGGGGTGGGGAGGGCTTTCCGTAGAGGTGACGAAAGGAATTGTTTTGCCGCGGATGCGGGATCGCGACGCGCCGGTGCGGTTGGCGGTGGCGTTTCAGAGAAGCGGAGACGCGGCGGTATTGGCGGGGCAGCCACGTCTGCTGGTGCCGCATCCGAACCCGGAGTCGGTGCGCGCGGTGCTCGCGGATGAGCGGATGCGCGGCGGGCTGCCGCCGTCGTTGCAGCCGGCTCGGCCGATGGGGCCGCTGTCGCGGGCCGCGCGATGGCTGTTGGAGCGGTAGCGCGGTCCGGGCTTGGACGGGTCGCGGATTTCGCTCAGAATGGTGGGCGTGAAAACCATCTGCCGAATACTCCTCCTCGTGCTCATGCTGGGAATCCGTGCCGAGGCCGCCGCACCCCGCGCGAATTTGCCCGACACGTCGAAGATGAACGTGCTGTTCATCATCACCGAAGACACCAATGCCGGGGTGTTCGGCTGCTATGGCAACACGATCTGCCGGACGCCGAACATGGACCGGTTTGCGCAGACGGCCGTGCGGTTCGACCGGGCCTACGTGCAAGCGATCGCGTGCAATCCTTCGCGCTCATCTTTTCTCAGCGGGCTCCGGCCGCTCGCGACAGGTGTGTGGAACAACTCGCAGGTGATGGGCCAACGGCTGCCCGCCGGGACCCGCACGCTGCCCGAACTGCTCAAGGAAAAAGGATTTCACACCGCGGTGATCGGAAAATTTTTTCACACCACCGACTACGCGGAGAAGCAGTTGATGGCCTTTGATCGCATCGAACACTACCAGCCGCCTCCCGGATGGAAGGGAGAGTCGCCGGTGGCGCGGACCCGGGTGGCCGGAAAAGCGGGCGAAAAAAAGGCGACGACACCGGACCGGAACAGCAAGGAAGCGAAGCAACAGCGCCGCATGAATTCGGACCGTTACGGCGATTCCGGCCGGCGACCCGAAGAGGAGGGCGACTATCAGATGGCGCAAACGGCGGTTACGCTGCTCGAAGAGTTCGCCCGTTCGAAGCGACAGTTTTTCCTCTCGGTCCATCAGTCGCGCCCGCACACGCCGCTGATTGCACCGAAGAAATACCTGGACATGTATGACCCGGCGAAGATTCCCGTGCCTCCCGCGCCGCCGGCGGGCTTGAAAAATTTCCCGTATGCCAAGCGCGCGACCGGCTCCAATCCGGATATCTTCACGCAGCAACAACCCACCGCGCAACAGGTGCGCGAGGCGATCGCCGCCTACTACGCGTGTGTGAGTTTCGTGGACGACAATATCGGGCGCATCTTGGCCGCGCTGGAGCGGCAGGGCCTCGCAGAAAACACCATCGTTTTTGTGCTCGGGGATCACGGCTTCCACCTCGGCGACCACGGCATGTGGTCGAAGTATTCGCTGCTCGAGCCGGTGCAACGCGCGCCGCTGTGGGTGCGCGTGCCGGGCGCACCGGCCAACGGGCGGGTGTGCCGCGAGTTCGTGGAGTTTGTGGATTTCATCCCCACGCTGGGAGACCTCGTCGGTATTCCGGTGGCGCCCAATCTCGAGGGCACGAGTTTCGCGCCGCTGCTCGCGGAACCCGACCGGCCGTGGAAAAGTGCGGTGTTCATGGTTCAGTCGCCCGACGAACAAGGCGTGCGCAACCGGCGCTACCGCTACTTGGAATTCAAGAACGGTCCGGTGCCCGCCGCGCTCTACGATCTGGAAAATGATCCGTGGGAAACCAGGAACCTCGCCGACGATCCGGCGCTGGCCGTCACCCGCACCGAAATGGCTGCGCTTCTGCGCAACGGTTGGAAAGCGGCGCTGCCGAAAGACCGCCGCTGACTCCGCGGGCACGGTTTGGGCGAACACGATTTTTGGTTGGCGAGCCGTCGCCGCGGTCGACGGTGGGCCGTCTGAAAAACGAGCACCCTCGGGTCGTAGGCGTGCGATGGCGAAGTGAGTTGCGACCGAACGGCGCGTCGGGTCGACTCGCGGCGCTATGACTCCTACCCCGGTTTCGCGACGTCGTTTCCTCACCTTTTCGGCGGCTGGCGCGGCCGCTTTGGCTATCGCCCCGCGTCGCCTGTGCGCGGCGGCGGCGGGCCCTTTGCCGAAGACGCGCGCGGTGCTGCTGCGCGGCAGGGAGCGCGGGCTGCACCTCGGCGCGCAGCTCTACGTCGCCCATGAGGGTCGCACGGTCGCAGATTTCGGCGTGGGCGAGGCCAAGCCCGGCGTGCCGATGACCGCGGATACGCTGATGACGTGGTATTCGTCGACCAAGCCGCTCACCTCGATGTGCGTTGGCCAGTGCTGGGAACGCGGCCGCGTGGAACTCGACGAGCCCGTCGCCACCTACATTCCGGAGTTTGCGGCAAACGGCAAAGACAAGATCACGCTGCGCCACGTGCTCACGCACACGAGCGGGTTTCCCAATGCCGATCTCGCGGTGCGTTTCCGGCGCCCGTGGGCCGAGGTGATCGCGGCGATCTGCGCCGCCAAACCCGAGGACGGCTGGGAGATTGGCCGCCACGCGCAGTATCATCCGACGGCGGGCATGCAGATCCTCGGCGAAGTCGTGGCGCGGGTGAGTGGGATGCCGTTCGAGCGCTACATTCGGAAAGAACTCTTTGAACCGCTCGGGATGAAGGACAGTTGGGTCGGCATGCCGGCGGACGTGTTTCGCGGCTACGGCGACCGCATGGGCACGATGATGAATACGGACGGCGCGAAACCCGAACCGGCGGAACACTACAATCACATCGGCGTGCAAGGCTGGGCGACGCAGTGCGTGCCCGGCGGCAACGGCCACGGCCCGATGCGCGAGCTGGCGCGCTTCTACGCGATGATGCTCGGCGGTGGGGAACTCGCGGGCAAACGCGTGCTCGCCGAAAAGACCGTGGCGGAATTCACAAAGGTGCACCGGCCGGACGCGCCGAACTTCAAGGCCAAGGGCAACGCCGCGGCGTGGGGCCTCGGGATCAGCCGGCAGCGCGCGGTGGGCGGCGTGCATTGCTCGGAGGGCACGTTTGGCCACGGCGGCTCGCTGTCGTCGCTGGCGTTCTGCGACCCGGGGAAGCGCGTGGTCGCCGCGTTCGTGTGCAACGGCCGCCCCAAGCAGGCCGACCACGCGGCGCGCGTGCGGGAAATCACCGCGGCGATTTACGAGGATCTCGGCCTTGCGGCGAAGAAGGCCTGAGTGGAGACATCGGCGCCGCGCGCGGCGTGGGCCCGCTCAGAAGGCCAGGCTCGCGGTGAGGCGGAGCTTGCGCGGTTCGAAGAGCAGCACGCGGGCGTAGCCGCTAAGCGTCGGGTTGTAGCGCAGCGGCATCACCTCGTCCTCGTCGGTCAGGTTGGTGACGTTGAGCTGCACGCTCAGCTCGGGGGCGCGGGGCAAAAAGCCAAGCTTGCGGCGGTAGCCGGCGAAGGCATCGAGCTTGAAATCCACCGGGCCGTAGAACGTGTCGCCGAGGAGGCGCAGCCCGTCGGCCGTGCGGCCCAGCAGCCGTCGCCCGAGCTTGGGCTCGCTGGACCACCGTGCGCCGCCGCCGACGAACGCGCCCTTGAGCCGGCCGGCGGAAAACGAGTAACGGCCGCTGAGATTGAGCTTCAGCGGGCGCTCGCCGTAGCCGAAGCCGTAGAACTCGCGGATGCCGGCCATCACCCGCCGCAGGCTCGCCGCTTCCTGGTCGATGGTGGAAGCGCCGGTCGTGACGAGTGCGCCGGCGCCGGGCGTGCGGTGCCAGAAGGCGTTCTCCCGCTCGAACCAGCCCTCGAACTCGGGGACGATGGAGGAGCGGTCGGTCGCGGTATAGGAGGCGTTGAGCACGGCGGTGAAGTTTCGGCCGAGGTTGAACCAGGCGGACAGCTCGCCGCCCTCGTTGCGCACGTCGGAGGTGCCGGTGAGGTTGGCTTCGTCGCCGATCAGGTGGGCGGTGTGCTCCGCGGCGGTGATGCGGCCGGCGGCGAGCAGCGTATCCAGAATCCGGGTGCTCGGGGCGACGAGGTTGTTCTCGCCGGAGTTGAGGCCGATGGCGAACGTGCCGCCGCTGGCCTTGTTCTGCGCGGTGCGGAAGGCGGTGGCGCGGAGGAAGACCTTGCCGTCGAGCAGCGAGAGCATGAAGCCGGCGTCGTCGCTCACGCCCTCGAAGGGCTCGGGCAAGCGCTCGTCGGGCAGCACCCGGGCGTTGAGCGGGGGCTGGGCGTTGTTGCTGGAGTGGTTGTAGAAGACCGAGAAAATCCTGGTGGCGTGGAACACCGCGCCCTGCGTGCTCGTCACGGGCGTGTAGCGCGTGGTGTCGTCGATCACGGAGCTGAAGCGCACGGAGTTGGCGATGGCACGGCCGGCGACGACATCGGGGTGCGTGGCGGCGAGGCGCGTGTCGCCGTATTGGTCGAAGACGATGCGGTCCCAGCGCACGCCGGCGGTCACGACGACGCGGTTGTTCCAGAAACTGCTCTGCGTCGCCGCGAGCAGCGTGCGCATGGTGCGGTCGATGTCGCCGCCGGCGGTGTTCACGTTGACCCAGGCGGGCCGGTAGGTGCGGCCGTTGCGGACCACCGTGAAGTCGTCCTGCCCGTTGCCGGCGTAGTAGGTGTCGAACCGGCCGGGCGCGACGTAGTGGCGGCGCCAGACGAAGTTGGCGGCGTTCTCGGGATTGGCGGCGTTGTTGAGCGGCACGCCGTTGTCGCCGACGAGGATCTGCGCGATCGGGTAACGGTAGGCGCGGAGCGTGCCGTGCTCGGCGAGGCCGGCGAGTTTGTGGCGGCCGAAGCGGCCGAAATCGGCGTCCCACGCCACGGAGGCGCGCACGACGTCGCCGGCGGTCTCGCCGAAATCGGAGACCCAGCGGGACTCGAGGTAGCGGGCGCCGACGTTGGGGTTGGCGATCGGCACGGCGGTGCCGTTGGGGTTGGGGATGACGGTGTTGGGATCGCCGGCGAAGGTGAGCTGGTTGCCCTGCACCGTGCGCACGAGCTGCGCGGAGCGGTCGCGGTTCCAGGCGAACTCGAAGGTGAGGTCGCGGCCGACGCGGTGCTCGAGCGTCGCGACGACGCGGTTGAAATTGTGGTCGCGGGTGGAGCCCGGTCCGTAGGTGCTGATGCGATACGGGAGCTGGTCGGCGGGCAGGAGCGTGAGGCCGGCGCGGTCGGCCACGGGGATGTTGAGGTCCTCGTAGGTGCTTTCGAGCAGGCGGAAATTGGCGGCGTTGCTGAGCGTGAGCGCGAAGGGCGCGGAGCCGTCGGCGTCGGTCACGTAGAGCGTGCGGGTGACGGTGTTGCGGTTGAGGCCGGCGGCGCGGTCGGCGGTCACCCAGGTGGCGTCGCTCTTGGTCGGGGCGCCGCGGGCGGCCCAGAGCGCGTGGTTGTCGTAGGCGTTGATCGGGCGGGAGGCCTGCGAGCGCACCTGGCCGTTTTCGAAATTCACGACGAGGCCGGTCGACGGGACCGGCTGGACGCGGAGCGCGACGGCGCCGCGGGTGGCGTCGGTGAAGTCGTAGGTGCGCCAGCCGCCGCTGTTTTGGTAGAGGCCGTTGAGGCGGAGGGCGAACTTGCCAGGCACGACGACCTGGTTGTGGTCGAGCTCGGCGCGCGCGTGGTGCCACTGGCCGGTCTGCACGCGCACGGCGCTGCGGTTGCGCGCGAGTTGGGCGCGCTTGGTCATGACGTTGATCAGGCCGCCCGGTGAGCCGAAGCCGAAGAGGATGGAATTGGGGCCGCTGGAGATTTCCAGCCGCTCGGTGTTGTAGGTGTCGATCGGCACGCCCGTCTCGAAGAAATCGAGCGCGGTGCTGGCGCTGAGGCCGCGCACGCGGATGCGCGTGTCGCGCAGGTCGGACCCGCCGAGGAACTGCGGGTTGGCGTCGGCGGAGGTTTCGAGCATGTCGACCTGCATGTTGGGCGCGTAGGCGACCAGGTCGGCGAGGGACGACACAGCGAAATCCGAGAGGAACTCGGGTGTCATCACCATGACGGCGGCGGCGGTGTCCTTGAGCGCGGAGTTGAAGCGGCTGCCGGAGGCGGTGTTGCCGGCCTGGTAGCCGACGTCCTTGTCGGACGTGACTTCGAAGACGGAGAGACGGGCCGGGGCGGGTGCGTCCGCGGATTCGGACAACGTGGGGGGCAGAGCAGTTTGCGCGGCCACGCGGACGGGGCCGATCAAGGCGACAAGCAGGGGCAGGCACGCGAAGTGCCAAAACGAGCCGGGGGTGGAGCTCATGGCGGGCGAACGTGGCGGTTTGTCGAAAAAGCACAAGGCGCCAAACGATGGGGCGGTCGACGGCGCACGGGGCGGGCGGCACCGGTCGCGCTACGGATAGCCGGTGATCTCGAAGGGCGCGGAGCAGGCGGTGGGATGGGCAGTCACCCACTCCCGCTAACAACTGCCATCGCGGCCGATAATGGAGCCGATTACGGAGTCGAAATCGGGGCGTTGCATTTCCGCGGGCTGCCGAATGCCGACACGAGTATCACTGGTCGATGCGCATGGTGCGGAGGGAAAATACGGGACTGCGGGTAGAGCAGTTGGGCACCTGCGGGAAGCCGTTGCGCTAACGCAGACGATGGACGTGGGAACGCTGATCTTCGCTGATTCTACAGGGCGGAGCGGGCGGAGTTTCACCGCGAGCGCACTTGCATCGATCGGGTAAGTGGCCTACTTGTGGTTCATCGATATGGAAACCGTCACACTTTCGCCCAAATTTCAGGTCGTGATCCCGCAAGCGGTGCGCGAAGCGCTGGGGCTGACGGGCGGGGAAAAACTGCGCGTGATTTCCTATGCGGACCGGGTGGAGTTTATCCCGGTGAAGCCGATGAAGCAGATGCGCGGCTTTTTGCGGGGAATCGATACCACCATCGCGCGGGAGCCCGACCGCCTGTGAGCGATTCTAACGTCGTCGATTCATCGGGTTGGCTGGAATATCTTGCGGACAGCAAGAGCGCGGCGTTCTTCGCACCGGCGATCGAGGATACCGAGAACCTGGTGGTGCCGGTCATCACGATCTATGAGGTTTTCAAAAAAGTGCTGCGCGAGCGTGGGGAAAACGAAGCACTCCAAGTGGCCAGCATGATGCAAAGCGGGCAGGTGATTGAAGTAGACTCCGCACTGGCTTTGGATGCGGCGCGGTATCCGCTCCCGCTGGCCGACAGTTTGATCTACGCGACGGCGCTGCGACACGGGGCCACGCTTTGGACGCAGGACGAGCATTTCAAGGACCTGCCCGGCGTGCGGTATTTGGCGAAGAAGGCGGCGGCGAAGTGAGGGCGGCTGGGGGGGGTGGCGAGGTTGGTTTTGTCAATTGTCACGCCATGGCCCGTTCTTGCCGGCCTTGCCTTCAATGGAGGTCAAACTATCAATTTTTTTCTCCCTCCACATTTCCTCGAGCAGACGCTCTTGCTCGTCGTAAACCTCGCGAAAGCCACGTCTGCTCCAAGAGCCGAACGCCATGAAAGCAAACCCGCAGGTCGCCACGGCAAAGCCAAAATTCATGCCACGGAAATACACCGCCAGCACTCCTGATAGAACTGCCAAGGAGAGGAATATCCAACAATGCCAAGGCCGCGACTCCCGAGAAAGCTCACGTCTCGCCCACACATAAGCGATAGATCGACCTGAGTGTTTCATTCGGCCTTACCGTGTCTTCTCGCGGTGTCCTGCACGCTCCGTTGGGCGAGGAGTGTGCAAATTTTTAGGGGTAAATTTTTGTCTTGGTTCATACCGAGGGCTCCCGCTCGTTTTTGACTTTCAATAAGAGACAACCGGCCGCGGGTGGGGCTCAAGGGTGAACTCGTCGAAGCGTAGGGGATTTGGGCGGGCGTTGGCCGCGTCGTAACCGACGCGGCTACGGGCGAGCGGTTGCGAGGGTTGGGGCGTTCAGGCTGAGGGAGGAAAATTAAGAGAAAGAGGAAAGAGAAAGATTTTTGGCGCGGTGGTGGTGAGTTGCGGACTGAACTCTCAGTAGGCGTTGGTGTGGCGCCAGCGGGCGAAGGTGAGGAGGAGGATTTGGACGTCGAGCCAGAGGGACCAGTTTTCGATGTAGTAAATGTCGTGTTGTGCGCGGGCGGTGAGGTCGCTGTCGCCGCGGAGGCCGTTCACCTGGGCCCAGCCGGTCATGCCGGGTTTGACGACGTGGCGCGGGAGGTAGTGCGGGATGGCGTGGGCGAGTTGGTCGACGTGGTGCGGGCGTTCGGGGCGCGGGCCGACGAGGCTCATGTCGCCGCGGAGGACGTTCCAATATTGGGGGAGTTCGTCGAGGTTCCAGCGACGCATGAAGGCGCCGATGCGGAGGAGGCGGGGGTCGTCGCGCGCGGTGCTTTGTTGGGCGGCGTCGGTCGCGGCGGCGTCGGGGGCCATGCTGCGGAGTTTGTAGAGCGTGAACGAGCGGTGGTCGTTGCCGATGCGGGTCTGGCGGAAGAAGACGGGGCCGCGGGGTGATTCGCGTTTAATCAGGGCGGCGAGGACGAGGACGAAGGGTGCGGAGGCGAGGAGGCCGACGGTGGCGCCGAGGAGGTCGACGGTGCGTTTGAGGGCGCGGTTGAAGAGGCGGTTGATGGGGAGCTCGTCGACGCCGAGGACAGGGACGTGGCCGATGGTCTGGAGGCGGAGGCCACTGAGAAAAATATCGAAGGCGCCGGGGACGATCTTCCACTCGACGTAGGTGCGTTCGCAGGTTTCGACGACGTTTTGGAGATCGGCGCGGGGAAGATCGAGGCGCGTGATGATGAGGACGTCGGCGGAGGTTTGCGGGAGGAGGGCGGGGAGGGCGGAGAGGTGCGGGAGCGGGAACGTGAGGTGAGGTGCGGGGGAAGGTGAGGCCGGGAGAGGGGGAGAGGGGGGGAGGGGGAAAGAGGAAGAGAAAGGCGGGGTGGTGTCGGTAGGAAGAGCGATGATACCGGCGAGGGTGAAGGGGTGGGTGGGGTCGGCGGTGATTTCGGCGGCGAGGGACTGGGCTTCGCGGTTCCAGCCGAGGAGGACGACGCGTCGGCGGAGGCGCGGGAGGAGCGGGCCGTGGGTGATGACGGCGTAGACGAAGGCGCGCCAGGCCCAGACGAGGGCGACGACGCAGAGGAAGGCGATCACAACGAAGAGGCGGGAGATCGGCGGGTCGAATTTAAGGACGAGCGAAACGCCGAGGTAGGCGACGAGCCAGAAGGCGGCGCCTTTGAGAATGGCGTTGAGGGACTGGTAGCGGCGCAGGAGGAGCCGGGTGTCGTAGAGGCCGAACTGGGCGAAGGCACCGACGAGGAGGGCGACGCCGACGAGGAGGAGCGGCAGGTAACGGTCGAACGTGGCGTCGGGAACGGGGATGAAGAGGCCTTCACCGGTGGAGGGGGCGAGCGGCGAGGCGTAGCGTATCCAGTATCCCAGGGCGAGGCCGGCGAAGGTGACGACGGTGTCGCCCGCGAGAAGAACGAGCGGGACGACGGTTTCGCGGAGGGAGTTGTTGGAGGCGGAGCGGGACAAGGGAGGCTGGGAGAAGGACCAAGGACCAAGGTTCAAGGACCAAGGGCGGAGGCGGAGGAATGACCAATGACTAATGTCTAATGACTAATGGGGGGCGCCAGCGGGGCGTCGAGGAGTTCGAGGAGGAGTGGGGACGGGAGCCAGCTTTTGGTTGGGAGGGAGGGTGCGGAAGACGGAGAGTGTGGT
>CALRZR010000249.1:0-11668 GCA_943372705.1 Opitutus sp. GAS368 | reverse complement strand
CGGCATCAAAGCGACACGCGCCCTTTTCGGAGAAGAACAGCGGGGCGCCGCCGACGCGGCCGGGCCACACGCGGGTGCGGTTGACAGGGAGGCCGTCGGCATCGGCGAAGCGCTCGACCTTGGCGGCATTGGGGGACGTGCGGGAAGGTTCGATACGGCGCACGCCGTCGTTGAGTGTGGTGACCCAGAGTGCGCCGTCGCGGTCTTCGATCAGGCCGCGCAACTCGCCGCGGACTTCGGGCCAATCGCCTTCGAATTTCCACTGTCCCTCCGTGCGGCGCCAGGAGGCGACGCCGGTCAGGTGGGTCGCCACGTAGCGGCCGGGCTGGGCGCTGAGTTCGATGACTTCCCGGATACCGGTGGGACCGCCGAGGGGTTGTGGCTCGCCGCCGGCGATCCAGAAGAGCCCGGTGAGGCCGCTCGCGAGCACGCCGTCGGGGCGGCGGAGAAAATGGGTGAAGCGGTCGCCATCTTTGAAGCTCGGCTTGAACTGCGCGTGGCCGGGCAGCGTGGCGGCGAGGTTGAGTTCGAGCATGCTCCGGTCGCCGCTGACGACGATGCGGTCGTTGACGCGGTGGATGGTCTCCGGGCCGTTGCGTCCGAGGTTGTGCGACGGGCCGAAGACGGTGACGGGAGAATTGAGTTCGATGCGGCAGATGCCGCGGTCCGTGCCGAGCCAGAGGGCGCCATGGCGGTCGAGGCACGCGGAAATCACAGTCTGCGTGACGAGGCCGGAACTCTCGTCGAAGAGCGTTTCGAATTTCAGGTCGGCGCTCATCAGCACGGCGCCGCCTTGGAGGGAGGTGAACAGGTAACGGCCGTCGGAGAGGCGCTGGCCGGAGTAGGTTTTTTTCGAGGTAAACCACGGTTCGATGTCGACCGAGCGTTTGCTCGCGATGCCGCCTTTGAAATCGAAGAGCCCCTTGGAGCCGTGGCCGACGAGCCATTCGCCGGTGGTGCGCTCGATAAAAAAACGCGGGAGCCACGTGCCGAGTTCGACGGTGCCGACTTGTTCCCATTGGCCGCCAGCGCGCGGAATGAACCAGCCGTCTTCGCGGGCCGCGATCATCGTATCGCCATATGCATACGAGAGGACGGTGCTCTTTTGGTTGATGCTCCACGTGTCGAACTTCACGCCGTCCCAGCGGAGCACCGCGCTGTTGCCCTGAAAGTAGACGCCGTCGCGCAGGGCGTGGACGCACCAGATCGCGCCGAGGTCGCCGAGATTGGCGGGGACGCGGGCGCGGAAGGACTCGTAGACGAGCCGGCCATCGGGGCCGCGGACGAGGCGCCCGAGTTCGTTGATGCCGGCGAGCCAAACGGTGCCGGCGGCGTCGGTGGTCATCGCGCGGATGTAGGAAGCGCCGGGGACCGGGATGAGGTTCCAGTTGAGACCGTCAAACTCGACTACTTGGTGGTGGTTGCTGAAGAGCATCACGCCGTCGCGCGTCTCGAGGATCTTCCAAATCTGATTATGGCCGCGGTAGTCGCGCGGGAGGAAATTGCGCAGCACCGGCAGGCCGCGTTCGAGCGCGGGAATCACGGCGGGAGCCTCGGGCGCAACCGCCGCAGGTGCGTTGACTCCGATCGGTTCACCCGCGACGACGAGCGGCACGGCGAACGCCGCGAGCGCTGCACTGACGAGCACGCGCAGCGAGCGGCGGAAGCGGAGGCGCGGCGAGACAGTGGCGGGCATGGGTTGAAACAAAGCGGCCCGCGGAGGTGTGCGCCAGTCTGGGTTGCGGGGCGCGCGCCGGGAGTCGGCTGGCGGGCGGCTCACCCTTGGCCGAGCGGGGTGAGCAGCCATCCGCGCGGTTGCCCGCGGAAGGTGCCGGTGCCGACGATGAGGCCGTTGCCATTGATGCCGACGGCTTCGTGCAACTGCCATTCGCCGCGCTCTTCCACCAGATCATCGAGGAGCGTGAGGCGGTCCTCAGGCGTCCAGCGAAACGCGCGGCGGGCCCCGTGTTGATCGCCGACGCGGCCGACGACAGTGCGGTGATCGTTGGCGGCGAGGGCCTCGCTGGCGGCGTAGCCGTGGGTGCCGAGATCGCAGGTGCGTCCTTCGGACCAGAGAAACGCGTGGGTCGAGCCGTCTTCCTTTACAGAATGGCCGACGATGTAACCGGCCGGCGTGATCGCAGCGGCCCACGAGCGACCGCCGCCGAGACTCGTGATGGGCAGGTAGTATCCCTCGTGCAGACACCACGCGTGCGTCTCCGCGGGCGGGGCGCCGAGCGGCGTGGCGTTAAACACGATGTCGCCCGCGTCGTTGAGGCCGGTGGCGAAGGTCGTGCCGCCCTGCGGGGGCACGAGGAATTTGGCGGTGCCGGGCGGCGTGAGCATGAACGCGCGGCTGAGCGTGAAATCGCCGGCGTCGAAGAGGACGTTGCCGACGACGGTGCCCTTCGCGTTGACGCCGCGGGCGACGCTGACGGAGTCGGGCCAGATTTCCTCGCCGAAAACGCCGAGGTGCGACGCCCACGCGCGGAGCTCGCGGGGACTCGTGCCGCTCGCGCCGGCGGTGAATCCGCGGCTGCTGAGGCCGTTGACGGGCCGTTGCCCGGTGGCGATGCCGGTGGGCACGCGCAAGGTGCCGGTGAGGCAGAATCCGCGCGACGTGTTCACGGCGGAACCAACGAGCGTGCAGACGGCGATGTCGCCCGCGTCGTTGATGGCGACGGGCAGAAGCGGGGTGCCGTCGATGTGAGAGCCGAGATGGGAGAGGCGGTAGGCGCGGGGCGCGGGTGCCGACTGAAGATCGGACGCCGGGAAAGGCGGAAACGAATGAGGGCGGAGCAGGGCGGGCATCGTAACGGAGCGGGAGGACGATTGGGCGATTCTCAGGCGAGGGCAGGGAGTCTGCGCCACCGGGGGGCGGGCTGCCACGGGCGATTGACGAGCGGCGGGCAATCGTTGACGAGCGGCGGTGCCCGCCTCCGGCCTTGCGGCGCGAAGCCCGGCTATGGCAGCGTGCGCGGCATGAGCGAAGCGCCCCCTACGCCGGAGCCTGCAAGCGGCGAACTCACCCGCGTGCTGCAGCGCATCGCCGATGGCGATACGCGGGCGGCCGAGCAGGTTTTTCCCTTGGTCTATGGCGAATTGCGCCGGCTCGCCGGTGCGAAGATGGCGCGGGAGACCGCCGGCCATACACTGCAACCCACGGCGCTCGTGCACGAGGCGTGGTTGCGGCTCGGGGGCGACGCGCAGCCGGATTGGCACAACCGCGCGCACTTTTTCGGAGCGGCGGCGGAGGCGATGCGGCGGATTTTGGTCGAGTCGGTGCGTCGCAAACGCGCGACACGTCACGGCGCAGGGCAGGAGCGCGTGGATTTCGACGACCCGGCGCTGGCGATCGCCGCGCCCGACGCCGATGCGCGGGTGTTGGCGGTGCACGAGGCCCTCGATGCCCTCGCGGCGCACGATGCGCGCAAGGCCGAGCTCGTGAAACTCCACTACTTCGGCGGGCTCACGCTGGCCGAAGCCGGCGCGGTGCTCGGCGTCTCCGAACCCACGGCCAAACGCGATTGGGCTTATGCGCGCGCGTGGCTCTTCCGCGAAATCCGCCCGTGAGTGCGTCCGCTGAAGAAGTCATCTTTGCGGAAGCCCTCGCGCTGCCGGCGGAAGGGCGCGCGGCGTTTTTGGCCTGCGCCTGCGGCGACGATGCCGGGCTGCGGGAGGCAGTGGAGGCATTGTTGCGCGCACATGACGCCGCCGGAGATTTTTTCGCGGCGCCGGCGTTGGCGCCCCAGTGGGCCGGGGGCTGGGGCGAGCAGGCGGGCGACTGGATCGGGCGTTACCAATTGATTGAGAAAATCGGCGAAGGTGGCTGCGGCACGGTGTTTCTCGCGGAACAAGTGGAGCCGGTGCGCCGGCGCGTCGCGCTAAAGGTGATCAAGCTCGGGATGGATACGCGCGCCGTGATCGCGCGGTTTGCCGCCGAGCGGCAGGCATTGGCGCGCATGGAACATCCGCACATCGCGCGGGTGTTTGATGCCGGGGCGACGGAGGCGGGTCGGCCTTTTTTTGCGATGGAGTTCGTGCCGGGCGCGAAGGTCACCGCGTTTTGCGACGCGCAGTCGCTCGACTTGGGGAGTCGCGTGCGGTTGTTCGCGCAAATTTGCCGGGCGGTGCATCACGCGCACCAGAAGGGGATCATTCACCGCGATCTGAAACCCTCGAATATTTTGGTGTCAGAGCAGGACGGTGCGCCGGTGCCGAAGATCATCGATTTCGGCATCGCCAAGGCGACCGACGGCGGACTCGCGCAGGACACATTGGTGACGGCGGTCGACCAACTCCTCGGGACGCCGGCCTACATGAGTCCGGAGCAACTCGCCACGGGTGGGAACGATCTCGATACGCGCAGCGACGTCTATGCGCTCGGGGTTGTGCTGTGCGAGTTGCTGACGGGGGCGCTGCCATGGAGCGGAGCCCGTGCGGGTGGCGGCGCCGTGGACGAACTGATTCGGGCGCGGCGCGAAGGCATGGCCACGCGTCCGTCGATTTTGGTGCGAAACCTCGACACGATGGCGCGCGAGGTGGCGGCGCGTTGTCGCGGCATCGCGCCGGCGAAATGGGCCGACGCGTTGAGCGGCGATCTCGATTGGATTGTGTTGCGGTGTCTTGAGCACGATCGGGCGCGCCGCTACGATTCCGCTGCGGCGCTCGCGCTCGATCTGGAGCGGTATCTGGCGCATGAGCCGGTGACGGCGGTGGCGCCGAGTGCGGTCTACGCGTTCGGAAAATTTGTCCGCCGCCACCGCGGCGCGTTCATCGCGGGCGGGCTGGTGGTGGCGGCGGTTGTCACGGGACTGGGCATGTCGGCGTGGCTGTTTTGGCGGGAGCAGCAAACGCTCGAGCGCGCCCGTTACGCAGAACAAAAAGCGGTCGAGGGATTTCGGGCGGCGCTGGCGCAAAAGGCGGCAAGTGCTGCCCGCGAGACGCAGGCTGCGCGCACGGCGCTGGATGCGGCGGTCGCGGCCGCGCGACGCGAGCAGGCGGGCCGCCCTGAGTTGCTCGCAGGGCTGCTCGAATCGTATGCGACGGTTTACGCCGGAATGGGCGACGCCGCCGTGGCGCACGCGCTCCGCGCCGAAGCAGCGAGCTTGCGGTCGCAGCGGCACTAACACCGGCCGGGTTGGAAATATAACGCCCTGGTGATCCCGGCGGCGCGGTTTTCTCGCACGAGAGGATAGCTCTCTCGCGATGAAATCCTCTCCGGCACTTCCCGCTCTCGTCTATTTGGTCTTTGCCCTGGTCTCGCTCGGCCTCTGCACGATTGCGCGTCCGCAAAGGCAGTCGACGGCTGAATCGGTCAGGCCGATTCCGGCCAGGCCGCGGCTCGCACGCTGACGGCCGAACGCTACCGAAATTATTTTGAGTCCCGATGATCCTTTGGGCCGGAAAATTTCGCAGGAGGAGAGTGAGCACCATTCCCACCTCTCTATGAATACCTCTGAAACGACTCCGCTTCCTCTGCCCCGCCGCTTAGTGCCGACGTGGGTGTTGTTTTTGCTCTCTGCAGGCCTCGCCTTGGTCACCCTGTGGTATCTCTACAGCTTGGCGTGGCGGATCCCCGGGTTGCGCGAACTTCGTGGCAATACCCTGCGGTTCACGCTCTGGTTATTGGCGTCGCCGTTGGTCGGCTTGGCCGTCGGTTGGGCGCGACGGGCCACGTGGCGATCGGTCGCGCGGGCCTGCGTAGTTTGCATCGTGACGGGTATGCCGGTCACATGGTTGGGCGGGGCGGTGCACCGCGTGCGGGCGTCGAGCCGCGAGAGTGCAGTTTACTGCAATCTTGGCGCGCTGGCTGCCGCGGCCGACCAATACTGGTTGGAGCATGGTTCGAAGGTAGAGCTCCACTACGAGGATCTCGTGGGTCCGTCGCGCTACGTCAAAGCCGTCAACTCGATCGTAGGAGAAGACTACCGGTCCAATTTCCCCCTGCGCATGGGCGACCACCTGCGGGCTAAGTTGGCCAACGGGAGCAGCGTGGTCTACTACAGTCAGGATCCCCGCGCCGATGCCCGCAACGGGGACGAGGAGTCGCCGCACGACGCCGAATCTTCGTCCCGTAAGCGTTTTGGCGCTCCGACGAAGGTGGCGAACAAGTCCGTGGCCGGCGCGGAACCGTCCGCCACGCCGCTCACCGCGACCGAACGCAAGGAACGGCGCGAGGCGTTGTGCGCGAGCTGCCATGCGCGCAAGTGAGTCGCGGACGTATGTGCAACGTGCTGCGCCACGCGCCGTGCGGCGGGTTGCATGTTTTCCGAAAACGAACCATCCCGCTGCTGCCCGAACTTTATGAGTGCCTCCGCCGATTTTCCGCTGCCTCCCCCTCCTCCTGAGTCAGGAGGAGCGGGCAACGACGTGGCGCCGGCGATGGGCCGGTTGGAGCGTCCTTCCTATTTCACGATATTCTACAGGGCGCTCGTTGGCGCGGTTGTGTTTTCGTCCCTGTGGTCCGTTGGACTTTGGTCGCTCGTTGGCCTGCAGGCCTTCACCGGGCTGGCTCTTTTCATGAGCGGCTGGATGATCGCGTCTTTGGGTTTCGTTTGGTTGGCGCGAGTGCGCGGCTGGGCGACTTGGCGAAGGGCGATGCTCGTCGCCGCGGCTACCCTCGCGTCCGGGGCCGGGCCCCATCTTGTGGGCAAAGCCGGACAGGAAGTCGCTCAGTCGAGTCGCCGTAAGGCCGCGCAACCCCGGCAAATCGCGGCCGCGATCGACCAGTATCGTGCGGAAAATGGCGTCGACGTGGTGGAATACGACGACGTGGTCGGACCCAAACGTTACATCGGGACCGTGTTTCCCGTGGACGGGGAGGATCATCGGGCGATGTTTCCCGTGCATCCGTTTACCCACACCTTGAGCCTGCGCCTCAACGATGGAATCGTGGTCAGTTATGGCCGGGCGGATGATATCGCAGTAACGTCCACGCGTTTCGCGCCCGCTGAGCCCTTTTATCCGGCTGGAAAGGCGCCTCCGGCCGACGGCGTGTATCGGAGCGCTTTGGCCGATGGCACCCAATGGGAAGTCACTTACCGCGAGGGCGTGCCCCACGGTCCGTTCCGGGTCTATCACGCCGACGGGCGGCTCTGGGGCGAAGGCCTCTATGATGATGGTTTGCCGGTCAGTTCCCGCCACCCGCCGATTCCCGGAAAAGGTCCGCTCACCGGGGAAGCGGCGAGCCGCGAGGCGCAGGCTTTTTTTACCCGGGGCGCCAATCGTTTCTACACCGGCGACTACGCGGGCGCCATCGTGCGGTTCACGCGATCCATCGAGCTGAATCCGAAGCGCGCGAGGGCGTTTGAACTGCGCGGACGCGCCCGGCTGATGCAGCGCGACGTGATGGGCGCAGCCACGGATTTCTGGCGTGGCGCGGCCCTGCGTCGCGCGGCCGTCCAATAGCGGGAAATCCGGGAAATTGCCCGAACGGAAGTCCTCGAACGCGTCCCTTGACGCGCGGCGCGGGCGCGTGGCAGCCTGCGCGTTTTACCAATCTCTTTCGCGCGCAATGCCCAAGAAACCGACTCCGAAAAACTCCGACCAACCCGAGCTGCCGCTCGACAACGCCGCCGCGCCGTCCACGCCTGCCGTGCCGCCCGCGCCGACCCCGGAGCCGAAAAACGAAGAGACCGCCGCGCCGGCTGCATCGGTGGCGGCTGTGGAAGGGCCCGCGGTTTTCACGCCCGGTCCGCGCCGTGGTGGCGCTACCGTGCAGGAGGAAGACTCGCCGCTCGCGAAGAGTTACCGCGGCTGGTTTCTCGAATACGCGAGCTACGTGATTCTCGACCGCGCGGTCCCGCACATCGACGACGGCCTGAAGCCGGTGCAGCGCCGCATTCTCCACACGCTGTGGGACATGGACGACGGGCGTTTTCACAAGGTCGCCAACGTCGTCGGTCGCTCGATGTCGCTCCACCCGCACGGCGATGCCTCGATCGGTGCCGCACTCGTGGCGATCGGCCAGCGCGCGTTCCTCATCGAGCCGCAGGGCAACTACGGCAACCTCCTCACGGGCGACGAAGCGGCGGCGCCGCGTTACATCGAGGCGCGGCTGACGAATTTCGCGAAGGATGTGCTCTTCAATCCGAAAACCACCGAGTGGCAGCTCAGCTATGACGGTCGCGCGAAAGAGCCCGTCACGTTGCCCGCGAAGTTCCCCATCGTGCTCCTCGAGGGCGCCGAGGGCATCGCGGTCGGTCTCGCGACGAAGATTCTCCCGCATAATTTCAACGATCTTTGCCGCGCGGCGATCAATCACCTCCAGGGAAAAACCTTCCGCATCTATCCCGATTTCCCTACCGGCGGCATCGCGGATTTTGCGGAATACAACGACGGCGAACGCGGCGGCAAAGTGAAGGTCCGCGCCAAGATTGAGCAGCGCTCGAAATATCTCCTCGCGATCACCGAACTGCCGTTCGGCTCCACGACGGAAACGCTCATCGAGTCGATCCTCGCCGCCAACGCGAAGGGCAAGATCAAGATCAAGCACGTCGACGACAACACGGCCGACTCCGTCGAAATCCTCGTCCACCTCCCGCAAGGCGCGGAGCCGGACAAGGTGATCCAGCAGCTCTACGTTTTCACGAACTGCCAGATGCAGCTCTCGCCCGCCGCGTGCGTGATCGAGAACGACAAGCCGCAGTTCCTCGGCGTGAAGGAGATCCTCCGCCGCAGCGTCGAGCGCACGCGCGAACTCCTGAAGAAGGAACTCGAAATCAAGCTCGGCGAACTCGAACAGCAGTGGCACTGGGATTCGCTGGAGCGCATTTTCATCGAGGAACGCATCTACCGGAACATCGAGAAATCGAAGACGTGGGAGAGCGTGTTGCTGGAAATCCGCACGGGCCTGAAGCCGTTTCTCAAAAACCTCCGCCGCGAAGTCACCGACGAGGACATCACGCGCCTCACCGAAATCCGCATCAAGCGCATCTCCGCCTACAACCGCTTCCAAGCCGACGAGGCGCTCAAAAAAATCGAGGACGGCATCAAGGAGACGAAGGCGCATCTCAAGAATCTCACGGGCTACGCCATCGCGTGGTTCGAGATGCTCCAGGAAAAATACGGCAAGGGCCACAAGCGCCGCACGAGCTACGACGAGATCGAGCAGATCGATGCCTCCGCCGTCGTCTCCGCTAACCAGCGCCTCTACGTCAACAAGGACGACGGCTTCATCGGCCTCAACTGGCGGCAGCACGAATACATCCAGGACTGCACGATCCTCGACAGCGTGCTCACGATCATGCGCGACGGTTCGCTCAAGGTCGCGAAGGTGGCCGACAAAGTTTTCATGGGGCGCGACATCATCCACGTCGCGATCTTCCCGAAGGATGGCGACACGGCGTTCTACTCGATGGTCTACCAAGACAAGGAGAGCGGAAAAGCGTTCGCGAAACGTTTCCAGATCGGCGGCCTCTCGCGGGACAAACTCTACCCGCTCGTGAAGAGCGAGGGCTCGAAGATCGTGTGGCTGCACGTCGCGAAGACGGAAAAGGAAATGCCGAAGCAGGTGAAAGTCTTCATCGACGGCCGCAGCGGCGCCCGCGTGCGCGAGCTCGATTTCGATCTCAGCACGATCCCCGTGAGCACGCGCAGCGCGAAAGGCGTGACGGTTTCGAAGTGGCCGGTGAAAGATGTGAAGCCGATGGAGTGAGCTGTCTGACGGCGGCGTGCGCGCGCGATTCCGTGCTTGATCCGCGCGCTTGGTTCGCGTCGCCTGCGCGCCCTGTCGCGATGCCGCCCCACACCGACCATGCCCGCTGGTTTGCTGAAGAAGTGCAGCCGCACGAAGCGGCGCTGCGCGGCTATCTCCATCGGCAATTCCCGTCGGTCGAGGCCGACGATGTGGTGCAGGAATCCTATCTCAAATTGTGGCGGGCGGGCGCCAAGGTGGATTCGGCCAAGGCGTATTTCTTTTCCATCGCGCGCAACACCGCGCTGACGCTGTTCCGCCGCCGCCGTCTTTTCTCGGATGTGCCCGTCGGCGATTTGCCGGAGTGGCGTCTGGCCGACACGGCGCCGGATGCGGCCGACGTGGCGGACGCGCAGCAGCGCATGGAATTGGCCGTGGCGGCGTTGGATCGACTGCCGCCGCGTTGCCGCGAGATTTGTGTGTTGGCGGCGCTCGAGCGACGGTCGCCGGCGGAGATCGCGGCCCAGCTCGGGCTGGCCGAGAGCACGGTGTATGTGCAACTGGCCCGCGGGGTGAAACAGTGCGCGCGCACCTTGCGCGAATTGGGGGACGGCGCATGAGCAACAAAATCCCCGCAACCGAGTCGGCCCGCGCGGCCGCGATCGAAGACGCCGCCGCGCAGTGGCTCGCGCGCCGTCAGGGAGGGCTCTCGCGGAGCGAGGACGCGCAACTTGCGGCATGGTTGGCCGCGGATGCGCGGCATCGCGACGCTTGGGCGGAGCTGGAAGCGGCGTGGGCGACGTTGAGTTTTCCCGGGCAAATCGGGCGCGCGGCGGAAGCCAAAGCACGACTCGCAACAAACGCGACGCGACGCGGGCGACGCCGGCTGGCGGCGGCCGGCGTGGCGTTGGGGCTGGTGATCGCTGGCGTGCTGGGCGTGCGCACCGGAGATGGCGGGTTTCCGGCGCGGACCACGACGGCGAGCGTCACACCGCGGCCGAACACCCTGACCTTGCCCGACGGCTCGACGGCGGAGCTCAACGCGGGGGCAGAGATCGTGGTCGAGTTTTCCGCTGAGGAGCGCGCGGTGCGGCTGATGCGGGGTGAAGTTTGGTTCGCCGTCGCGAAAAATCCCGCGCGGCCGTTCGTCGTGAAGGTCGGCGAGGTGACGGTGCGGGCCGTGGGCACGGCGTTTGTGGTGCGGCAGGGCGCCGACGACATCGGGGTGTTGGTGACCGAAGGCAAAGTGGCGGTGCAGCGCACCGCAGCGAAAGATGCTTCGGTCGCAGTCGCCACAGAGCCGATCTTCGTCACCGCGGGCGGACGCGTGGAAATGCCCGCCGATGTTTCGCGTGCGCCCAAAGTGTCGCCGGCGGCGATGTCCGCGGAGGAGATGGCGGCGGCGCTCGCTTGGCGCGGACGCCGGGTGGAATTTACGCACACCACGCTCGGTGAAGCGGTCGCGTTGTTCAACCGGCAGAACACCGTGCAAATCGTCGTCGCGGAGGCGGCGGTGGCGCGGGTGGCGATCAGCGGAATCTTCTGGTCCGACGACCCCGAGGGTTTTGTGCGTCTGCTGGAGTCGGGTTTTGCGCTGCAGACGGCGCGCGAGGGGAACACGATCACGTTGCGCTCCCGCTAGGAGCCGCTGTTCGGCGCGGAAAATTATCTGCCCGGAGTAAAGATTGCGGTGGGTTCGCGAGTCTACCTCTGACCCTCACCCCACCCCATGATCAGAAACTACCTCCGGAGGATTGGATTCTACCTGTTTCTCGGCTTGGCCCCGCATTTGCCCGCAGCGGAAGCCCCGCGGACCTTCAACCTCCCGGCCGATAGCGCCGAGAAGACGTTGAAGCTCTTTTCCGAGCAATCGGGCCACGGGCTGATCATGGGTGCGGCCGCCGTCGGCGCCACGCGCACCAACCGGGTGAGCGGCGAATTCACCGCGCCCGAAGCCCTCGCGCGGATGTTGGCGGGCACCGGCTTTGTGGCGAAACAGGACGAGAAGAGCGGCGCCTTCGTCGTGTATGC
>CALRZR010000248.1:0-11700 GCA_943372705.1 Opitutus sp. GAS368 | reverse complement strand
CCCGCCCGGCCCCCTCGATCGCCTCGCCCGTTTCACCCGTCGCCACCGCACCGCCGTCATCGCCACCGGCGCCGCCTTCGCGATTCTCGTCGCCGCCACCGCCGTCAGCACGTCCCTCGCCGTCCGCGCCACCCGCGCCGAAAAAGCCGCCGAAGCCGAAGCGCGCACCAGCAAAGCCCTCGCCGATTTCCTCCGCCGCGATCTCCTCCAACAGGCGTCTCCCGGCGAAGAACCCGACCGCGACGTCAAACTCCACACCATCCTCGACCGCGCCGCCACCAAGCTCGACACCCGTTTCGTCGACGCCCCGCTGATCGAAGCCGATGTCCGCGAAGTCGTCGCCGATGTCTACGATTCCCTCGGCGACTACGCCGCCGCCCATCGCCACGCCGTGCGCGTCCTCGCCCTCCGCCGCCAGCATCAGGGCCCTGATCACCTCGATACCATCACCGCCACGCTCAACGTCGCCCTCGTGCTCACCGATCAGGGTAAACACGCCGACGCCGAGCCCATCTTTGCCCAAGTCCTCGCCGCCCGCCAACGCCTCCTCGGCCCCGAACACGCCGACACCCTCGCCGCCGCCAACCACCGCGCCCTCAATCTCCGCGCGCTCAACCGTATCCCCGAAGCCGACACGCTCCAGACTGCGACCCTCGCCGTCGCCCGCCGGACTTTGTCCGCCACCCACCCCACCGTCATCCGCGCCCTCACCACCCTAGCCCGCATCCGCCACATTCAGACCCGTTTTCCCGAAGCCGAGGTCCTCCTGCGCGAAGCCGCCGATCTCCAGACCAAAAGTCTCGGCCCCGAGCACCTCGAAACGCTGACCACCCGCAACGACCTCGCCGTCATCCTGAGAGACTTAGGCAAAATCGACGAGGCCGTCGCCCAATACGAAGCCATCCTCGCCCTCCGCCGTCGCGTCCTCAGTCCCGACCACCCGCACATCTTCATTTCTCTCGGCAACCTCGGCGGCGCCTACAAAGCCCAAAGTCGCTTTGCCGAGGCCGCCGCCGCGCAGAGCGCCGCCCTCGAACTCGGCCGCCGCCTCCTCAGCCCCGCCCACCCCCGCGTCCTGACGACCCTCACCAACCTCGCCGACACCCTCAGCCAGCAACAGAAATTCGACGAAGCCTCCGCCCTCCAACGCGAAGCGCTCGCCCTCTACACGCAACACAGCGGCCCCGACAACCCGCAAACCCAGCGCGTCCGCGAAAAACTCGCCGATATCCAGATCCGCGCCGGCCGCCCCGCTGAAGCCGAACCCGTCCTCCGCGAAGCGCTCGCCCTCCGTCTCAAGTCCGCCCCCGCCAGTTGGCAAACCGCTTTCGCCCGTCTCATGCTCGGCCACGCGATCTCCCGCCAGGGCCGCCACGCCGAAGCCGAACCGCTTCTTCTCGCCGGCTACGCCGATTTGCTGCGGGCCGACGAACCCGTCACCCCTGCCCGTCGTCGCGTCGCCACGGAGTCCAAAGAATTCCTCGTCGAACTTTACACCGCGTGGTTGCAGCCCGACGCCGCGAAACTCTGGCGCGAAAAACCCGTCGTCTTCCCCGCACGCTGATCGGTCCGTCTCCGACGGATTCCTTTTCCGTCCAAACGCGACTTTTACTCACCCAACGTCAGGCCTCGCCCGACAGACAAAGTTCGCCGCTTCCGGCAGACTGCACAGTTATCGTCACACGTTTGTTACCGACCAGTCCGCGTCCATGCCGCCACTTCTCCCGACCGACACCTCTGTTTTCCCCCCCGAGCCCCTCACCCACCCTGAACTCGTCGCCTTGCTGAAGCGCTCGGGACTGCGCTTTACCCAAAGCCGCAACATTATGCTCGCCGCGCTGCTGCGTTGCTCGGCGCCGGTCACCTTGGCCCAACTCCAGAGCGCGATCCACCCCCAGCATGTCGCGCTGGCCACCCTGTTTCGCAGCATGCTGCGGCTCGAAGAAGCCGAATTGGTCACGCGCACGATCGATCATCACGGCACCACCAATTGGGAACTCAACGTCGGCCGGGCTCGCTCCTTCCACGTCACCGACCGGCGCACTGGCGAAATCGCTTCGCTTGAACCTGCGATCACCCAACCGCTGCAGGCTCTCCTTGCGCGCATCGAGCAACACCTCGCACAGCGCGGCTACACCCACCTCCAGCTCACGATCGCCTTTCACGGTTCGGTGCCCAAGAGCGCGCCTTCGCTCCAAGTCGCCTGACGGAGGCAATCCTGCGGCCCGACACCGGCGTTTTTCGTTTGGCTGCCGCGCCTTTCCGAAAATCGGCCCACTGCCGCACCGCCGCCCCAGTTCCACCCCGCGGGGCCCTTGACCCCACCGCCGCGTTCACCGAGGTTCCGCCGTTCCCTGCGTGCACCCGCCCTCGCCCAACCCGTCCGACCCGGCGCCCTTGGCCTATTCGCCTCTCGTGGCGCGTGTTTTGGGCTGGCTGGCGCCAGCATCCTCCCGCCATCGCGTTCGCTCCGCCCTGATCGTTACCGCGCTGTCCGCGGCCCTCGGCTGGCTCGACTACGTCTCGGGCATCTGGGTGTCGTTTCAGTTTTTCTACCTCATCCCGATCGTGCTCGCCGTTGCCTGGTTGGGCTGGCGCAGCGGTTCCGCCATCGCCGTCGCTTGCATCGCGTTCCGCTTCATCGGCGATGTTGCGGGCGGCATTTTCCTCCACATCGCCCCGGCGGCCGTCTGGTGGAATCGTCTGATCGACGTTGGCGTCGCCTTCATCCTCATCGCCGTCTTTCACGCCCTCATCACCCTGCAACGCCAGCTGGAGCGCCGCGTCGCCGAGCGCACCGCCGCACTTTCGGATGCCGCCCACACTCGCCGCCGGCTCGAACAGGAGCTCCTCAGCGTCGCGGCCAACGAACGCAATTCCTTCGGTCAAGAGCTCCACGACGATATTTGCCAACACCTCGTCGGCACCGCCTTTGCGGCCAAAGTTCTCGCCAGCCGTCTCGCCGCACACGACCCCGCCGCCTCCGCCGAAGCCCAAGCCATCGTGTCGCTCCTCGAGACCGGCGCCGACAAAACCCGCAAACTCGCCCGCGGCCTCCTGCTTGCGGAAATCTCGCCCGCCGAACTCGGCGAGCGGCTCACCCAACTCGCCGCCGACGCCCGCGGCGCCGGAGTTTCCTGCCGTTTTCAGGAACAAGGTGCCACCCTGGTCGAGAGTGCCGAGGCGTCCGGCCAGTTGTATCGCATCGCCCAGGAAGCCGTGCGCAACGCCCTGCGCCACGCCGCGCCCCACACCATTGAAATCTTCCTGACCGGCCACCCCGACGCCGTCAGCCTCACCGTGACCGACGATGGCTCCGGCCTCCCGCCGCCCGAACACCGCGGCACCGGCATGGGACTCCGCATCATGACTCACCGCGCGGCCTATGTCGGCGGCACTTTGTCGGTCGGCCCCAATCTTTTCCGCGGCACGCGCGTCTACTGCCACATTCCCGTTCGCCCCGCCGCAACATGAACAAACGCGCCCGCATTGGTGTCTTCCTCGTCGACGATCACCCCCTCGTCCGCGAATGGCTCGCCAACCTCCTCCGGCTCGAACCCGATCTCAACGTTTGCGGCCAAGCCGATGACACCGCCCCGGCCCTCGCCGCCATGATTGCCCAGCCGCCCGACGTCGCCGTCGTCGACCTCAGCCTCAAACACGGTTCCGGGCTCGAACTCATCAAGAACCTCCGCGTCCACCTTCCCGCCACCCGCGTGCTCGTGCTTTCGATGCACGAGGAAATCGGCGATATCGAGCGCACCTTCCGCGCCGGTGCGCTCGGCTACGTGATGAAACGCGAGTCAACCGGGCAAATCGTCGCCGCCATCCGCCAAGTCCATTCCGGCAAACTCTACGCCGACCCCTCCGTCCTCAGTGTGCTCGCCGAGCGTAGCCTCTCGCGCCCGCCCGGCTCCGCTCCGGCCACGCCCGACGCACTCAGCGACCGTGAACTCGAGGTTTTCCGTCGCATCGGCGCCGGCCACTCTACCCGCCGCATCGCCGACGATCTCCACATCGGCATGAAAACCGTGCAGACCTATCACATCCGCATCCGTGAAAAACTCGGCCTCGCCGACGCCGCCGAGCTCACCCACGCCGCCATCCGCTGGCTCGAAAGCCAAAAATAGCCTGCCGCACGGCTGTCCCAAACGCCGTCCGCCGTAGCCCGATCAGCCTGACCGGGCTCTTTTGCGATCTACTCCCAGTAAACAATCCGCCCGCACTGATCGCAGGTCGGAAGCGCCGCCAATGGATCCGCGCCCTTGCCCCGCGCCGCTGAGATCACGTCACTGGAAACCTTTAGGTGGCAACCGCCGCATTTGTCGCCATGCACCAACGGCACGATCACCGGCTGTTGCCGCGCCGCGATCCGGTCATACATCCGCAACCGCGCCTCACCCACCGGTCCGCGCGCCGTAGCGACATCGGCCTGCGCCGTTTGCAACTCGGCCGACACGTTCACTTCGCGCTCGCGCAGCGTTTTGATCCGGGCCTCGTGCCCCGAAATATTCCCTTTCAACACCGCTTCCGCCGCCACGAACTTCTTCTTCGCCTCGTCGATCAGATACATCACTTCGAGTTCCTGGCCTTCCAGATCGCCGATTGCCTTCTCCGTCGTCTCGATTTCGTGACCGAGCGCCTGATATTCGTCGTTTTTCTTCACCAGCGACTGCTGCGTCTTGTATTTGGCCAGCTTCGCCTCCGCCGATCCGATCTCGGTCTCGATCAGCTTTTTCTTGGTCTCCAGCTCCTTCAACTCCTGCTTGGCCGTCTCGATGGCGGCTTTTTCCGCCGCAATCTTGGCTTCGACGAGCGCCACATCCCTCGGCACCGACTTCAACTGCACCTCCAATCCCAGCCTTTTCGTATCGCGATCTTGGAGGATTAGCAGGGTTTCGATGGCTGGACTGGGCATTTCGACCGCGAGCTTGTCGCTACCCCCACCCCGGTCAAACGAAAGCTTCGCTTAAAACCCAAAAGAACGGCGTTTCCGCCCTCGATTTTCTTCAAAAAAACCCTCGCGTCCCCGCCGAGGTTTCGAGAGGATTTTCCTTTCATTTTTCACCCTCGCAAAACCCATTTCATGGCCGATCAAACCGACTCCGAACGCAACGTGATCAACCAGGCTGGCGCCGATGCCTACGACGCCTCCAAGCTCGGCAAACTCGAAGGTCTCGAGGCCGTCCGCAAAAAGCCCGGCATGTATATCGGCGGCACCGACGAACGCGCCCTTCATCACTGCGTCTCCGAGGTTCTCGACAACTCCGTCGACGAACATCTCGCCAACTTCTGCTCCCGCATCGAGGTCAACATCCACGTCGACGGCTCCATTTCCATCCGCGACAACGGCCGCGGCATCCCCGTCGATATCCACCCGCAATACGGCATCCCCGGCGTCGAGATGGTGCTCACCACCCTCCACTCCGGCGGCAAATACGGCCAGGGCGGCTACAAATTCTCCGGCGGCACCCACGGCGTCGGCGCCAAGTGCGTCAACGCCGTCTCCGAGTGGTTCGAGGTCGAGGTCTCCCGCGGTGGCTCCGTCCACCACATGAAATTCGAGCGCGGCAAGACCGTCAAAAAACTCGAGGTCATCGGCAAAGCCAAAGGCACCGGCACCTACATCAGCTTTAAGCCCGACGCCGAGATCTTCCGCGACACCACCGTCTTTGTCGCCGCCCGCATCAGCCAGCGCCTCCGCGAACTCGCCTTCCTCAACTCCGGTCTCGAAATCATTTTCACCGACGAGCGTCCCGCTGAGGCCAAACCCGAGCGTTACTTCTACAAAGACGGCGTCGAGGAGTTCGTGAAGCAGATCAATCAGGGCAAAAACGCCCTGCACCCGAAGCCGATCCGTTTCACCAAGGAAACCAAGATCCAGCTCGATGAGAAAGCCGCCGAGGTCCACTGCGAGGTCGTTCTCCAATACAACGACACCTACAACGACCAGGTGATGTGTTACACCAACACGATTCACAATCCCGACGGCGGCACCCACCTTTCCGGCTTCCGCAGCGCCCTCACCCGCGCCATCAACCAATACTCCAAGGCCAACAATCTTCTGAAGGAAAAAGACCCGCAGATCACCGGTGACGACGTCCGCGAAGGCCTCGCCGCCGTTATCTCGATCAAGCACAGCGACCCGAAGTTCGAGTCGCAGACCAAGGTCAAACTCCTCTCGCCCGAAGTGGAGAGTGTTGTCGGCTCCGTCACCTACGAGGGCCTGATGCAATATTTCGAGACCAACCCCTCGATCGCCAAAAAGATCGTCGACAAAGCCCTCAACGGCGCCCGCGCCCGCGAAGCCGCCCGCAAAGCCCGCGAGACCGTCCGCAAAGGCGCTCTCTCCGGCGGCGGCCTCCCCGGCAAACTCGCCGACTGCTCCGAACGCGATCCCGCGCTCACCGAACTCTACATCGTCGAGGGCGACTCCGCCGGCGGCTCCGCGAAACAGGGCCGCGACCGCCGCTTCCAGGCGATCCTCCCGCTCCGCGGCAAACTCATCAACACCGAGAAGGCCCGCCTCGATAAGGTCCTCGCCAACGAGGAAATCCGCACCCTCATCACCGCCTGCGGCACCGGCATCGGCGAGGGCGACGAATCCGTCGGCGGCTTCAACGCCGCGAAAGCGCGCTACCACAAGATCATCATCATGACGGATGCCGACGTCGACGGCTCCCACATCCGCACGCTCCTCCTCACGTTCCTCTACCGTCAGATGAAGGGCCTGATCGAGCGCGGCTACGTCTACATCGCCCAACCTCCTCTCTATAAGATCAAGCGCAAGAAACGTGAGCAATACGTCGACAACGACGACCAGCTCAACCGCATCCTCCTCGAACTCGGCTCCGAAGACATCGTGCTCGCGCGTCTCACCGACGGCCACGTCTTCGCCCCCGCGCAGATCGAGACCATCGTCGAAAACCTCGCCCTCCTCGAAAAATTCGGCGGCGGCGTCACCCGCTACGGCGCCTCGCTCCCCGAGTATCTCGACACGCACGATACCGCCACCCGCGCTCTCCCGCGCTACGTCGCCCGCATCCGCGAGGGCAACAAGGAGGACCACGAATTCCTCCGCGACGAACACGCCCGCGCCGACTTCCTCACGAAGCACAAGCTCAACGCCGACCTCACCGACCAGATCGAGCCCGCCGCCGTCAGCACCGATCCGCTCGCTCCCGTCGTCCCGGCCGCTCCCGTGGAAAAGAAATCCTACGCCACGCAAAAACGCGTCACGATTCACGAGATCTTCGAGAGCACCGAGATGAGCAAACTCCTCGTCGCCCTCGCGAAAGCCGGCCTCGACGTCGCCACGTTTACCCCGACGCCCGAGAGGCCGCGCTACACCGTCACCGAGGGCCTCGGCACCAAGAGCGAAACCAGGATCGAACTCCTCGGCCCCCTCGACATCGTCACCCAAATCCGCGGCAACGGCCGCAAAGGTCTCCACATTCAACGCTACAAGGGTCTCGGCGAAATGAACCCAAAGCAGCTCTTCGAGACGACGATGGACCCGGAAAAACGCCGCCTCCTCAAAGTCTCCATCGACGACGCCGCGAAAGCCGACGCGTTGTTCACCCTCCTCATGGGCGACGAAGTCCCCCCCCGCCGCCAATTCATCGAAGACAACGCCCTCAACGTGCAGTTCCTCGACGTGTGACGATCGAATACACAGAAACCGCGCTTGCCGATCTGCGGAAACTTCCTCTGCGGATTGCAGATCAAATCACACGAAAAATTGATCGGCTGAATCCCGGCATGCATGGCGACATCAAACGTCTCACCGCTTACGACTACGATTACCGCCTGCGCGCTGGCGACCACCGCATCCTCTTCGATGTCGTCGGAACAAAAATCATCATTCAACGAATTTTAAACCGCAAAGAAGCCTATGACTAAGACCCAAACTTTCGTTCGGGATATCCGGCGCAAACGCCGCGAGATCACCCAGCTTCAATCCGACCTCGGCAACATGCTCGACCATCTCGCCGTCGTCGAAGCCCGCGCGAAAAACGTCGGCAAGCCCACTCACTCCACCAACGACGTCCGCGCCAAACTCGGTCTCGCTCCGCTGAGCAAGTAAGTTTCCGCCCCGCGCTCGGCCTTAGTCATTAGACCTTAGTCATTCGTCATTTTTCCCACCGCCCATGTATACGGCTAACGAGAAGCTTTCCTCCGCCAACATCACCGACATCATGCAGTCGGCCTACATCGAATACTCGATGTCGGTCATCATCTCGCGCGCCCTCCCCGACGCCCGCGATGGCCTGAAGCCCGTGCAACGCCGCGTCCTCTACGCGATGCTCCGCGAAGGTCTCCTGCACAACCGCTCCTTCGACAAGTGCGCCGGTGTCGTCGGTGAGGTGCTCAAGAACTACCACCCGCACGGCGACTCTTCCGTTTACGACACCCTCGTCCGCATGGCGCAGCCGTGGGTCATGCGCTACCCGCTCATCGATCCCCAAGGCAACTTCGGCTCCGTCGATGGCGACCCGCCCGCCGCCTACCGCTACACCGAGGCCCGCCTCAAGGACATCGCCGAGGACCTCCTCAAAGACATCGACGAAGACACCGTCGACTTCGCCCCCAACTACAAGGAGTCCACCACCGAGCCCACCGTCCTCCCCTCCGCGTTGCCGAATCTGTTGATGAACGGCTCGACGGGTATCGCCGTCGGCATGACGACGAACATCCCGCCGCACAACCTCGACGAGATCATCGACGCCACGGTCGCCATCATCGACAACCCGCGCATCTCCGTCGACGCCCTCTGCGACATCGTGCGCGGCCCTGATTTCCCCACAGGCGGCATTATCTCGGGCCGCGACGGGATTCTCTCCTATCTGCGAACCGGCAAGGGCATCGTGCGCACCCGCGGCAAGGCCCACACCGAGGAACTCAAGGGCGGCATGGAGCAGATCGTGATTACGGAAATTCCGTATAACGTTAACCGCAACACCCTCGTCCTCCGCATCGCCGAGCTCGTCGGCGAAAAAGAAATCGACGGCATCCGCGACCTCCGCGACGAGTCCGACGAAAACACCCGCATCGTCATCGAACTCAAGCGCGGCGAGCAGGCCAAGGTCGTCATCAACCAGCTCTTCCAGAAAACCGCCCTCGAATCCTCCTTCGGCGTCACGCTCCTCGCGCTCGATAAGAAGCGCCCGAAGCAGATGAACATCAAGGAACTCATCGAGTGCTACATCGAGCACCGCCGCGACGTCGTTACGCGCCGCACGAAGTTCCGCCTCAAGGAGGCCGAAGACCGCGCCCACATTCTCGAGGGCTACATCATCGCCCTCGATAACCTCGACGACTTCGTCAAAATCATCCGCGCCTCCGCCAATCGCGACGAAGCCAAGATCCGCCTGATGGCCAAGTATCCGCTCTCCGAGCGGCAGACTGATGCCATCCTCGAACTCCGCCTCTACCAATTGACCGGTCTCGAGCGCGGCAAGATCGAGGCCGAATACCTCGAGTTGATGAAGATCATCGAGGAACTCCGCGGCATCCTCGAGTCTGAGGCGAAGCTGATGGCCCTGATCAAAAAAGAACTCGGCGATATGAGGGCGAAATATACCTCGCCCCGCCGCACCGAGATCCTCGGCGAGGCCGGCGAGTTCCGCATGGAAGACGTCATCCCCAACGAGGGCTGCGTCATCACTGTCTCCCATCTCGGTTTCATCAAGCGCACGCCCGTCGCCGACTACCGCTCCCAGAAGCGCGGCGGCAAGGGCGTCATCGGCGCCGAAACCTATGAGGAGGATTTCGTGGAGAACCTCTTCACCGCGTCGACGCACGACTACATTCTCTTCCTCACCAGCATCGGCCAGTGCCATGCGAAGAAGGTCTACGACATCCCCGAGGGCACCCGCACCGCCAAGGGCAAGTCCGTCTCCTCCTTCCTCCGTCTGGCCGAGGGCGAGAAGATCGCCGCCATGATCTGCGTGAAGGACTTCGCCGAGGACCGCTACCTCGTCATGGCCACCAAGAGCGGTGTCATCAAGAAGAGTTCCCTCGCCGACTACGCCAACTGCACCCGCGAAGGCGGCCTCATCGGCATCAACCTCGCCGAGAAGGACACCGTCATCGGCACCGTCCTCACCACGGGCAACGACGAACTCATCCTCGTCTCCCACCAAGGCCTCGCCGTCCGCTTCCGCGAGCGCGATGCCGAGACGGGCGAAGATCTCTTCCGCCCCACCGGACGCGCCACCGGCGGCGTCACCGGCATGCGCTTCAAGCTCGATAGCGACTACCTCGATGTCATTGAGGTCGTCGACCACAACGCCAAATTCCTCGTCGCCAGCGAAGCCGGTCTCGGCGTCCGCACGCGCTTCGAGGATTACCGCCTCATCAACCGCGGCGGCAGCGGCGTCTGGGCCATCGATCTCCCCGAGGACGGATCCATCAAGCTCGCCGGCGCCCTCAGCATCAAGGACACCGACGAAATCATGCTCCTCACCGCCAAGGGCCAGAGCGTGCGTTGCCCGGTGAATACGATCCGCGAGGTCAACCGCGGCGGCAAGGGCGTGAAGCTCCTGACGCTCGCCCCCGGCGACAAACTCCTGAGCGTCGCCCGCGTGGTCGAGAGCGACGAAGAGCAGGCCGCCAACGCCGAGCCCGCCCCCGACGCGTAACGTAGGGCAGGGTCTCCGACCCACCCTTGTCGTCGCACTTCAGGCACCGTTCTCACCGAGACCGGTGCCTTTTTCTTACGCGCTCTTCGCCACGCGCTGCTCGCGCACCAAATCCCACAGCGCCCCGAGGTAGAGCACCGCCGCCAGCAGGGCGAGGGCCCCAATCCCGCCGATCATCGAAAAATATTCGAGGCATCCCCCGAGCACCGCGCCGAGCAGATTCGCGCCCAGCGCCGCCGCCGGATTTGCCGCACGTTTCAGCAACATCGGCACAATCACACCCGCCAACCCGATCGGCAGCCCCGTGAGCAACCCGCCGAGAAGTCCGCGCCAACCCAGCGGCAGCGTATGCAACCACGACAACGGGAAAACATACAGCAGCGCCACCGCCGCGAGCAGCGGGCCAAACCACGGCAGCGGATTCGTCCACTGCCAGCGCAGCACCGCCGCATTGCCCAGCAGCACCATGATCAGGATACCGCCAAACACCGCCGAGTTCACCACCCACGTGGAGCCAAACAGCAGCGACAAACTCGTCACCCCGCGCGTCTCGATCAGCAGAAACGCCGCGCCCATCAGAAACAGCGGACGGTGAAACCCGCCGTCTTCCGCCCCGGCGCCACCTTTCGCGCCAAAGCCAAACACCGGCCGCGCGCACAACCCTGCAAACCCCAACACTGCCCCGAGCACCGCAATATAGCCCCACGGCATCGCCCCCGGCCGGATGTAGAGATAGGGCCAATCATCACTCGTCGTCTGCGTTCGCTCCATCGTCTGCTCCGGCTTCAACTTCGTGCGCGCCGCCACTACCGCCGGAATCAACCGCGCGTCTTCGCGCGGCACGACATAGGTGACGGTTCCACCATGCAGCGCGCTGTAGAACGCGATCGGCTCGCGCCCCGTCGCCCGCGTCACCGTCCAGTAGAGCCGCTCGAAAAACCAGCGCCCCGCCATGCACGAGATCGCGAGCGACAAATGCCCGCCCGACCCCACGCGCTTCCAGCCGGCCCGGATGCCTTCCTCGGTGTAGACATAGTTGTCGAGGCGCAGCGTCGAC
>CALRZR010000247.1:0-11714 GCA_943372705.1 Opitutus sp. GAS368 | reverse complement strand
TCGGCGGCGTGCTGGGTGGCGGCGGATGGGCGGGATGCGGCCGCGGCGGTGACTTGGTTTGGAAGATCGGCGAGTTGCTGGCGGAGAGCGGCGGTGGCGGCTTCGGTTTTGGCGATGGCGAGGGAGGTGGCGTCGGCTTGGGCGGTGGTGGCAGCGGCCTGGAGAGCTTGGGCGCGGGCTTCGGCTGAGGCGAGCGCGGTGGACTTGACGGCGACGTCGGCGGTGAGGGCGGCGGTGGAATTTTCGAATTTCGTTTTTTGATTTTCGAGTTCGGTCGCGCGGGATTTTTCGGCGGCGAGGGCGGATTCGAGTTTCGCGAGGGTGGCGGCGGTTTGTTCGGCTTGAGCGGAGGCGGCGGTTTTCGCGGCGGTAAGGACGGACTCGGTTTGCGCGAGGCGGGCGGCGAGGGCGTCTTTTTCGGCGGTCAGCTTGGCGACGCTTTCGGAGGTGGTGCGGGCCGCCTGGGCGAGGGCTTCGTCGCGGGCGCGGGTGGTGGCGGCGAGTTCTGCGGCGAGCGACGTGGCGGCGGCTTCGGCTTTGGTCAGGCGATCGGCGAGGGCGGCGGAGGAATTTTCGGATTTCGATTTTTGATTTTCGAGTTCGGTCGCGCGGGATTTTTCGGCGGCGAGGGCGGATTCGAGTTTCGCGAGGGTGACGGATTGTTCGGCTTGTGCGGAGGCGGCGGTCTTTGCGGCTGTAAGGACGGACTCGGTTTGCGCGAGGCGGGCGGCGAGGGCGTCTTTTTCGGCGGCGAGTTTGGCGAGCGAATCGGTTTTTGCGGTGGCGTCGGCTTTCAGGGACGCGAGCGTGGTGAGTTCGGATTGGGCGGCGTTGAGTTTGGTGGTGAGCTCGGCGGAGGAATTTTCGAATTTCGATTTTTGATTCTCGAGTTCAGCGGTGCGCGATTTTTCGGTGGCGAGGGCCGTTTCGAGTTTCGAGAGGGCGGCGGAAGATTGTTCGGCTTGGGCGGTGGCGGCGGTCTTCGTGGCGGCGAGTTGGTCGCGTTCGGCGGTGAGGCGGGTGATGGCGGCGGCTTGGCCGTCGGCGCGTGCGCTGAGCTCGGCGGCGAGGGTGGCGTGGCGCGCTTTTTCCGCGGAGAGATCGGCGGTTGCCTGCGTAGCGGCGGAGGCGAGGGCGGTTTGGGCGGCTTGCAGGCGTTGGGCGAGCGTGGAGTTTTCGGCGGACGTGCGCGCGGCGTTTTCGCGGGCGGCGGCGATTTGTTGCTGGGCGTCAGCCTGCGCGGAGGAGGCGGCGGCGAGGGCGGTTTTGAGCTGGGCGGCCAGCGTGTTGTTCTCAATGGCGAGGGTCGCGGCCTTGGTCTGGGCTTCGCCGGAAGTGAGCGCGGCGGACTCGGCGCGGGTGAGGCGGGCGGCGAGCGCGTTGTATTCGGCGGTGAGTTTGGCGAGGGCGGCGGAGGAATTTTCGAATTTCGATTTTTGGTTTTCGATCTCGGCGGAGAGTCGGGTGGTGAGCGCGTCTTTTTCGGCGGTGAGTTTGGAAATAGTTTCCGAGGCGGTGCGGCCGGCTTGGGAGAGGGTTTCGTCGTTGTTGCGGGCGCGAGTGGTGGCGGCGGCGGCTTCGGCGGTGAGCGCGGCGATTTTCTCGGCGGCGATCTGGCGTTCGGTTTCTAGCTGCGCGACGCGGGCGGTGAGTTCGCCGGAGAGTTTGGCGGCCTGGATTTTCTCGGCTGCGAGAGCGGCGGAGGAGTTTTCGAATTTCGATTTTTGATTTTCGAGTTCGGTGGAGAGGCGGGCGGCGAGGGCGTCTTTCTCGGCGGTGAGCTTTGCCACGCTTTCCGAGGTGGTGCGGGAGGCTTGGGCGAGGGCTTCGTCGCGGGCGCGGGTGGCGGCGGCGAGTTCGGCGGTGAGCGAGGCGGCGGCGGCTTCGGCTTTCGTGAGGCGGTCGGTGAGAGCGGCGGAGGAGTTTTCGAATTTCGATTTTTGATTTTCGAGTTCGGTGGAGAGACGGGCGGCGAGGGCGTCTTTCTCGGCGGTGAGCTTGGCGACGTTTTCGGAGGTGGTGCGGGAGGCTTGGGCGAGGGCTTCGTCGCGGGCGCGGGTGGCGGCGGCGAGTTCGGCGGCGAGCGAGGCGGCGGCGGCTTCGGCTTTTGTGAGGCGGTCGGTGAGTGCCGAAGAGGAGTTTTCGAATTTTGATTTCTGATTTTCGAGTTCGGCCGAGAGGCGGGCGGCGAGGGTTTCTTTTTCAGCGGAGAGTTTGGTGAGGGTTTCCGCGGTGGTGAGCGAGGCGCGGGCGGTTTGCTCGGCGGTGCGGATTTTCTCGGTGGTGAGGGCGTCGACCTTGGAGAGTGCTTCGGCGAGGGCGGCGGCGTTGGCCGAGGCGGCGGCGGAGGCGGCGGAGGCTTGGCCGGTGGCGTTGGCGAGTTGGGCGCGGAGGTCGGCGACTTGGGCTTGCGCGGCGGTGGCGGCGGCTTCGGCTTTGGCGAGGGCGACGGCGGTCTGGTCAGTCTGAGCGGAGGTCGATTTGGCGGCTTGATCGGCGGCGGCGAGTTTGGCGGTGAGCGAGGCTTCGGTCTGGTCGAGGCGCGAGGTGAGCGCAGTGGTGGTGCGGTCGAGTTGCGAGCGGAGTTCGGCGAGTTCGGAGCGGAAACGGGTGGCGTCGACGTCGGTGCGGGGGGCGGCGTTGGTGCCGACGCGGGCGGTGAGATCGTCGATGCGGGCGCGGGCGAGCGCGAGTTCGGTGGCGGTGGCTTGGGCGGCTTGGAGGGCTTGGGTGCGGGCGGCGATCTCGGCGGAGAGGGCGGTCTGGGTTTGGTCGAGGCGAGTGGCGAGGAGGTCTCGGTCGGAGGAGGTGGCGGAGGATGGAGAGACGGAGGGAGGGAGCGAGGAGGAGAAAGAAGACGGGGGGGAAGCGGGGTTGCGGGAGGCGGTTTCGAGTTGAGCGAGGCGGGCGGCAAGGGCGTCGCGTTCGTTGGCGAGGCGGGTGAGATTGGCGGAGTTGCGGCGCTGCTCTTCGGCGAGTGCGGCAGACTGGGCGGTGGAGGCGGCGGCGAGGTTGGCGACGCGGGCTTTTTCGTTGTTGAGGGCGAGGCGGGCTTTCTCGGCGTCGGCACGGGCGGCGGCGAGTGCGCGGGATTGTTCGGAGAGGGCGGTCTCGGCGCGGGTGAGCTCCAGGCTCTTCGTCGCGGCGGGGGCGCGGGTGGCGGTGGGCGCGGTGAGGGCGTTGGCGGGGCCGCCGGTGCCGGTCGTGGACGATGAAGAGGAAGACGCGGTGGCGGAGCGCGTGATGGTGCCGACGGGGGCGTTGGTGGGGCGGGCTCCAGCGGAGTTGGCTGCGGCCGTGGCGGTGGCCCCGGGGCTGGTGGGCGTGGACTTGCCGGAAGAATTTTGGGCGCCGCCGGGGTTGGCGGAGGGGGAATTCTTGGGGTTGGCAGACGCCATCGCTTCGAGGGACTTGGTGGCGTTGGCGGCGGTGTTGCCGGGGAGATTGACGGTGCGGGGCGCGGCGGCGGGGGCGGTAGCGCGACGGGCCGGGGCGTCCGGCGGCGCGGGGGCGTCGGCGCCGGGAGCAGGGGACTTGGCGACGCGGGTGTCGTTGACGTTTTTGGGAGTATCGGCGTCGGCCTGCGTTTTTTCGATTTCCGCGAGGAGATGGGCGGAGCCGGTGTCGGGTTTGAGGTCGTCGGCTTTGACGGGGCCGACGGCATCGGGGTCGAGTTCGACGCGGTTGCGGGGTTGAGGGGGCGGACGGTTGGCGGCGGGTTTTTCGGCGCCGGGGCGGTCGGGCGGGAGCAGGCCCTTGCTGTTGATGACGGCCGCCATTTTTTCGATCTGGCGCTGGGCGGCTTCGGGGGGAATGCCTCCGCCGGTGATTGCGATGCCGGCGGCAGGGGCCGGGCCGGGAGGAGCGTCGACGGCGGGGGTGCCGTCGGGGTTGGTGGCGCCGGGAGCGGCGGGTGAAGTGGGAGAACCGGGCGTGCCGGGAGAGCCGGGCGCTCCGGGTGTCGTGTTGGCGGCCGTCGTTTCGGAGCCGTTGGCGCCGGGGGCAGCCGGGGTGCCGTTGCCGGTGGTGGGGCGGGCGGCGTTGGCGGCGATAAAACTGTCGGTGGCGGCTTTGGCGGCGTTCTCAGCGGCGGCGTTGGCGGCGGCGAGTTCGGCGGCGGCGCGGTTGGGGCGGAAGAGGGGGACGATCTCGTCTTCGGCGAGGGAGTTGGCGGGCGGGAGGATCGGGGTCGGGTTGGCGGCGGGAATCGGGGGTGGCAGGGGATTTGCGACGGGGAGGCGGGCGATGTTGGTGGCGTTGGTCGGGTCGCGGACGACGACGAGCTGGCGGTTGCCCTCGGAGACCTGGGCATCGGACATGTTGCCGATGAGACGTTCGAAGGCTTTGCCGGTGGTGGCTTTTTCGGAGGCGAGGGAAAGCCAGACGTAGGCTTCGGGGAGGTTGACGGGGACGCCGAGACCTTGGGCGTAGGCGAGGCCGAGGTTGTATTGGGCGATGGTGTTGCCGTTGGCGGCTTTTTCGCGGAGCTCCTCGATATTGTAGGACTCGCGGGCGGGATCGCGGGGGCTCGCTTTGGGGGCGGGCGGATCGAATTTCTTGGCGGGGGCCTTCGTCGAAGTGGCGGCGGCAGGAGCGGATTTCGCAGCGGCGGGGGCGGGCGCCTTGACGGCAGGTTGCGCGGAGGAAGCGGCGGTGGCCGCGGGAGACGAATCGCCGGTGGCGCGAGTGCTGGCGGCTCCGGATTTCGCAGAGTTACCCGGCTCGGCCGCAGGGGTGCGGGCGACAGGAGCGAGCAACAGGAGCGCGAGGCGAACGAACTTCATGGAGGCGTGTGGGACCGACCGTAGTGGTGGAAGGTCCCGACACAACTCGCGAAGTTACGATATCGCGGCGGGAATTGCGAAGAGCCGGCGGGCGAGGCGAAGCGGCCAAGGCGGGCTAGCGGAAAGGTCAACGGGCCGTCGCGGCGCGGGCGGCGGCGAGGAGTTCGGACGCGGCGAGGCGGATCTTGATGTCGGGATTCGAGGCGGTGAAGCGAATGACGCGGTCGCGGCCGATGACGAACACGGTGGGAACGGGGAGCCAGTGGGCGGACGTGTCGCCGGGGATCGGGGCGAGCTCGATCTTGTTGTTGCGATAGCGGGTGACAGTCGCGGGATCGGCGCGGAACGCGACGCCGTAGGCGGAAGCGGCCGACATGGCGCGATCGGAGAGGAGCCGGTAGGCGGTTTTGTTTTTTGCGGCCGTGGGCGCGAGGCCGGCGGGAGCGTCGGTGGAAAGAGCGATGATTTGGAAGCCGAGCTCGAGGAACTGCGGTTCGAAGGCGGCGAGTTCGGCGAGCTGTTTGTTACAATACGGGCACCAGCCGCCGCGGTAGAAAACGAGGACGGTGGGTTTTTCCGCGAGGAGCGTGGCGAGCGAGAGCGCGGTGCCATCGGGCATTCGGAGCTGGGCATCGGGGGCGGTGGCGCCGACGGCGAGGGGGCGGGCTGATTTGGCGTCGGGCGCGACGCCGGCGGAATTTGCGAACGCGCCGGGAGTGGCGAGGCAGGCAGCGGTGAGGCAGGCGAGAATGGTTGAGCGTAACATGGTAATCACTGAGAGACGGCAGGGCGGCCAATATTCCAAACAGGGGGGAGAGGATGTTTCGCGGGATTCGGCAGCGGGGGGCGGTGGGTATGGGTCGGCGTGACTCACCGGTAAAGATAGAGCGCGAAGGCGTCAGGGGCTCAGTTTCTTGGTGAAGAAAAACTGGGTGCGGTCGTTTAGGTAGCCGAGCTTACCGTAGAAGCTAGTGGCGTCGGTGCGCAGGGCGTTGGTGCGGAGGTAGACCATGGTGCAGCCGCGTTCGCGGGCCCATTGTTCGGCGCGTTCGGTGAGGGCGCGGCCGAGACCGCGGCGTTGGTGGGACTCGGCGACGATCACACCGAGGATTTGGGCGGCCTCGTCCCATTCGAGGATGCGGTAGAGAGAGACGTGGATGGCACCGACGACATTTTTCTCGGCGGTCTCGGCCAAAATCACGGCGTGCGCGGGATCGGTGATCACGCGCGAGAGACGCGTGGACATCTCGGCAGGCGAGCAAACGTGGCCGCGTTCGGTGTAGAGGGCGGCGAGTGCGCCATTGTCGGCGGCGCGGGCAAGGCGGAGTTTGAAGGGCATCGGGAGCAGGGTTTGGGGAGGGGGCGCGCACCGATGGGAGCGGGAACGCGGTGGGGTTGGGGGTGCTGCGTCGAGGAACTTGGTGGGCCTGACGGCCGGGCACAACAGGGGATTCGGGCGGAAATGGCGGTGTGTTGGGTGCGGTCGTGCAGGTTCGCTGAAACCTTGCGCCCGAGGCGGTGTCGCACACGTTGTCCTCAAACCATGAAAACGCACCTTTACCTCGGTCTTGCCCTCTTGGCAGCGGCGCCGGCTTCGGCGCAGGTTTTTCGCCCCGAAACCGTCAATGGCGCCGTCATCGGCGGGATCGCCGGCGCGGTGATCGGCAACAACAGCGGCAGTCTCAACCACAACGCGTGGAAGGGCGCCGCGATCGGGGCGGGGGTCGGTGCGCTGATCGGCTCGGCGGTGGGCCACGACAATGACAACCGGCGCAACACGCAGGTGCGCTCGCCGCGTCACGAAACGCCCTATATTTATCGCAGCGCTCCTCCCGTGGTGTATCGCGGTCATGGACACGGGGGCTACTACGGTGGTGGATACTATGGCGGTGGCGGCTACCACAGCGGCAGTTACTATCGCGGCAGTGCGGCGCGCGACGGATTGTTTCTCGGGGCCCTGGCCGGTGGAATTATTGGGCATAACAGCGGCAGTTTTCGGCACAATGGCTGGCGCGGCGCGGCTTGGGGCGCCGGGGTCGGTTGGGTGCTCGGCTCGATCGCGGACGCGAACCGGCCGGTGATTTGGGAACGGCCGCCGGTCTACGTCGAGCAGGCGCAACCGGTCGTCGTGCAAACGCCGGCTCCGGCCGCGCAACCGGCGGCGGCTCCGCAGCAGGTGACCATCATCAATAATTACTACGGCAACGCGGCGCCGATGAGCCAGGCGAACGGCCTGTTTGGGCGCTGATTTGCGCGGCCGATGGCGCACGCGCCCCGGGGCGAATTGCGCAGGGCGTTTTTGATTTTTCCGACTACACCATGAACACCACCTCCCGTCTTCTCCTTTTGGCGAGCGTTGCTGCGACGCCGGTATTTTTTACCGGCTGCGAAACTACGCAGGGCGTAAGAAATCCCTCCGGCGTGCCGGTCACCGAGATGCGCCCCGATGAAAAGGGCTTCGTGCAAGGCACCGGCGTCGAGTCGCAAGACCTCGTGTCGGTCACCGACAAGATGTCCCGCAGCATCCTCGGAATTCCCGAAATCGCGCGCGCGCAGACCAAGCCGCGCATCGTGCTGGAGCCGGTCGTGAACAACACGCGTTTCCCGATCAACAAGGACATCTTCCTCACGCGCATCCGCACGCAGCTCAACTCGAAGGCGGCGGGCCGCGTGAGCTTCCTCGATCGCGAGATGATGAAGACGCTGGAACGCGAACGCGCGCTCAAGCAATCCGGCCAAGTGACCGCGAGCAGTGATCCGAACGTCGTCGAGTTTCGCGGCGCGGATTATTTTCTTACGGGCAAACTCGAAGGCATGAGCACGCGCACGGCGCAGGGCACGAGCGATTATGTGCTCTACAGTTTCCGCCTCACGGATGCCCGCACGAGCGAGATCGTGTGGGAAGATTCGGCCGAGGTGAAAAAGCAGGGCCTCGAAGACGCCGCGTATCGGTAAACAGTGTCGCGTTGCGGCGCCCGCCAGCGCGCCGCAAGCACCATGACTGACTCCCGACCCGCACTGTCGAGCCGCGAGCGCCGCCCATCCATCGTCGCGCTTCTCGCCATGTCTGCTGCCGTTCTCCTGACACTTGCCGGTTGCGAAACGATTCCGGACCGGCCGGTGCGTGCCCCGGTGGCGCGCACGGGCGACCCGCTCATCGACGGCAACAACGAGCTCGCCGCGGCGCCGGACAAAGACCGCGTGCTCCTCGAGTATCGTCTCGGCGTCACGGCGCTGCGGCTCGGAAACTACGAGATGGCGAAAGCGAAATTTGACGACGCGATCCGGCGAATCGGCGGACTGTTATCAGGGCCGGCCGACGCTGCGCAGCGCTCACGCGGGCTCTTCACGGCGGAGCGCGAAAAAGTGTTTATCGGCGAACCTTACGAACGCGTGATGGCGTTTTACTACCGCGGGCTACTCTATTGGCGCGACGGGGAGGCGGACAATGCGCGCGCGTGTTTCCGCTCGGCGCAACTCCTCGACAGCGACGCGGAGTCCGACACCTACAAGAGCGATTACGTGCTGCTCGATTATCTCGACGGCCTCGCCTCGGCGAAGCTCGCGGCGGACGGTGCTGATGCGCTGGCACGAGCGCAGATACTCACGAAGAACAAACTCCCCGACTACGATCCGCAGGCGAATGTGTTGTGCTTTGTCGAATTCGGCCGCGGGCCGCGGAAATATGCGGCGGGTGACAATGGCGAGTTGCTGCGTTTCCGCACTGAGCCGTCGCGGATCCGCTCGGCCACGCTGACGGTCGGCGAGACCGCCGTGAATTTTCTGCCGTGGGACAATCTGAATTTTCAGGCGGTGACGCGGGGTGGGCGCGTGATGGATCACGTGCTCGGCAACAAGGCCGTCTTCAAGAAAAGCGCCGACACGATTGGCGATGTCGCGCTCGTCGGTGCGGCGGTTGCGGCGAATAATATCCATCAGGAAAAACGCCGCGTCGTGACGGATGCCCAAGGGCGGCGGCGGGTCGTGACCGAGTCGGACAAGAGCGACGGCGCCGAGTTGGCAGCCGTGGCGCTCGGCGTGGTCGGCATTTTCAGCAAGATCGCGGCGGCGGCGACGAAGACCCAGGCCGACGTGCGCATGTGGGACAATCTTCCGCAGTATTTGAGTTTTGCGGCGCTGCGATTGCCGCCGGGCGAACATCCCGCGACGCTGCAATTCTACGATGCCAACGGGCAGGCGGTGGCGGATCTCTCGCGCCGGCTGACGATCACCGTCGGAGACCCGGCCAAAGATACTGTGCTTATTTTGAGCGAACTTAAACGCTGAGCCGCAGTCACACCCCATACGGCACCACCTCACACCGACTATGAACACCAAACCCATGCTCCTCCTCTCCGCCACTGCGGCGCTCGCGCTCTTCGCGGGCTGCGTGACGGAGCCCGGTCCCTTCGCACCGCTCGACACGACCAAATACACGCTCGAGAACACCGAGAAATTTGTGCTCCTCGACAAGCCCGCGCAAATCTCCGTGACCTGCACGGGACTCCAAGAGCGGGCACTCGCCGACGGTCGCCTCGAAGTCGTGGCCAACGTGAAGAACCGCGAGAGCCGGCGCATCGAGGTCCAGATCAACTGCGTGTTCAAAGACGAGCAGGGTATTTCGACCGGCGACGAGACGCCGTTCCAGACGTTGATTCTCGCCGAGAACTCCACCGAGGCCGTGCGCTTCACCGCGATGAACACGGCGGCAAAGAAATACACGATCCGCGTCCGGCAAGCGCGGTAAAATCCGGGAACGCGGCGCGGTTGCCGCTTTCCACACACCCTGCGGGCGGGCCGCCCGCGCTCCTACCATGAATCCCCGCACACTGCTCTTCGCTCCGTTTTCCTATCTGCTCTTCCCCGCGCTGATCGCGCAGGTCGAAAACACGCCGCCCACACCGCCGCCGGTGTATCAGGCGATGCCGGCTGCATCGGCCACGCCGCTCGCGCAGGCGGGAAACCAGCGGGTTTATGGCCCATCCGGCGACACGCTCATCGCGCGCCAATCGGCGACGGGCATCCTCGACGGGTTTCGCAAAGTTTACACCACCGACGGCGCGCCGCGCGTCGTAATTTACGTAAATCGGGCGCTCGTCGACACGGCCAGCGGGCTCAAGCTGACGGCGCATTCGGAAAAATATTACAAGGAAAACGGCACGACCAAAACGAGTGGCGAGAATTCCTACGCGGTGAAGGATGCCGCGGCGCCGACGCTGGCCGACCAGCAGACGGTGCGGGAGATCGAACGGTTGTTTGGCCGGGCGTTTCGCAACGCCGGAGCTACTCTGGCAGACCAGAAATCGGCGGTCGCATTACTCGAAGAAAATCCGGGTCATCGACTCGTGGGCGATCAGGCCGCGAAGGATCGCGAAGCGCTCGGCAAGATCGCCGACGTGGCGATCGAAGTGTTGATCTCGAGCCGCAGTCTCACGGTGCCCGAGGTATCGGGTGACAAAACTTACGCGGTCCCGGATATTCAGGCGACGGCGATCCGGTTGAAGGACTCGGCGATCATCGGCCAAGCGGCCGCGAGCGACATCCTCGGTCAGGATATGCAGGCGGGGCGGATCGTGAAACAGTTTGGCGTGCGCGACATCACCGAGGCGACGGCGCTTGCGTTGATGGAAGACATGCTCACCGGGAAAAAGTGAGCGCGGGCGGCGGGCGGAACCGTCTCACGCCGCGACGGCGGTGAGGCGCGCACCGAGCGGAGCGAGCAGCGCGGTGAGGCGCTGGGTGTGGCTCGTGGGCGCGGCGCCGGTCGTGTAGGCGTGCAGGCCGGCGAAGTTGGCCGGGCCGAGGAGTTTTTCGGCGGCGAGCCAGCGGGCGAACTCGACGAGTTCCTCGTGGGGAAACGCCGTGGTGTCCCAAGCGATCGCAAAGCGGTCGGCGAGCGAGAGGGCGGCGCCGAGGGCGCGGGCTTCGGCGATCGGCACGAGCAGTGTCACCGCGCGGAGACGATCATCAGGCCGTAGAAGGCGAGCGAGCGAAGCGCGGACGGCAAGTGGTGAAACCGGAGCGCCGGCGGCGAGCAGGATGGGCGCGGGCAGCGCGTCGGTGGGGTGGGCGAGCGTGCCGATGTCGACACCGCCGAGGAGGCCGGCGACGCCGGGATAATTGGTCGGCGTTTCGAGGTTGAGCGCGTAACCGAGGGCCGGATGCAACGAGCATTCGACGAGAAGATCGCCGGCAAGGGAGCGGCCGGCCGGGGCGTTAAGAAACGCGGGCAGCGACGGGTCGTTAAAAAAGAGGCAGGTGATTTTCGGAGGCGCGAGGGACATGGCGGGCGGACTCAGGACTTGAGCCGGGCGAGGATCGCTTCGGCGGTTTCGCGGCCGAGCAGCGGAGCAACCGGGGCGAGGCGTTCTTGGGCGGTGATGACGAACGCGCAGCGGGGCGCGCCGCGCCGCACGCAGGCAATCTCGAGGCAACCGAGCTGCTCGCCGCTGATGTGTTCGAAGAAACCCTGCAACAGACCGGCAGGGAAGGCGTCGACGAAATCGTTAGCGTCGGGCAGGACGTCGACGAAATGGCTGTGGGTGAGGTAGGCGATGACGAGGCCGTGCTCGGGGGCATCGGCGAGGTCGACTTTCAGCACGCCGAGGCCCTGCGTAGCGAAGGTGCGCTCAAGGTAGCCCATGGAGGCCTCGAGGGGGAGTTCACCGAGGACAGGTTGGCCGAGACGGGCAGACTCGCGGTCGAGGTTGGCGGCGATTTCGCGGCCGCAGGTGCGACCGGTGCGGGCGAGGACATCGCGCCACACGCCGGGTTTTTCCTTCATCAGAATGTGATGAAGGGCGCGGATGAGGTGGGGCGGCGCGTCGACGATGCGGGTGCCGGCGGGATCGTTAATCACGCCGGTGGCGGGATCGGTGCGATAGGCGCGGGGATCGAACAGGCGTTCGAATTCAGCGGCGGGAGAGGGGG
>CALRZR010000246.1:0-11804 GCA_943372705.1 Opitutus sp. GAS368 | reverse complement strand
ACGCTCCGCACATCCGCCGCGTCACAGTTCGCTGCAAGAAATCCGGCGTCACACAGTTCGAGACCAAGGGAAACGGGCATGGTGGTAAGGCGGGCTTAGGTGAGACCGTTTCCGGCACTGTCTTTCACGGGAACTTTCATCACATCGATGAGGCGGTCGCGGCAATAGGCCTGCGTTTCAATCACGAAGGCCTCCTGTCGGGATTGGACGAGGTGCATCACATACATCAGCACCATCGAAAGCAGGAGGGCGACCAGCGTTGAATTGAACGCGAGGCCCAGCCAACTCGTCACGGCCGAGATGTCGCCCTTGATCGCATCCTCCGCGAAGGCCAACGCCTGGCCGATGCCGCGCACGGTCCCGATAAATCCGATCGCCGGAATCGCCCACACGATGTAGCGCACGAGCGAGAGCGAAGAGTCGAGGCGATCAGCCGCCAGCTCGGCGCGTTCCTTCACCGCAGTCGCGGCGTCCTGCACGGAATGGGTGGCTTGAAACCGGTGCAAAGCCGCGAGGAGACATTCCGGCAACAAACGGTCCCGCCACCTCGGGTGCACCTCGACGGAAGCTTTGAGTTCTTTGTATCGGTCGAACGCGTCTTCGGGGATGATGCGCTCGCCGGGCTGGGTGTGGATAAAATCGTGGTTGAACAGTGCCCGCTCACGGCGGACTTCGATCAACTTGTGGACGAGCACGATCATGCCCCAGATCGAAAAAATGATCTCAACCTCCTGCTCCGGATCCTTGATGATAATGTAGAACGAGCCTTCCTGACTCGTGGGCGCTCCGGCCGCTCCTTGCGCGGCCATGACGCGCTGCCGGATGATGGTGTCGGCTGCTTTGGGCCGCACGATTGTGGCAAACAGCCCCTCGACCACGATAATGGCGAGAACCAGGCCGATGATGGACACGAGCATCGGAGCAGTGAAAAATCCCTTGTTGCGGAATGTCATGGAGGTAAATGTCAGATGGATAAGCGCCCCGCCCCTATGTCAAAACTGCCTGATCAACCCGGACGCGACGCAGCCTTCGCTGCTGCGCACATCGAGGGGTATCCGACGGAATCGCATACTCGTTTGATTAAAAAAACGAACGCGTATTAGGTAGCGCGAGTCTATAGTTAAGCAAACGCGTCTTTATTTTTCCCATGGAAATTGCCCCCAAATCCCGTGTGTCGTCTCAACAGTATTGCGGTATTGTCCTCGCCTTGGCGCTCCTCGGAGCGGGCGGTTGCTCCTCGGTTGCCCCGTCTCGCACCGCCACCGGTGCCGGCACCGGCGCCGTCGTCGGCGGTGTCGGCGGTGCGGTCGTCGGGAACAACAGCGGTCTGGGCACCGGCACCGGTGCGGCGATCGGAGCGGGCGCAGGTGCGCTGATCGGCGGTATCGTCGGCATGGTGCAGGATGCCAAAGACCGCAAAGAACAGGACCGCCTCGCCCAAGAGCGCGCCTACCAGCAGGAACTCGCTAAAAAGCGCAGCGAAGAAGCCCGTCGCAAGGCGGAGAGCGATGAGGAAATTGCCATCGCGCAGGGCTTCCGCATCACCGATATCGAGCTGACCGATGCCCAGCGAAAAGAGAAGTTGGCGGCAGACCGCCTCAAAGCTCTCCGCGACGAACGCGCCGGTGCTCTCGCCAAGAAAAAAGCCCTCGACGATGCCCGGGACAAAACACTGCAGACCGAAGCCGAGATTGCCCGTTTGGAGGAAGAGTTGGCCCGCCTCAAGGGCGAGGCCGCGCCGGTCAAAGCCAGTGATCCCGCGGCCCCTGTGTCGACGCCGACCTCGGGTGCTGCCGTCAAACCGGGACTCTGAGTTCTGCCCGTGGTTTCCGCTGGCAGAGTTTTCCGTTCCGAGCCCGCCGGTCCGGCGTTCTTGCGAGACAAACTGAGCCGCCGGGCTCGTCGCCTGCTGTTCAGTTTGGCCGGGCTGTTGGTCGTGGGCGTTTCCGGGTGCAACTCGCCCGGCTACGCCGTGAAGGTCGACTCGATGGTGAAACGCGACGCACGTGCGGGCGCGCCCGAGGCCCAGTCCTACAAAATTAAAAGCAAGGACCCCGCGCAAGGTGAGGAGAGCCTGCGCTACTTGGAAGCGGCCGAGTTTGTGAAAACGGCCTTGTCGGCCAAAGGTATGTATGAAGCCCCCTCGACCGAGACCGCCGACATGATCGTCGAACTCGATTATGGCGTCGATGCGCCCCGGACCCGCGTGCAAATCGTATCGGTTCCGCGTTACGGGCAAGTGGGCGGCGGCGTGAACTACGAACGGGTGCCCGTCACCGATTCGCGCGGAAACACGACCTATCGGACGGTGGCGGTCTACCAAGCTCCGCGCACCGAGTTGATGGGCTTCGACGAGCGACCCCAACGGGTGACTGTGTATGAGAAATATCTGCGGATCACGGCCCGGGAAAACAAACCCGGCGTCGAAGGCCGTCCGCCCGCGGAGCTTTGGAGCGTGCAGACCAGCACGGAAGATGAGAGCAAAGACCTGCGAAAATATCTGCCGATCATGGCCTCCGCCACGGCTGACAATATCGGCAAAGAATCCGGCAGCCAAAAAGTCGTGAAGGTAAAGGATCAGTCGCAAGCCGTGGATTTCATCCGCAAAGGCATGGGCAACTCGCCGACCGCCGGCACCGGCACCCAGACGCCGGTGGAGCGTCCGAAGATTTAGCTGACGCGTTTGCAGTTATTGCCGGCCGCGCCGAGTCCAGCATCAAAGACGGTCGCACTGGCTCTGAGGGGTTGCGGAGTGAATTGGCGCGTGATTGCTTCCCGGCTTTCTCATGCGCCGAAAATTCCCCGTTTTGCGTGTTTTGCTCATTCTCGGCTTTGTTGCGGGCGTGTGGTGGGTGAGCCGCCCAGGAATTCCGTCCGCGCATGCACCTGACTCGCGGGTTGCAGCTTCAACCGACGTTTCGGTCGGGCAGGGGAGCGGGGTGGCTACGAGCGTTGCACCTGTTGCTGCGGCCGCTCCCGCGCCCAGCGCGTCCGGCGTGGCTTCCGAATCACCGGCGCTCGCCGTTGCCCTCGCGCCGTTTGTCTACGCTCACGATTGGTCTGCAGATTTGCCCGCAGCGTTTGCCGCCTTTCGCTCTTGGTCGCTGAGGTATGTGGGGGAATCGACTGTCAGTGCACGTGCCGTCCTCGAGAGCGAGGGGCTGTCGCTCGCCCGCGCGCGTCGCGTCGCGATGAAGCAAATGATCGAGCGCGATCCCCGTGGCGCATTGGCGGCCACCGTGCCGGCGGTGATGCGTGCCCAGCTTCCCCCGCTCGTCGTTTCCGAATTGGAAACGCGTTTTTCGGCGGTGGGCGATTATACCGTGCTCGCCTTCGACTACGGCCCACGGGAACTCATTCGCCGTAAACAAGCCGGCCTCCCGACCGATCACTTCCAGTCCACCGTGCAATGGCCGGGCAGTTCGGAATATCGCGCCTACGTTTACGGAAGGCGCGAAGACCAGACGACGAAACACGCGATTCCGCTCCACGGTATTCTCCTCGACGGCGTCGCCGCGGTTCACGAGTCGGCCGTGCGCGTGCTTGAGCCCGGGGAAACTCCGTCCGGCGAATTCACGGCCGAAATCGGCGGCCAACGTCTCACTTTCCCGTCGGCCGAGGCCTTGCTCGCAGTCGCGCGCAAATACGCCGCCGCCGAGTCCGGTCTCGGCCCGCGTTCGATCCCGGCGCTTGGCTCCGACCCCGCGGTGGTGACTTCTTCCGCCCCCACCTCGGGTTCTGGTAACTCTGCGCTGCCCGCCACCGCATGGACAGTGGGTGCCAAGAAGATCCTCCACCTCCGTGTCGACTTCTCCGACCTCCCAGGCGAACCCAAGCGTGGCTCCACCGGTTACACGGCCGCATACGTGAAGGACCTCGCCGATGCGCAGGTGAATCCCTACTACGCGGCGAGTTCCTACGGGCAGGTTTCGCTCACGAACAGCGTGAGTGCCGCGGTCTATCGCCTCCCACAGACTGCGTCCTACTATGCCACCGGTAACCGCAACACCCAGCTCCACACCGATGCCCGCGCGCTCGCCGCTGCCGACTACACGCTCTCCGGGTTCGACCGCATCGTCGTCATTTTTTCCTCTCTCAGTGGCCTGACCGGTTCCCAAATCACCTATGGCGGACTCGCGAATGTTGGCGGTCCCTATGTCTGGGTGAATGGCGAATACGACTTCCGCGTCGCCGCCCACGAGCTCGGCCACACGTGGGGTCTCCGCCACGCGAATCTCTGGCTGGTCACCGACGGCAACCCCGTCAGCGCGGCCGGCACCAGCAGCGAATACGGCGACGACTTCGACACCATGGGCGCCAATTTCGCCAACTCGCTCAATACCGACTTCAACCCGTGGTTCAAAAACCTCCTCGGCTGGATCGCCGATTCCCAAGTGCAGACCGTCGCGACCAGTGGCACGTTTCGCGTCAACCGCTTCGATGCCTCCGCGGCGACCGGCACCCTTGCGCTCAAGGTCGTGCGCGACGCGACTCGCAACTACTGGATCGGCACGCGCCGATCCTTCACGGCCAATGGCTCGATGTCGCAGGGCGCCTACGTCGTCTGGGGCTACAACACCAACACGACGAGCAACATCCTCGATCTCACCACACCCGGCACGAGCGTCGCCGACGCCGCCCTCGCCCCCAACGCCACGCTCCTCGACACCGTCGGTAATGTTTCCCTCAAGACCGTCGCCACCGGCGGCACCGCGCCCGCCCAATACCTCGATGTCGAGATCAACGTCGGCCTCAACGGAATCCCGGTCATCACCGTCCCGCCTGCTTCCCAGGGCTACGCCGTCGGCGCCACGGTCTCACTCTCGGTCACGGCCACCGGCACCGCGCCGCTCGCGTATCAGTGGACCAAGTCCGGCGTCGATCTCCCCGGTGCCACCTCCGCCACCTACACGATTCCCAACGCCCAGCCGTATCACGCCGGCAGTTACGCCGTCCGCATTACGAACACTGCGGGCTCCGCCACGTCCGTCGCCGCCACGGTCGCCGTCAACGCTCCTCCGGTCATCGCTCGCCCGCCCGGCCATGTGATCGCTCTCGCCGGCCGCGCGGCCACCTTCACGGTTGCCGCCACCGGCCTTCCCGCGCCTACCTACCAGTGGCGCAAGGGTGCCGCGGCAATCTCCGGCGCCACGAACGCCACGCTCACGCTCACCAACGTCCAGACAGCCAACGCCGGCGACTACGACGTCGTCGTTACCAACTCCGCCGGCTCCGTCACCTCGACTGTCGCCACGCTCACGGTCAACGCCGCGCCCACCAACGACGCCTTCGCCAACGCCCTCCCGCTCGTCGGCCTCAGCGGCACCGCCCACTCGTCCAACGTCGACGCCACCGGCGAAAGCGGCGAGCCCCAGCACAACGCCGGTCAGGCCGGCGCCACCGCGTCCTCCGTTTGGTTCCGTTGGACCCCCACGGTCAGCGGTGCCGCGCAGATCGATACGCTCGGCACCGTCCTCGACACCGGGCTCGCCGTTTACACCGGCTCCGCGCTCACCACGCTCACCAAACTCAAGGAAGACGATGATGGCGGCGCACCCGGCGGCGGCGGTCCCAGCTTGCTCACGCTCAACGTCACGGCCGGCACTACCTATTCGATCGCCGTCGGTAGCTTCGATGCCGATCCCCGCGGCTTCATTCTTCTGAACTACGCCGTCACTCCACCGCCCGCGATCACGACGCAGCCCGTCGCGTTCACCGCCACTCTCGGCGGTGTCGCCACGTTTAGCGTCGAGGCGACGGGCTGGAATCTCGCCTACCAATGGTATCGCAACGGCGTCGCGCTGACTGGCGCGACATCAGCCACGCTCGCCCTCGGCAACCTGACCTCCGCCGACGTCGGCACCTACTCGGTCATCGTTTCGAACAGTTCCGGTTCGATCTCGTCATCGTCCGTCACCTTGGGCGGCGCCACCGCCGCCGCCTCGATCACGGCGCAACCCGCCAACCTCACCGTCACCGCCGGCCAGACCGCTTCACTCACAGTCGCTGCCACCGTGCCGGCCGGCGCGACGCCCGGCTATCAATGGCGGCGCAACGGCCTGCCGATTTCCGGAGCGACCCAGTCCACGTATTCGAAATCCGGTGTCACGCGCCTGGACGCCGATTTCTACGATGTGATCGTATATTCCGACCTCACCCCGATCGTCTCGCAAACGGCCCGCCTCTCGGTCGCCCCGACGGCCTATCCCACGCTCGTTGCGCCTGATCCCGCGTGGGAGCTGCGGCCCGAATCGTCCGAATCTGCCTTCGGTTACTCGGTCGTCCCAATCTCCGATGGCCGCGCCTATATCTCCGGATTCTTCTCCACGCTTGATTCAGCACGCCGCACCGGGCTTGCGCGCCTCGCCGCGGACGGCACGGTCGATGCGACCTTTCTCCCACCAGAGATTGACGGACGGGTCACGGTGCTTGCGGTGCAACCCGACGGCAATGTCGTCATCGGAGGAGAATTTACGAGGGTTGGTCCTTACCCGCGCAATCGGGTGGCCCGCCTGCTCGCCGACGGCACGGTCGATGCGACATTCAATCCCGGCACAGCTGCCAATGCCGGGGTAACCTCGCTGGCTTTGCAGGCGGATGGAAAAATTCTGGTGGGTGGAGGTTTCACCTCTTTTGCCGGCTCCACGCGCAATTGCTTGGTGCGCCTCAATACGGATGGATCCGTCGACAATGGGTTTTTGACGCGAGCGTTTAACAACGTGGTAAATTCGCTGGTCGTGCAGACCGACGGAAATATTTTGGTCGGCGGGGATTTCACCAGCCACACCGACACCGCCGGCGTAGTTACCACGCGCAACTGCTTGGTGCGTCTCACGTCCAGCGGCGCTCTGCAGACTGCCTTTAACGCCATGATGGGTGGCAGTGTCGGTGCACTTGCCGTCCAGCCCGATGCGAAGATTTTGGTCGGCGGCTTTTTCCCGAATGTTGCCGGCACGACCGTCGGGAATATCGCGCGCTTGAATCCCGATGGCACCCTCGACACGGCATTCGCCACAGCGACGGGCACTGGCTTTAATGCTTCGATCAAAGCGTTGGCACCGCAGGCTGACGGGAAAATCTTGGTCGTGGGACTGCACAGCTTTTTCGCGGGAGCCGCATCGCGTGGCCTCACCCGTTTGTTGGATTCCGGGGCGCGCGACATCACCTACCTCACGTCAGGGTTTAACAACACCGTGGGCGGCATGGGGCTGCTCACGACCGGAAAGCTCGTGGTATGCGGCGCGTTTTCACAACACACCAGCAGCACGGCGGTGGTCTCTAATCGCGCTCGCTTTGCCCGCTTGAATGCCGACGGCTCGCTCGACACCGCGGTCAACTTCACCGTCCGTTGCCCCGCCTCTATCAATGCCATAGTCGGGCTCCCGGGCGGAAAAACCTTCGTATCCGGTTTCTTTACCCACCTCCGCGGCGCCGCGGTGCCCATCGCAGCCGCGCGCCTCAACGCCGATGGCACCGTCGACAGCACGTTCAACCCCGGCGGCACCGGTGCCAATTCCAACGTCTATGCCGCGGTCGCGCAGCCCGACGGAAAAGTGGTGATCACTGGTTTTTTCACGACCTACAACGGCACCACTGCCAACCGCCTCGCGCGGCTAAACATCGATGGCTCCCTCGATACGTCGTTTTCCGTTGGCACCGGCCTGAATTCGTCGGGCTTTACGTTGGCGCTCCTGCCGGGCGGACGGATTTTTGTCGGCGGTGGATTTACCACCGTAGCTGGCGCCGCCCAATCACGCGTCGCGGTGTTTATGCCGGACGGCAGCGTCGATGCGGCGTTTGCCTCCGGCGCCGGAGCGAACCTGACGGTTTACTCGTCTCTCCTGCAATCCGACGGGAAAATCGTCATTGGCGGCTCGTTCACCACCTACAACGGCGCCACCGCGACCCGCCTCGCCCGTATCAATCCCAACGGCACGCTCGACGCGACGTTTGCCACGAACGTTGGCGCGAACTCCGATGTTTACGCCATCGCCGCACAACCCGACGGGAAATTTGTAGTGGGCGGAATCTTTAACGCCTACGCTTCGGTCGCGCGCAGCGGTCTCGCCCGCGTGACATCAACAGGCTCTCACGATACCACCTTCGTCCCGCCCACGCTCGGTCCGGTCTACGGCCTCGTGATGCAGGAGGATGCCCGCATCATCGCTCGGGGCTCGTTCCCCTCCGCGGGCGGCGTGAGCGGCACTGGCTTCCTCGCGCGATTTATGTCCGACGGCATGCGCGATCCCTCGTTCGCCGCTGCCGGGTTCGCCCAGTCAAACTCGGCTCCCTCCATACTCGTCATGCGCGAACAAGGCCAATTGCTGATGCAGAGCAGCGGAGCCGCCGGCACGACCGCCACCCAAAGCTCGGCCCTGCCGACGATCACAACGGCCCCCGTCGCTCAATCCGCCTTCGCGGGGTCAAATTTGGTGCTCTCGGTAACCGCGGTGAGCACGTTGCCCCTGAGCTACCAATGGCGCCGCGACGACGTCGCTGTCCCCAACGCTTCTTCGTCCAACCTCGCCCTCACGAATCTCCAGGCCGCCACCGCCGGCACCTACACGGTCGTCGTTTCAAATGAACTCGGCTCCACGACGAGTGCACCGGCTGTGATCAGGTTGGATGTCCCGGTTGCGATCACGACCCAGCCCTCGCCGGCGCAGATCAACCTCGGAGCCAATGCGACTTATAGCGTCGTCGCCGTCGGCAATCCCGCGCCGTCCTACCGTTGGCGACGCCAGGCCGTGGGCGCTACAGACTTTGTCGATGTGACGGATGACGCTACCTACGCCGGCTCCACCACCGCGACACTTTCGATCACCGCTCCGACGCTCGCCATGAACGGCGACAAATTTAACTGCGTCGTTACCAATAGCGTTAGCCCGGCGGCCACGAGCATCACGGTGTCGCTCATCGTCAGCCAGCCGCCGCAATTTACCAGCGCCAATGCCGCGACGTTTATGGCGACCGTCCCCGGTAGTTTCACGCTGACCGCGACCGGCACACCCAAGCCGGGATTCTCGGTTGTGGCGGGCACCTTTCCATCTTGGGCGACTTTCGATGCCGCCACCGGGCTCATCAGCGGCACGCCGCCGAATACCTTGGGCAGTCCGTTCGTTTTCACCCCCCGCGCGAGCAACAGCGTTCCACCCAATGCCGAGCAAGTGTTCACGCTGACTGTGGTGCCGTTCTCGTCGCCGCCCGCCATCACTACGCCACCTGTCGGCCAAGCGGTCCCGGCAGGCGCAACCATAGCACTTTCGGTTGTCGCCAACGGCACGCCGGCGCCGACCTACCAGTGGCGCCGTAACACCCTAGATATCCCGGGTGCGACGACCGCGACGTTGACTCGCACCAACGCACAGCTCGCCGATGCGGGCAACCACACCGTATTCGTCAGCAACTCCGCCGGCAACGTCACGAGCGCGCCCGTCACGGTTTCCGTGATACCGCCCGGCACGAGCGCGCAACACTCCATCGTGCGCGCCGGCTACACCGCCGGTGGCACTGTCACGATCACCAACACGCTCGCCTACGTTGGCGCGGCCGCCGGTGCGAGTTGGCAGGTGCTCCTGCCCGCGGGCTGGACGTTCGCATCGTCCAGCGGCCTCGCGGCGACCACCTCGCCGGCCCCGGGCGCGACGAATCTAGCCGAGTGGACGTGGTCCACCCCGCCGACGAGTCCGCTCGTGTTTTCTTACACGCTTAACGTCCCCGCCGGCACCACGGCTAACGTCTCCCTCGTCGCGAGTGCGTCCGTGGTGCAGAGCGGCGCGACGATCCCGCTCATCGCACAACCCGACCCGCTCGTCGTTGCCTCCATCACGAAACGCCACTCGGCCGACTCCAACGGCGACGGCAAAATCGATCTCTTCGAACTCACGCGCGTGATCGAGCTCTACAACCGCAGCTTCGGCACGCTCCGCACAGGCGCCTACAAACTTGATGCGACCACCGAAGACGGCTTCGCGCCCGACGCCACCCGCAGCGGCTCGGCCGTGCTCGCCCGATACCACAGCGCGGATACGAACGCCAACGCCCAACTCGGCCTGATCGAGCTCACGCGCGTCATCGAGCTCTACAACACCCGCGCCGGCACCGCCCGCACCGGCGCGTATCACGTGGCGACCACGACGACCGAAGACGGCTTCGCCCCCGGGCCGTAGGCTGATAGGGAAGGGCGCTGGGTTTCGCCAAATTGTGCAGTGTCTTTCGCTTTGATTCCCTTAAGGGGGTTGCTCAAAAAGGGCGGGGGGTCGGTGCCGACGCGGTCCTTTCCCCTTCCTCCCGCCACCGCCATGCGCCCCCTCACGGATTCTATTCTCCGCCCGCTATCATGGTGGGTTGTTTTCATGGTGCTGTTTTTCGTCGCCGGAACGGGTGCGTGGGCGCAGGCGCCTACGATCACGACGGCCCCCTTGACCAGGCTCGTCGTCGCGGGCCAGTCGGCGAGTTTCACGGTGGTGGCGAGCGGCACTGGCCTGAGCTATCAGTGGAAGCGAAATGGCCGGCTGCTCTCGGGCGCGACCACGGCGACTTTGGCGATCCCGTCGGCGACCTTGGCCGACAAGGGCTATTACCAAGCGATCGTGAGCAATGCCAGTGGTGCGGCGTCGACGTTGGTTTACGCGAATGTCGTGCCCGCCAGAGGGACGCTCATGCAATGGGGCGCCGATGGTGTGCTGTCGTTTGGTCCGGCGAGTGAAGAACTCGCCGCGTTCGCGATGAGTTACATTCCGCTCGGGCTGAAAAAAGACGGCACGGTTGTAGGCGGTGCGATTTATCCTGTGGAGCGACCTGCCGGATTGTCCGCGGTGGTCGATATCGCGCTGGGTGGCACGACCGCCGTAGCCCTGCGGTCTGATGGGAAGGTGGTGGCGTGGGATGCATACTCGTCCGGCTGGGATAAATCTCCGCCGGGCGACCTAAACAACGTCGTGGCCATCGCGGCCGGCTATTTCCACGTCGTGGCACTCAAGTCAGACGGCACGGTCGTCGTGTGGGGCCACAATCAATACGGCCAGACCACGCTGCCGTCCGGGGTCGGGCGCTGTGTCGCCATCGCGGCCGCAGGTAACCTGAGTTTGGCGCTGCGCGAGGACGGGACGGTGGTGGCGTGGGGTAGTTGGGATATTGGGACGATTCCCGTGACCGTGCCGGGGGACTTGAGCAATGTGGTCGCCATTTCGGCTTTTGGGAAAATGGCGGCGCTGAAGGCGGACGGCAGCGCGGTTGCGTGGAACTCAGCGGGCACCGAAGCCCCTTTTGCGATTCCCTCCGGGGCGACCAACGTCGTGACGCTGGCGGCCGGGGGCTCGGGTAATTTCGCGCTAAGATCCACGGGTGCGCTAGTCGGGTGGGGCTCGGCTCCCGCTCCGGTGCCGGCCGGACTGGGCACGGTGTTTTCGGTGGCGAACGACGGCACCGTGAACTATGCGCTGGTGGCCTATCCTGATCCTTACGTGCCCGTAGCACCGTTGGCCCGCGCGGTCGACGTGGGCGGGACGACCACGTTTTATGGCAGTATCGTGGGGTCCACCCCCATGACGTTTCGTTGGCAACGCAACGGCGTCGATGTGGTCGGCGCCACGCAGAGTTTCCTGACGCTCACCAATCTTCAAGTGAGCGACGCCGGAAGCTACACCTTGATCGTGACGAATGCGGCCGGCACCGCGACTTCGGCGGCGGCTACGCTCACGGTGCGCATACCTCCGACCATCACGACCCAGCCGTTGGCGCAGTTCGTCAATATCGGTGGCACGGCGACTCTCACTGTCGTGGCCACGGGCCCCGGTCCTTAC
>CALRZR010000245.1:0-11819 GCA_943372705.1 Opitutus sp. GAS368 | reverse complement strand
GGTGCTGTCCATCGCCACGGGACCGCTGAGTCGTCGGTAGCCACTGTCCCACGTCTCCGATTCCCAGATACTGGCGCGGAATTTCCCCGCGTGCTCCGCGACCAACAACCGCCACTTGCCCGCCTCTGCATCGTAGACGCCGTGCGGGTCTTCGTGCTTCCCTTTGGGCAAGCCGACCGGGCGGGCCCGCATGATCGAAAAACCCCGGCGCGGGTCCCGTGTGCTGGTCACCGCGAGCACGGCTTTTTGGTCGCCTTGCGGTTCGTTGCCATAGGCGCTGAATCCTACCGTCCAACCGCGCCACTCTTTCGCGGCGTCGTCGTAAAACAGGTGCGACGCGAGTTCGTTCCGCAACATGCCGTCACCCGTGTCGAAGACGATGATACCCTCGAATCGCAAATCGAACACCGAGGGATTCATCGAGAAAATCCCCTGCAGCGGATGCGGCAATTGCCGCCCGCGCACCGTCATCGTGAACCACAGCCGGCCTTCGTCGATCAGCGGCGCCCCGTCCGGCCGCGTGATCGCGCGGATGTCGGCCTGTCCGCTGCCGGGCGACAGAGCGGCCGTCATTTCCCGGACCACCACCGCGGAGCCCGCGCCGAGTTCGCTGTGCAGGCAAAACTCGAACCGTTGCATCCGCGCCTTCTGGCGAAGTTCAAAATGCCCGGAGAATTCCGGATAGGCGACCAGGCGCGATTGGCCGTTGGTTTCGAGGAACAGGTTCGCACCCACCGCGAGCATCTGCACGCGCAGGCGCAGCGGAAACACCGGTTTCACGTCCGTGGGCAGCAGGAAGTCTTCGCGCACGATTTCCTTGCCGTCCTGCACCATCACCCAGCGGATCGCCGAGACCATGCCGTCCGAGACCACAAGCGATGCGCCGATCCGGTTTTCCTGCCCGGATTCGCGGAATAGAATTCCCACCTCGCCCGTTCCATCGAATTTCTCGACCGCGAGATCATACGACGCGAACGGATTGAACCCGCCGACCCACCGGTCCGTCCGCGACGCCTCCGGTGAACTGATCCGCAAATTTCCCTCGTGAATCTCAAATTTCGCGGCACCCACCGCCGAGCCCACGATCGGATGCATCAAATCCAAGCCCACGACTTTCGCCGGATTGAGGCCCGCGAGCGGGATCTCCTGGCTCGCATCGAAAACCATCCGCCGCGTCGCCTGGCGCCGAAACTCCAACCGATCCGGCGTCACCTCGGCTGCCACCGCCGTCTGCAAAACGAGGCAAAACAAAACGAGGCTGAACGCGGTCATGGAGGGCGGAAGGCGCATGGTGTCAGAAGCATTTCTCACGGCGTCCGCTTGCCAACGTGAAACCATCCCCGGCGCCAATTTCCTGCCCTCCTCGCGCTCCCGAACCGTCTCCGAGGGTGCGTTCGCACTTTTTCGGCAAATACCTCTTTCCAATCCGACTACTCCCCGCCTCCATGCTCGGATGACCCGCTACCCCACCCGTCACCTTGGCACTGCCTTGCTGCTCGCTTTGACCGCACCGCTGTTCGCCCAGCCCGCTCCGTCCACCCCTCCGCCCGCGCCCGCCGCCGCGGAGGAAGCCGTAAAACTGAATCCCTTCGTCGTCAGCGAAGACGACAACGTCGGCTACGCCGCCACGAGCACGCTCGCCGGCACGCGCATCAACACCGCCCTCCGCGATGTCGGCGCCGCCATCAGCATCGTCACCCCCGAGTTCCTCCGCGACACCGCCGCCACCAACCTCGGCGAACTCCTCTCGCTCACCACCGCGACCGAGATCGGCGGCGTGTCGGGCAATTTCGCCGGCGGCGCCACCGCGTCGGGCCGCCCCGATCAATCCGACAGCCGGGAAAATCCGCAGGGCAACAACCGCGTGCGCGGTATCGGTGCCGCCACCACCACGCGCGACTATTTCATCACCGATATTCCGTTCGACGCTTACAACTCCTCCGGCGTCACCATCAGCCGCGGGCCCAACTCCCTCCTCTTCGGCATCGGCAATCCCGCCGGCGTGATCGAGGGCTCGATCATCCAGCCGCAGCTCCAGCGCAACCGCACCGAGATCGGCACGCGCTACGGCTCGATGGAATCCTACCGAGGCACCGTCGACCTCAACCGCGTCCTTGAAAAGGGCCGCGTCGCGTTCCGCATCGCCACCGTCAACGAGCAGAATAACTACCAGCAGGAGCCCGCCTTCGATCGCAAACGTCGCGCCTACGGTGCCCTCACCGTCGTGTTGCGCGACGGCAAACAGCCCTCGTGGTTCGGCAAGTCCACCGTGCGCCTCTCCGGCGAATTGGGCGACAGCCAGTCCAACCCCGTGAACGTCATCCCGCCGGTCAACTCGATGATAAACTTTTTTCAGGCGCCGAATCCCGCCATCGCCGCCATCCCCGGCACCGGCATCGACGCACGCCTCATCGCCGGCTCACCGACCTACTCGTGGCGCCCGAAAGTCACCGTCGACAACCGCCTCAGCTCCTCCGCCATCGTCGCCGCCACGCCCGGCATCGGCGTGCCCTATTTCATCCAGATTCCGGTCGTATTCGATACTCCGGGACAGCAGCGCCCCGGCTACGCCAGCTCCACCAACCCCGCCCTCGCCAATATCGCCGGCATCATGGGCCGCATCCGTTACGCGCAGAATCCCAACCGTCGCGACGCCATCGACACGTTCTACAGCGGCAGCCTCGTCCCGGTCGGCTTCGTCGGCCAGACGCTGCAAAACCCGGCCATTTTTGACTACCGCAAGAAACTCCTCAGCGGCGGTCTGAACCACATCGACCAGGTTTTTCAGGTCGGCAATCTCGCATTCACCCAGGAACTCTTCGGCGGCCGCGGCGGCGTCGAGCTCGCCTACAACCAGCAGCGCACGCGCTCCACGCGCCTCCTTCCGTTCTCTTTCGGCGACAACGGCGGCGGCGCTCCCGGCGGCGGCATCGCCATCGATGTCGCGCAGTATCTCTCCAACGACCAGCCCAACCCCAACGTCGGCCGGCCCTTCGTCAGCCAGCAGGGCATCACCGACCGCACGCAGACCGGCATGCGCGAGGCGTTTCGCGCCACCGCCTTCTACCGTCTCGATTTCGAAGATCGCGGCAAAAAACTCTTCGGCATCCCGCTCGGCAACCACGTCTTCACCGGCTTGCACACGCGCAACCGCAACGATGCCTCCACGTTCAGCTACGCCACCGGTTGGACGAGCACCACGCGCAACCTGAACACCGATGTCTTCCAGTCCACCAACAGCGGCAATTTCCGCACCACGCCCATCGTCGTCCAATACCTCGGGCCTTCCGTGCTCGCCGCGAACTCCCTCAACGACGTCCGCATCACCAACGTCGTCGATGCCCGCGTCCCGCAGACCGGCGACACCTACAATGTCAGCTTCTTCGATTTCACCGGCAAAAGCATGGTCACCGAGCCGCTCTCCGTTTCGCGTTTCCTCAATGGCAATTCCAAGAGCCGCCAGCTCATCGATTCGCAGTCCTTCAGCCTCAAGAGCGACTTCTTCAAAAACAACATCGTGAGTGTCGTCGGCTGGCGCTGGGACCACCTGAAAACCTATTCCAGCCTCGGCAACACCCGCAACCCCGACGATTCCCTCAACAACGCCGCGCTCCGCCTCGACTCGCGGCCCAACCTCGACGAGCGCGGCCGCAACTTCACCTGGAGCACCGTTGGCCGTATCCCGCGTTTCCTCACGAAACGCCTCCCGCTCGGCATCGAGCTCGGCGGCTTCTTCAACTCCTCCGGCAACTTCAATCCCGTCAACATCCGCTCTAATCTCAACGGCGCCATCATCCCCGCGCCCGCCGGCACCACGCGCGAATACGGCGTGCTCGTCGAATTCTTCGAGCGCCGCGTCTCGCTCCGCGTAAACGAATTTCACACCGTCCAGACCAACAGCAGCAACGGCGCCCAGGGCGCGACCGCCGGTGTCTACAATTACCCGAGCTTCATGGTCGACCGCTACGTCACCGCGCAGGCGCAGGGCATCGCGTTCAACACGATCCCGGGCGTCACCGCCGCCGGTTACAGCTCCTACCAGCAGCTCTACGCCGCGCTCTTCCAGCTCCACCCCGAGCCCACGCGCACCTTGAAAAACATGCGCCTCAACGCCGCCGGCACCGCCGTCCTCTCCGATGGCATCGCGGGCCTCACCGACACCAGCGACCTCGACGCCCGCGGCCTCGAAGCCGAGCTCGTCGGCAACGTCACCAACCGCTGGCGCGTGTCCTTCAATGTCGCGAAACAGGAGACCGTCGTCAGCGGCTCCGCGCAGCTCACCAAACAGGTCGCCGACGCCGTCTACGCGAATCTCGTGAAGTTCAATCTCCTCGGCATCGACCAGGGCCCCGCGCTCCCGGAGCGCCAGACTGCCGCCACGCGTTTCGCCAGCAACGTCGGCAACGCCCTCGCCGCCACCCTCGCCCGCGACGGCGCCGTCTCGCCCGAACAGCGGAAATGGCGCGCCAACTTCACCACCACTTACGATCTCCGCGATTTCCAAAATCCGATCCTGAAAGCCATGAGCGTCGGCACGTCCGTCCGCTGGCAGGACAAGATCGCGATCGGCGCGCCCTTCCTCACCGGTCAGGCGCTGAAGGAAAAAATCGTCGCGACGAACAAGCTCTACACGAACACGAACCAGATCGCGAACAACGATCCCGTGATGCAAACGCAGTTCCCGGACCTCGCCCATCCCTTCTACGGCCCCGAAGAACTCGCGGGCGATTTCTGGGTGAGCTACCGCCGCAAGATTTTCAAGAACGTCGACTGGCGCCTCCAACTCAACGTCCGCAACGCGTGGGGCAACGGCGAAGACATCCCCGTCACCGCCAATCCCGACGGCGCGATCGCCGTCATCCGCATTCCCAACGAAACCCGCTGGACCCTCGCGAGCACGTTCTCGTTCTGAGCCAACGCTCACGCCGACGGATAATTTCCCGGCTCTGAATCCCAGCTATTTCTTGCGGACGTCGACAACGACAACGGCACCGCTCGTGTTGCGACAGTAGATCAGACCGTTGGCCAACACGGGCGCCGCCCAGCACTTGCCATCGAGCACCTTGGCCGTGGCGGTGGGCGCGAAGCCCTTCGGCGAAGCCGGCGCGATCATGAGCGTGCCGGTGCCGCTCAGGGCGATCAGGCGTCCGTCGGCCATGCTCAAGGCGCCGGTGCGGAAATCTTTGTGCGCCCACTTCTCCGTGCCGGTCGCGAACTCGAGGCATTTGAGCGAAGCGATCGAGGTGGTGTCGCCATCCACCCCGTAGAGATGTCCGTCGTGCAGGACGGCGGCGTTGAGCTGAGTGCGAAACGCGCGGGCGCGCCACACCTCATCGGGCGCACCGGCCCCGAGCGCGAAGAGCGCGCCGCCCTTGCCGTATCCGGTCGAAACAAACATCCGACCACCGCTCACGATCGGGTCGGCGGCGTTCACGCCATACTCCGTCACCCAGGGAGCCCGCCACGCCTCCTTGCCATCGACCGGGTTCACCGCGACATACGATTTCGACGAGCCGAGCACCACCAGCAACCGGCCGTCTAGTTCCACTGGGTGCGGCGTAGAGTAGCCGGCGTTTGTGTCCGCCGATTTCCACAGAACTTTTCCGGTGGCCTTGTCGAGCGCGAGACCGGCATCGCCGACATTCAGGATCAATCGTCCGTCGAGCACGAGGGGCGCACCCGTAAATCCCCAGTCGGGCACCGGGCAACCGGTTTCCTTTTGGACATTCACCGACCAGACGATCTTTCCGGTCGCGGCCTCAAAACAAAACGTGTCGCCCCAACGGCTCAGCGCGTAGAGCCGATCGCCGTCGAGCGTGGGGGTGCCCGTCGTCCCGCCCTCGAAATATTTGTCACCCAGCTCGGCCGGATAGCTGTGTTTCCAAAGCGGTTTGCCGGAGTCCGCTTCAAAACAGAACACCGTATCCTTCCCGTCCGCGTGCCCCATCGTGTAAGCGCGCTCTCCGGCCACGACAAAGGAGGAGGCCCCGAGGCCGACTTGGGCGCGCCACGCGATCGCCGGTCCCGCCGCCGGCCATTGGTCGAGCCAACCTTTTTCAGCCGAGATGCCCGTGCGATCGGGGCCGCGCCAGTGCGGCCAGTCAGCCGCGTGCGCGACCGCACAAACGAGCGTGAGCACCGCCATGGCCGAGCGGCAGTGAATCCGGGCGGGAGAGTATCGGGAGCGCATCGTGAAAAGCATCCCCAATCCTCCGATGAGGCCCGCTCCGTGACACGAAAATTCTACGCGAGCCCCAGCCCGTCGCGTCCTGATCGCGGTCAGCGCGCGCTCACGCCTTCCAGAGATCGTCGCCGTATTCCCAGCCGCGACGCACCGGCTCTTTCAGGTAGGCGTTCAGTTCCGGGCGATTGGTGATCTTCATCTTGGCGGCATCCCACTCGATCCGTCCGCCAAAGCGCTGCGCCAGCACCCCGAGCAGATCGATTTCGGTCAGCCGCGCGGCATACTCGAAGTTCGCGCCGGTGTCGGGAATCAGTCCCTTGATCGCGTCGATCCATTCTTGGTGGGGTCCACCTTTCACCCGGCGATACTTCGCCTCGGGCAACCCGCCGCCTTCGCGCAGCGCGTTGTTTTTCTCCATATTCGTCAGGCGGGGATTGTTGGAGCGATTGTCGAGAAACGCGTTGGCTTTGGTGCCGGTCCAATAGGAGCCCGCTTTCGGCGGTGGCGTCGCGGTGATCTTTCCCGTCTCGGAATGCTTGGTGGACCAGTTCCAATCGCTCGAAGTCTTGACCGGGCGTCCGCCGTTGGCCTGGCCATCGCTCCAGTAGAGCGAGCACGGGGCCAACTTGCCGCGCGCCGGAAAATCCCAACGCACGACGGCACTGTTGGTGCACATCGTGTCACTCACCTCGTTGACGCTTCGTTCAATGCATTCGACCACCTTCGGCTCGTAGAGATCGAGCACCCAGACGGGGCCGTCGCCGATGTGGCAGAACCAATCGCCCAAAGTGCCGCCGCCATAGTTCCAGAATCCGCGCCAGAATCTCGGGTGATACAATTTGTTGAACGAGGTCTCCGGCACCGGGCCCTGCCACAAATCCCAGTTCATTCCCGCCGGCACGGGCTCCGGGTCCAGCGGGAACTTGGCGGGTTTGCGAAAGTATCCGCCTTTCCAATCCGGGCCACCGATCCCTGAGTGAACCTCCGTCACCTGGCCCAACAGGCCCGCCTCGACCCACTCTTTCATCTTTCGAATGCCGTCATAGGTGTGCCCCTGGTTGCCCATGTTCGTCACGACCTTGTATTTCTTGGCCGCGAGTCGGAGCGTGCGTGCCTGCCAGATGTCATGCGTGAGCGGCTTTTGCGTGATGACGTGCTTGCCCCGCTGCATGGCCTCCAGCGTGGCGGCGAAGTGCGTATGGTCGGGCGTGTTGACGCAGACGGCGTCGATCTCCTTCCCCATCTTGTCGAGCATGACGCGGAAGTCCGCGAATCTCTTGGCCTTCGCGAGCGCCGGGTAGGTTTTGTTGTTTTGGCCAAACTTCGTTTCGTCCACGTCGCACAGCGCGACCACATTCTCGTCGCAACACGCTCCGTAGGCCATGCTGGCGATACCGCCCGCGCCGATCATCGCGATGTTGATCTTGCTGTTCGCTGAGCCGCCGGACTGGGCGATGCTGAACCGGGGAAGCACAAACGAAGCGCCACCGACAAGGGCGGTCGATTTGATGAAGCTTCGGCGACTGACGGTTGGGGTGATGGGCTTGGACATGTTGGAATAGACGAGTGCTTTGCTCCAAAGATTCGGTCAATGCTGAGCCGCGTGAGGGAGCGGCGCCCGCCGCAAGATTTTCAAAAACGTCGACTGGCGCCTCCAACTCAGCGTCCGCAACGCGTGGGGCAACGGCGACGACATCCCCGTCACCGCCAATCCCGACGGCACCCTCGCCGTCATCCGCATTCCCAACGAAACCCGCTGGACCCTCGCGAGCACGTTCTCGTTCTGAACGCCCTCGCAGAATTCGGCGCGGCCACGTCTTTCCGGCCGTCGCCATCGCCAATCCACGTCCGAAAAACTGCTCGCTCCCATTCCGGCATGCCAGCGCCCACGCTTCGGAATTCGGTCGTCGGGCCTACTGCATCTTTTTCAGACGCGGATCGGCCAAGTCGAAGATGCCGCTGACGTTGCGCGGCAGACGGAACCGGAGCGTGGTCTGGTCTTTGAACTCCGCCTTGATCTCGAACTCGATGGTGTGCTCCTCCCAATCCGGGCGGAGTGAAAATTGCGCTTCCCGTGCCAGCTTGCGCGAGCCGTCGGCCAGTTCGAAATCGACCAACTGTCCGGACGTTCCACGCACGCGAAAAGCAAAGCGGTAGCGACCGCGGTCGAGCTTGGCGCCAATACCGATGTCGTGGCTGAGGCTGGCGCCGTCCCCGAAGCTGCCCGTCACGCGCAGGACGCGGCCGCCTCCCGGGCCATCGGCGAGAATCTGCTTCTCCGCGCCATGGCCTCGCGCTTCCAGTGTCCAATAACGGTGGGGATTGATGAGCTCGCTCGTCGGATCGGCCTTCCACGGCGTGACCGCCTTCACTTCGGGCAACAGTTGCTTCTTCACCGCCAACAAATTTTGGGGCACGTGGTAACGCAGGCTGTCGTCGAACGCGGGACTGTCGAACTGCACCGGTTTCAGGGCCGCCTCCTGCGGTGTCTCGCCGATGCCGACAAAACCCAACGGGTGCCAACCGCCGCGAAAATAGTTTTCCATCGCAAACCGTGCACTGGGCACCATCCCGCCCTGTCGGTCGAGAATGGCGAGAGCGACGATGTAGCGCCCCGGTTTGATCTCCGGCGGCACCGTGGCGTGACCTTCCTCCCGATACGCGACGGCGGGCCGACGATAGGCAAAGGCCGCGCTGTCCCAATCCTCGCCCGGGGCCCATTTACGGATGTCCACACCGCTCAGCGGCGCCGACCACACCGGCTTCTTCGTCGTGGAATCCAGCAGCGCGACCGCCACGGGCCAATCGAGATAAAAGGGGGCGCTGCCCGTGTTCCGCACCGTCAGCTTCAACGTCAGCTTCTGGCCCGGCTGCACGGCGAGCGGATAGCCGGCGGATTCGATCACGAAACGATAGCCGAAGGCTTTCTGAATCTCGGCCGCTCCGGCCAGCACTTCACGGTCGGACCCGTCATAGCTGCTGATCCAACCGAGGTAACTCGCGTGGTAACGGCGGATTTTGTCGATCATGTAGCGCCGGTAGGCCGGCACCTTCATGGTCTCCTCCGGAGTGCGTCCAAACGTCTCCGTCGGCTTCGCGCTCTCGCGCTGTTTCTGCCAGTTGTATTCCACCTCGCCTTCGATCGGGGCCCGTTTCCAGAGCTCGGGAAAAACGTGCGTCGCCTGCCATGGAAACTGATCCTTGGGACCGTCGGGTGGCTCGCGCGAGAGGTTCGCAAACGTATCGTAGTAGATGCCGAAGCCGGCCGCCATGAACTCGGGGTCGGTGTGCCGGACGAGCACGGGCTTATTCTTAAACGCCCGCTGAAACGCCTCGGTCAGCAACCGCCGCTGCTCCGCCGTCGGCGCGGGATGGTGGTGTTCGCCAAAATGCCCGATCAGCCCCATCTGCACGGCAAAGATGCGCGGGTCATTGTCCCACGCCTCGCCCAGCTTTGCCACCAACCGCCGGAGCCTTTCCTGAAAAGCCGGGCTGTCGTAGTCGAACGTGTGCAGATCGGCGGGCCAGTGCTGCCTCCCTGCGGTGCCGTTCCAATCGAGATACACGCGTGGCACGAGTTTGACGTTCAAATCTTCGAACCGTCGGCCCTTCGTTTCGGTGATACGGTTCGTGTGGGCATTGATGCGTTCCACCGTGTCGCCCACACCGGTCTCGATGTCCGACCACTTGATGTAACTGCGCTCCACGAGGCCGTAAGCGTCCGCTTTGTAGGACCGAAAACCTTTGAGCGGGTTGTTGATCGCACCTTGAAACTCCCGCGGCGCGACGGTGACCCAGCCGTCGCGAACCGAGGTGCCGCCGCCCGATTGTGCGGACGCCGCCAGCGCAATCGCCCAGCAGAAGGCGATTAATGCGAGGGCGCATCGCATCGGAACTCTCATTTCCGAAAACCTTTTTCGGATCCGGAACGCCGGCCGTCATCTTTGAGCGTGCCGGTTTTCCAGTTGCGCGCGAGGGCGAGGTCGGCGGCCACCTTTTCGGTCAAGGCAGTGATGTCCACGTAGCCGAGGCGGTTGTAGAGCGCGGGAACGTAGTGGGCGTCGCGCACGGCGGCGTAGCGCTTCCAGTGGGCCAGCGCCTCGCCGAGATGATTCAGCGCCGCGTCGTGTTCGGTCTTGTCGCCGGTCGCGTCGAACAAGGCCAACGCACACGCGCCGCGAATCTTCGCGGCGTAGTAGTGACCGAGCCATGCGAGCGCCTCGCAATCGTTGACCGTTTTGCTGAGCTCGGAGTCCTGCTTCGCGGCTTCGCGGAGTTGCGCCAGCGCAGTCGTAGTTTCCCTCACCGCACGCTCAAGGGATTCGGCGATTTCGAGCGGGGTGGTTTGCTCCATCGGCTTGCGGGCCGAGAGGCGGATACGCCAGTCACGGATGCACAGCACGTTCGATCCGGGCATGGAGATGCCCTCCATAAAATGGCGGACCGTGTAAAATCCTCTGCTCCGCGGATGGCTCAAGCAGGCCTCGGGAAACCATTTCAAGTCGATGTCGCCCCAAAAGAACCGCGTGGTCAGCGGCATGACCTGCGACGCATTTTGCAGGGCACGGAAGAGGTGCATCGGCGATGCCTGCGGATGACGCGCGGCGAGCACCTTTTCGAAATGCGCATCCGGCAGCGAGGGATCGTAGGCCAGTCGGCCCCAGAGCATGAAGGAATACCACTGCTTCTCCATCACGAGCGGGCGCGATCCCGGGCCGGGATTCCGTTCAAGGAAATCGCGACCCCATACGTAGCCGTCGGGTCCCATGTAGAATCCCGCGATCTTGTCCGCCGGCGGGATATTCAGGATGTAGTCGCGGGTGTAGGCCGGATCGCCGAAACGAAAGGTGTAGATGTCGTCGTTGCGCACCGTGAGCCAAGTCTTGCGACCGGGCGCGAGGTTTTCGAGCAACGGCTGGATGAAGGTCGGCTTCGTAATCGAATACATGTGCGCCACGGAATACTTGAAGCTGAATTCAAACGTTCCCGGATAGTCCTTGAACGCGTCCAAGATCTCGCTCTGCGCCGTCCAGTGGAAGCGGTGGATCATGCCGAACTCGCGCTTCGGATTTTCCTTCAGCGCGTCGCGCACGCCTTCGCCATAGGTTTCCCACAGCCAGCGTTCCTTCTCCTTTGATTCCATTGCCTGCGGCATGCCTTCGCCCGCCGTGATGCCCATGCCGGCGAGCAGCGGGTAGGTTTTCACCATCTCCCGCACGCTGGCGCGAAAATACTTTTTGGTGATCTCGTTACCCAGATCGTTCGTGATGCCGTGTTTTCCCTCGGCGCCCCACGTGAAAACATTCCACGTGAAAACATAAACCTGAATGCCGCGGTCGCGGGCCTGTTGCATGACCCAACGCCAAAAATCGATTTTCTCGTCGATCGTGATGCGCTGCACCACCTCGTGATCGGCAAGCATGGCAGGACGAACCATGTCAGTGCCGGCAAAGCTGAAGGTGTCGTCGAGCTTCGCGCGCGTGCGCCAGACGTCGTTCAGCGCGACTTCGGGGAACTCCGGCACCTTCACCAGTGAGGGGAAGGGATGCAGGCTCCACAGCGAGAGCACATTGTAGCGGTGGCGTGCCATCGTATCGAGAAACGCGGTCCAGAACTCGCGCCGCCACATCTCGGG
>CALRZR010000244.1:0-11831 GCA_943372705.1 Opitutus sp. GAS368 | reverse complement strand
ACCGACGTTGATCACGTAGCCGACGAAGTTCATCGCCCGGGGGTGCCCGGGGTTCGGCCGGGCAAGGTTATACATCGGCACCGTCTCCACCTCGACGCCGCCTATGGTGAAGCGCTGACCGGGCGTGACGGCGTTGATCGTCACACCCGCCGCGGAGAGATTGTTCGTCAGCGCGGGCACGCCCGGAGGCGACGAATAGATTACCGTGCCCGGCTTGCGCACGCGGTTGATGGAGTTGAGTTCCTGGTGGTCGCCATGGCTGTGCGTGATGAGGATAAAATCCGCATCGGCCGGCGTCGTCGCCGGGAGCACCGCGGGATCGACATAGATGGTCGGACCGCCGGCCACTTCGATCTTGACGGTGGCGTTGGTGACCGGGCCATTGACGTAGAGGCGACCGACCACGCGGGCGGAGGCCGGCAGCGCACACAACAAGGACACGATCACGGACCAACCGACAAGGGGGAGACAACGGGGAATTTTCATGGGGTGCGCCCACGAGAATCAGAAATACGCGCGGAGCAAATCGCCGCTACGGAACTTCGTAGGCCTCGACCAACACGCTGCCCGTCGTGCCTTCGGCCCCGGTGACCTTCAATGTGTAGGCCCCGGGCGCGAGTGTCGCGAAGACGACGGAGTCCGGGGTGTCGGTGCCGACGAGGCGAAACGCCCCGACCCGGTCAAACGCCTTGGTCAGCAACGCAGTGTCAGTCGTGTTCCAATCCTCGTTGCTCGCGACCACCGTGTCGCCGCGATAGAGCGTGAGCACCGGGCGCGGCAGCGCATCGGGGACGTCGAAGGCCGCGAGCGACGGACCGACCGCGCGCGCGAGGACGTTGCGCGACGTCGTGCCGCCGATCACGAAGCCTACGATGAGGGACTCGTTCGGGTTGGCCACACGGCCGCGGGTCGAGACATTGACGAACGCGCGGTCGGTGCCGCCCACGGGTCCGGACACTCCGGTGGGCACGATGCCGGTCGTGGCCGCGGCGAATTGAAACACGAGCTTCGCCCCTTCGCCGACGCGTTTGCCGACGTAGCGGCATTGGATCGTGGGACCGCCGGCATCCGTAATCTCGAGCAACGCATACTGGGCCATGCCCAAAATAGGGCCCGCCGCATAAGGCCCGCCTTTGACCTCGGGCGTGCGCGTCAATGCCGAGGAATGCAGAACCACGAGCGGTGCCCCACCGCCGAGGGCGTAGTCGGAATTGGACCCGTCGTCGTAGGCGAGCGCGTGCATGTCGCCGGAGAGCACCACGAGGTTTTTGATGAGGTTGTCACGGAAAAATCCCGCGAGTTCGCTGCGCTCCGTCGAATAGCCCGCCCAGGAATCGTAGCCGAGTTGCGGGGCGCCGATCCAGGGCGTCGTGCTCACCCAGAGAATCAGCGGAAAGCCCGCGTCGCGCGCCGCGATCAGCTCCTGTTTGAACCACGCCTTCTGGGCCGCTCCGAGCCGGGTCTTGCTCGTCGACTCCGCCGTGCTCGCGGCAGAAGCCGCACTGTGCAGATCCGTCATGATCACCCGCACGCGGCCCACGGTGAAGGACTGCGCAATCGTGCCGCCCGTGACGTTGATCGGATAGTGGGGCACGGTGTCGCGATAGGCGGTGCGCGCCGCGGCCGCTCCCAGCGCGGTGCCGTCGCTGTCGTTGCCGCAGAAATCGTGGTCGTCCCACATATACGCGAGCGCGACATTGCGGTAGAGCGCGCCTTGGTTGCGGTGATTCAGGACGCTATCGTAGTCGCGCCGGTGATCTTCGGCCACGGTGCTGTTCGTGTCGCTGTAGTGAAAATCGCCCATGTGCAGCAGCAGGAGCGGCTGCTCCGCAAGGATCGCATCGTAGGTCCGCTGGTCGGGGTCGCGAAAATCTCCGCACGACGCAAATGCCAGACGGAACGACGACGCACCCTGCGGAAACGTGCGGAACTTCCCCCGCGATATCGTCTCCGTGCGCACCACCCCTGCGACTTCGATTCCGTAGTCGTAGTCCGTGCCCGGCTGGAGGCCCTGAATGTCGAGCACGACACTGTTGCCGGAGGCGGCGGCGCTGGTGATCGCGGCGGAAAAAACGGCGGGCGTGAGCCGGTCGTTGGTGCTGACGACGAGTCGCGCGCGCAGGCCGGAAGCATTGAGTCGCACGGAAACCGAGGCGCTCGTGGGCGTGACATTGCCGCACCAGACTCCGCTGAGAAATGGCGACGCAGTCTGCGCGCACAACGACGACGCGCCGGCCCACACTACGGCGACCCAAACCCAGACGGCACGAACTGCGAGCGGAGAAATCACTGCCAAAAAACGTGTTCCGCGTCCTCTGTGACGCAAGCCCCAAGCCCCTCTGCGCCACCGCTCGGAAAGCGAACGCGGCATTGCCACACCACCCGCGCACTGCTCCGCTTCGCCCTCCGATGCGCAACTTATCCCGATTACGGCGGGCCGCGATTTTGCTCGCGCTCGCCCTCTGCCTGCCCGTCGCCCCCGCCCTCCGGGCCGATCCCGTCATCACGGAGTTTCTCGCCGCCAATTCGAAAATCTTCGCCGACGAAGAAGGAAAATTTTCCGATTGGATCGAACTCCACAACCCCGACGCCGCGCCGGTGAATCTCGTCGGTTGGTTTCTCACCGACACCGCCGCCGAGAAGAACAAATGGGCGTTTCCCGCCGTCACCCTCCCCGCCGGCGGCTTTCTCGTCGTGCGGGCTTCCGGCGAAAACCGCCGCGATCCCGCCAAGCCGCTGCACACCAGTTTCGAACTCAATGCGGACGGCGAATACCTCGCACTCGTAAAACCGGACGGCCGCACGGTTGCGAGTGAGTTCGCCCCCGCCTTTCCCGCGCAATTGGGCGATATTTCCTACGGCGTCACCCAGCCGACCGCCGCAAACGAAACACCCGTGCGCGGCTATTTCCGCACGCCCACGCCCGGCGCGCGCAACGGCGGCGCGTCGACGCTGTTTCTCACTGAACGCGTCGCGTTCTCCCGCGCCTCGGGGCCGTTTGTCGGCACGATCACGGTCTCACTGTCCGGCGCCGCCGCCGGACAACGTATCCGCTATACCGTCACCACACCGACCGCGGCGGGCGCCGGTGGCACCGAACCCGGCCCGACCTCCCCGGAATACACCGGTCCGATCGCGATCTCCGCGTCGTCGATCGTGCGCGCGACCGTGTTCGCCGCCGACAACAGTGCGCGCGGCAACCCCGCCGCCGCCCACTATGTGCGGCTCGCGACCACCGGATCGGCGCGCCTCGACACGTTCTCCAGCCAGCTGCCACTGCTCGTGCTCGATACCCACGGCACCGGCCCGTTGATCAAAGACAACCTCGAGCGCCCCGCGTGGACCTACACGTGGTCGCGCCCGGCGACCGGTAACACCGTGCTCACCGGCGCCCCGACGACCGTGAGCGCCGCCACGACGAATGTCCGCGGCTCCTCCTCCGCCGATTTCGACAAACCGAGCTACCGCCTGCGCCTCAACGATCCGCTCGGCGCCGGCAACCCGCAGGCGCTCCTCGGCCTGCCCGCCTACGACAATTGGGTGCTCATCGGCCCGTGGAAATACGACCGCACGTCGCTCTACAACGCGTTCATCTACGCACTCAGCAACCGCCTTGGGCGCTGGGCCGCGCGCACCCAGTTTGTCGAAGTCTTCGTCAACGCCAACGGCGGCGACCTCGATATGAGCGACTACGTCGGCATCTACGTGCTCACGGATGCCCTCCGCGTCGAAGACGGACGCGTCGAACTCGCCAACCTCGACCGCAACGACGTCGGCGAGCGTAAAATCACCGGCGGCTACCTCGCCAAAATCGACCTGCCCGACGCCGACGAATACAGTTTCCAGCTGCGGCGAAATTTCCCCGGGCTCCCCTTCGCGCTCGTCGTGGCCTCGCCCAAGGCCGCCGATCTCGTGCCCGCGCAGCGCGACTACATCAAGAACTACCTCCAGGCCTTCGACGACGCGCTGTTCGCCAACTTCTCCGGCGGTTGGCGCAACCGCACCCACCTCGACTCCATCGACCGCCCCGCGTGGATCGACCACCACCTGCTGAACGTGCTCGCGATGAACATCGACGGGCTGAACCGCAGCGCCTACTTCACCAAGGACCGCGAGGGCCGCCTCGCGGCCGGACCCGTGTGGGATTTTGACCGCGCCCTCGGCGGCGGCGATGCGCGGGCCGCGAATCCCGAAGTCTGGAGCGGACGTTTTGAAGACGGCGCCACCGACTACTGGTCCGACGGCTGGTGGGGCGTCCTCGCGCTCGACCCCGATTTTGTGCAGGCGTGGATCGACCGCTGGCAGAGTTTGCGCCGGACCGAGTTCGCCACGGCAAATCTCCAGGCGCTGATCGATTCGCTCGCCGCGCAGGTCGGTGCGGCCGCGGCCGCGCGCGACGCCGCGCGTTGGCCGGACAACGCCTCCCGTTTTCCCGGCGGCTGGCAGGGCGAGGTCGACAATATGAAATCGTGGATCGCGCGCCGCGTCGCGTGGATCGACCGGCAGTTTTCAGCTCCGCCCACGGTCGTCGCCGCCGGCGGTAATCTCACCGTCACCCCCGCGGCCGGCACCCAGCTCGCCTATACGACCGACGGCACGGATCCGCGTGCCTGGGGCGGCGCCCTCGCCCACGCCGTGCGCCTCTCATCCACGCCAATCACGGTGCCCGACACCACAACGCTCCAAGCGCGCAGCTACCGCGCCAGCGCTCCCGCCAATGTCACGCCGGGCAGCCCGTGGAGCTCCGCGGTCGGCGGCGCCCGCTCCGCGGCTCTCATTCCGCGACCCCGTCTCGCGAATCTCTCCAGCCGCGGCTTCATCGGCACCGGCGAAAATATCCTGATCGCCGGCATCGTCGTGAACGACACCGCCGGAAAGAACTACCTCGCCCGCGCCGTCGGCCCCGCGCTCACGGCCTTCGGTGTCGCCGGCGCGCTCGCCCAACCCGTCCTCCGCATCCTTGACGACAAGGGCCGCGAACTCGCCCGCAACAGCGGCTGGGAAACGAGTCCCGACGCCGACGATATCCCTGACTTCACGAAGGCCGTCGGCGCGTTTCCCTTTGCCAAGGGCAGCAAGGACGCGGCACTGCTCGCGCACCTGCCGGCCGGTCAGTTCACCTTGCAAATTTCGAGCGCCAACACCGGCACGGGCGTGGGCCTCGTCGAGCTCTACGAACTCGATGCCGGCGTCGGCCGCACACTCAACCTCTCGACCCGCGGCCTCGTCCGCGCCGGCGAAGAATTGATGATCGGTGGCGTCGTCGTGCGCGGCCCGGGCCCGAAGCGCCTGCTCATCCGCGCCGTCGGCCCAACCCTCGGCAGTTTTGGTGTCGCGGGTGCGCTCGCGGACACCGTGCTCACCTTGTTCAACAGCGCCGGCGCCCAGGTCGCCACCAACGACGACTGGAACACCCGCGTCAACGCGCCGACCACCGGTTCCGCCGCTGAAGTCACGGCCGCGTCGACCGCCGTCGGTGCCTTTGCCCTCGCCAACGGCAGCCGCGATTCCGCGCTCCTGCTCACGCTGCCCCAAGGCGCCTACACCGCGCAGATCACCGGCAAGGGCACGGCGAGCGGCGTGATTCTGCTCGAGATCTACGAGGTGCCGTAGCGGTCGGCTGCGCGGATCGAACGTGCGGGCACGCCGGCCTCCGGACGCCGCCGCGGCAGCGCCGCCGCGTGACCCCGCTCACTTCATCAACACATCCACGTGCTCGCCCGGCAGCAGGTTGAGCCCGGCCGGCATCGCAAATTCCACCCGCAAAGCCGTCTCGGGCGCCGGCGTCGGCGGCAACCGCATCGCGGCAATCACCGTGGGCGAAATCAACTCCAGCGCCGCACCAACCTGTGAAACGGTCGTCGTCGCAACTCTTGAAACCACGCCCCGCGTGCGGATTTCCGCCGTCATACCGGCGGTCGGCGTGAACGGCAGCGGCTGCCGCAAGTAGCCGACCAGCCGGGCCGGGCCGGGCGCCGTCACGCGCAGCAAGACTTCGCCCGCCACCACAGTTTCCCCGGCGCGGCGCAGCACAAGTCCGACGACACCGTCGATGGGCGCCACGAGCGGGACCGGCCGCAGCTGTTCCTCGGCGAGGCGGACGCGCGCTTCCTGGACCTTGATGGCCGCGGCGAGTTCGGATTCGCCGGACAGCGCCGCGCGTTGCGGATCGGCCGAGCCGGCCGTGCGTGTGGTCGGATCGAGGCGGTCGATGATCTTGTTACGCTCGGCGGCCTGCGCCTTCAGGGTATCGAGCTTCAATTTCAACTGCGCGTAAGCGTCATCCGTCATTAGGCCATTGCGGTGCAGGGGCTCGGCGCGGGCCAAGTCCGCTTCGACTTGCTGAATCTCGCCCAACATCGCCGCGCGGTTCACGCGCTCCGAGATCCACTCGAGTTGCAGGCGCTCAAACTCGACCGCGACGCGTTTGCTATCCGACGCCATCAACATCGCGACTTCGGCGCGGATCACCGCGAGCGTCGCATCGAGCAAACGCGGATTCGCCGGCGCCACGGTGCCGAGCACTTCGCCTGCACGCACTTTTTGGTTCATCGCGACCTTGAGGTCCGCGAGCACACCCGGTTGCCCGGAGCGCAGGTCGGCTCCGGCGACTTCCGCCTCGGCGACCATGGTGGCCGGAGCGACCGATCCACCCCACATCCATGCCACCAGGCCGACGCCCAGGACAAACATCACGCGGGGCAAATAGAGCAGCCGCACTTCACGCCAACGTTGGGCCGGTGGCGTCGGGATGGGGGGCAGCGGGCGGTTTTCCATGGGACTAAATTTCGGATTCGTCGGCCGCCTGCACGCTCGCCACGCGGTCCACACCCGGCAACTCGGACAGCTCGGTCAACAGCTCGGCGGCCCGCGATGGATCGCGTAACAGCACGCGATAAGAGAGATTGGCTCCGTCGCTGCCTTTGCCGAAGTGCTGGTTGGCGATGTGCACGCGCAGACTGTGGCGTGCGAGCAACTGGGTCACCGCCGTCAGTTCCGTCGCGGGGCGGGTCCAGCGCAGGTTCAGAATCAGGTCGAACCGGCTGCGGGTGCCGGACGCCGTCATCCAGAGGAAAATAAACAACGCCGAGAGAACCACCGCGCCGACGATGGCCGACGAAAATTTCTGGGTCCCGCACGCCGTGCCCAGAATGATCACGGCCAGCAGGAAGCAGGTGTCGAGCGTGTCGCGGAGCGCATTCCGAAACCGCACCACGGCAAACACCGCGATGAGCCCGAACGCGGTGATCAGGTTGTTCGCCATCACGATCAGCACGAGCGCCACCAACACCGGTAGCACGATCAACGACACAACGAACGACCGCGAGTAGGACACGCCCGCGTGCGTGTAAACATAGACCCATGCGATGACCTGCCCGACGAGGTAGGAGAGGACCAGCGCGAGGATCAGCGTCTGAAAACTGGTGGGGGCGGAGGCGTGATCGCCTTGGAGGATTGGCATCATTGGCGGTTGGGGCCGAGAGCACCGCGGACAGCGGCCGCGGAATCGAGCCAGGGGGCGCTCGTAGCAGTGGAGGTCACGGCATTGCCCCACTCGAAGCCGGTCAGGCGGCGCGCGACTTTTTGCGGGCCGAGCAATTCGACGCCCTGGACATACTTCGCCGCGCCCGAACTCTCCAACTGGAACCCGCGCACCATTTCGATCAGCCACGTCGGCATGCGGTCGGTGAATTTCAGTTCCAAAATCACGACGCCGGCAAACACCTCCACGCCGTCGGTCATCTCGGTGCCCAGATTCCACGTGAACTCCGGGCAGATGCGCACCGCGCGGTCGATCGTCACCCGCACGTTGGCGTCCGGCTGGTTGAGATACGCTTCGCGCATGTAGGCGTTATGGGCGCGCGGCGCCGCCTGCAGCCGCTCCACCAACTGCCAGAAATCCTGCAGATCGTTCCATTCCTTGGGATTGTTCCGGTGCAGAAATTCCGGCCGCGGGCTCCCGCCGGCCAGCAGCACCTGCACGGCTTCGCGGTTCACCCGCGCGCGCTGTTTCACGATACCTTCGTTGATTCGGCGTTTGATCTCAAACGCCACCGGCGACCACGGGAGGTCGTCGTAATAACGGATGCGCAGCTTGAACCGGTTGCGCTCGCCGTTGTTCGCCGCGTGGTAGGTCACGAGTTGGTTCGAATCCAGATACAGCGTGTGAACTGCGTAGGAGTTGTCGGGTTTGCCGACGGCATATTCGTCCGGCTCCAGATAGCTGCTCAGATAACTGCGCACTTTCAGGGCCATGTCCTCGCTGATGATATATTTGATCTCGCGACGCTGACGTTGAGCCTTGTCGGTTGCCATCGGTCGGGATGTTTCGCGGGCCGCCCACTTTCACGCAATCGCAAAGTTGGTCATCACCGCCTCGGGAAATGGATTGGCCTCGCGCCGCTCCCGGCAGATAACACGCCCCATGATCCGCTGTTTTGGCCGTCTCGCCGCGATTCTCAGCCTCTGCCTCGGCTTTACCGCCGCCCCCTGCGCCCACGCGCAGACCGCCACGATCGGCGGCACCACATTCACCAACAAGGGCCTCGTCGGCGTCGGCCGCATCGCCGGCTCCCAACGCGACAAATTCGGCGAAACCTTCGGCTCCCTCTCGGGCCTCGCCATCGATCTCCGCACCTGGCGCCGCAACGCCGACGGCTCCTACGAAGGCACATTCTATTCGCAGCCCGATCGCGGCCTCACGCGCAGCGGCGCCGCCTCGAACTACGTGCCCCGCACCCATCGCCTCTCCGCCACGTTTACCCCCGCCCCCAACGGCGCGAGCAACCAACTCCAACTCCGCCTCTCCCTCGACGAGACCACGCGCCTCACCGAAGCCAACGGCACGCTCCTCACCTCGCTCGATCCCCTCGCCACGTCCACCGGCGCCACGCGCGCGGGTTTCTCCGTCCCGCTCCCGCAAGCCTTCAACGGCCGCCTCTCGCTCGACGCCGAGGGTCTTGTGTTGTTGCCCGACGGCTCATTTTTCATCTGCGACGAATACGGCCCCTATATCTATCGTTTCTCCGCCGCCGGCGTTTTGCTCGGCGCGATCCGCCCGCCCGAAGCGCTCATTCCGAAACGCAGTGGCCGCGACTCGTTTTCCTCCGACAACCCCGCCGCCGGCCAACCCTCGCCCAACCCCGGCGAGCCCACCACCGGCCGCGAAAACAGCCAGGGCTTCGAGGGGCTCGCCGCCTCGCCCGACGGCCGCATGCTCTACGCGGTGCTCCAGTCCGCGACGCGCCAGGATGGCGGCGCCGGCGGCAGCAGTCTCCGCCGCCACACCCGCCTGCTCGCCTACGACATCACCAACCCCGCGACGCCCACGCTGAAGGGCGAGTGGATCTTGCCGCTGCCGCTCTACACCCAGAGTGGCGCGCAACAAGTCGCCTCCGTCGGTGCGCTCACCGTGCTCAACAGCCGCCAGTTTCTCGTCCTCACGCGTGACGGCAACGGCCGCGGCAACAGCACCTCCGCCTCCCTCTCGCGCGCCGTGCTCGTCTACGACATCAGTGCCGCCACCAACATCGCCGGCACCGCCTACGACACCGTCACCACGCCCGTCGCGCCCAACGGCGTGCTCGCCGCGTCCGTCCGGCCCGCGACCTCCACCGTGCTCGTCGACCTCAACGACTCCTCCCAACTCGTCAAATTCGGCCTCAACAACAGCAACTCCGACAACAGCAACACCCTCGCCGAAAAATGGGAGAGCCTCGCCCTCGCGCCCGCACTCGATCCCGCCGCGCCCGACGATTATTTCCTCTTCGTCGGCAACGACAACGATTTCTCCTCCACCGATGGTTTTCAGGACGGCAGCTCCTACCGCTCCTCGCTCAACATCGATTCGATGGTGCTCGTCTACCGGCTCACGCTCGGCACGCGCCTCATCAACATTTCCAGCCGCGCTCTCACCGGCGCCGACGGCGACGCGCACTTCGTGGGCTTCGTCGTGCAAGGCGCCCGCGCCAAGACGTTCGTCATCCGCGGCATCGGCCCCGGCCTCGCCGCCTTCGGTGTCGCCGGCACATTGCCCGACCCGGTGCTGAAAATCTTCGATTCCACCGGCGCCCTCGTCCTCATCAACGACAACTGGAACACCGGCGCCCTCGTCGCCGACCTGCGCACCGCGACCGCCACCGTGGGCGGTTTCGCCCTGCCCGAAGGCAGCGGTGACGCCGCTGTGCTCATCTCCCTCGACCCCGGCGCCTACAGCGTGCAAATCGCCGACACCGCCGGCCGCAGCGGGGTGAGCCTCGACGAGGTCTACGAGGTCCCGTAAACGAACGCGCAGGCCCACCCCGGGAACGCACGCCGTCCGCCCCCGAACCCGCGCTTGCCCGCCCACCTTCACCGGCTAAGGTCCCACGTCATGAGCACCGCCCAGGAAATCGAGCAAGCCGCCATGAAACTTCCGCGGAAAGATCGGGTTCAACTGGCCGCGCGACTCATGGCGAGCGCGGAGACCAAACGCGAAAAGGGGATTGCCGAAGCTTGGGCCAACGAATCGGCGGCGCGCTCAGAAGCGCACCGCAAAGGCACGCTCAAGGCAGTCCCACTCCGCCAAGCGTTCGGTTTCGAAGTATGAAAATCGAGGTCCTCGAACTTGCCCGGCGCGAGTTCGACGACGCTTTTGTTCACTACGAATCGCAGCGCATCGGTTTAGGCGAAGAGTTTCGCGCCGCTGTGCGGGCGCAGGTAAGGAAAATCAAAGACCACCCTGAGGCCTGGATGCCAATTCGCCCGGGAATCAGAAAATGTCTCGGCCACCGATTCCCCTACGATGTGATCTACCAGCGAATCGGCGACGATCTGTTGATCCTCGCGCTGGCGCACAAGAAACGAGCGCCGTCCTATTGGGCTGAGCGTGCTCGTAAATAAAAGAATCCGGCCTCCACGCCGGACGTCGAAACGCGCACCCGCCCCACGCCTCAACCCTCGCCGAGCAAATGCCGGAAGCGCGTCCGGATTTCACCGACGTCGCGCACGCGCAGCGTCGCGCCTTTGATTTCGAGCAGGTGGCCGTCACGCAATTTCGCGAGGGTGCGCGAGAGCGTTTCGCTGCTCGTGCCGAGCTCCGCTGCGAGCACGCGTTTCGTGGAGCCGAGTTCGACCACCGTCGCACCCACGGCGGCGGCACCGCAGCGTTTCAAGAGCCAATTCAGGAAACGGGTCTCCACATCCTTCAGCGTCAGATCGTCGAGCATGCCCACCAGCACGCGCAGGTGCACACTCATTGAGCCGAGCATCCTCATCGCGAGATCGGGCCGGCGGCCGATCAGCTCCAAAATAGGCGTTTTCGGAATCAGCAACACCGTGCTCGGCTCTATGGCACGCGCGTTGGCCGGATAACCGGTTGGCGATGCCAGCGCAGCCTCGGCGAAGGACTCGCCTCCCCGAAACACATGGATCACCTGCTCCTTCCCCGCGGGACTCACGCGGTGGACATTGATCGCGCCGCTCTGCACGAGGTAGCACCCGCGCGACGCCTCGCCTTCGTGAAACAAATATTCGTCGCGCGCCACCTTGAGCACGACCGTGAAGCTCGCGATCGCCGCGAGATCTTCGGATGCCAACCCGGAGAACAACTGGCAGCACCGCATCGTGCCGATGAGTCCGGAAAGTTTGAGGTCGGCGGTGCGGGGTGTCGTCGGCATCGTCCTGTCAGATAGACGGCGGCGCGCCCGCAAGTCGCGTCGAAAATCAGGCATGAGTTTTTCTCCCTACGCCGCCAGCAGGCGATCCACTGCCAACGCCGCCAGCACGACCGGCAAATAGATGATCGACGCTACGAAAAGTCGCCGCGCCGCCATCTCGCGCCGGTCCGTCGC
>CALRZR010000243.1:0-11852 GCA_943372705.1 Opitutus sp. GAS368 | reverse complement strand
TGCGCTACCGCAACTCCAACGGCATGCTCGGCCGCTTCCGCATCAGCGCGTGGCAAACGCAGATCCGCATCGGCGAAGTATTCATCCAGCCGGGTGATCTGATTTTCGGCGACATCGACGGCGTGATCGTGGTCCCGCGCGAAATCTGCGTGCCGGTTCTCCTGCGCGCCGAGGAAATCGCCAACGGCGAATCGCAGCTCAAGAAGTGGATCAAGGAAGGCATGTCGGCCACCGAGATCGTGAAACGCGGTGGCTACTTCTGAGCCCTTGCTCGATCGTTTTTTCCCGTGAGCCCATTCATACACGAAGATTTTTTGCTCCGCTCCGAAACGGCCCGGCGACTCTATCACGACTTCGCGCGGGCTGCGCCGGTCATCGACTACCACTGCCACCTCGATCCGAGGGATTTGGCGGCCGACCGGCGTTTTGAGAACATCGCGCAGCTTTGGGTGACGAGCGATCCCTACAAACACCGGGCGATGCGCATCGCCGGTGTGCCGGAGCGGGCGATCACGGGCGATGCCACTGACCGTGAGAAATTCGACTGCTGGGCGGCGACCGTGCCTCAAACTCTGGGCAACCCGCTTCACCATTGGACGGCGTTGGAGCTGAAGCGGTATTTCAACCTCGATGCGCCACTCAACTCGGCTTCGGCGCAACGCACGTGGGACGCCTGCAACGCCCGCCTCGCCGAGCCTGGTTACACGGCGCGCGGCTTGCTCGCGCAGCGTGGGGTTGAGTGCGTATGCACGTCCGACCGGTTGCTCGATGATTTATCGCATCATGTGCAGATTGCTCGCGACGGTGGGGCGCTGCGGGTGCTGCCCTCGCTGCGTTCCGACGATATCGTTGCCGTGGAGTCTCCGGATTTTCCGGCTTGGGTGCGTCAGCTCGGTGCTGCGACGGGGATCATGATCGACGACTACGAGGCGTTTTGCGCGGCCGTCGCGAGTCGGCTCGATGTTTTTGCTGCGGCGGGCTGCCGGCTCGCGGACCACGGTCTCGATGATTGCGCCTACGTAAGTGTGTCCGATGCGGACGCCGGCGCGCTGTTTGCGCGCCGACTGCATGGCGAAGATTTTTCCGCAACCGACGCGATGCGGCTGCGCGCGGGAATTCTGCGGTTTCTCGGCAGGCACTACGCGCGGCTTGGGTGGATCATGCAGCTTCATCTCGGTGCCCAGCGGCGGACGAGCTCGCGATTGCGCCGGCACGCGGGGCCGGCGGGCGGCTACGCGGGCATCGGCCGAGCCTGTGATGTGCCGAGCCTGATCGCGTGGCTCGACGATTTGGAACAGGCGGGCGCGCTGCCCCGCACGATTCTCTATCCGCTGAATCCCGCGGACTTCGCGCCGCTTGCGGTGCTGGCCGGTTCGTTCGTCGGCGACGGCGTGCTGGGGAAACTTCAACTCGGGCCTGCGTGGTGGTTCAACGATCACGCCGCCGGCATGCGCGCGCAGCTTGAGGCGATTTCGAGTTATGGCCTGCTGTCGGTGTTCATCGGTATGACGACCGATTCACGCAGCCTGCTCTCGATGGTGCGGCACGAGTATTTCCGGCGGATCTTTTGCGACTGGCTCGGCGAGCAGGCCGAGGCCGGGGCGATGCCGTCCGATGTGAACGAACTCGGCGCGCTCGTGCGCGCGGTCTCCTGCGACAATGCGCGACGCTACCTCTCGCTTTGATTTTTCTCTCCATGAACTCTTCTTGTTTTTCCGGAAAAACTGCCGTCGTTACGGGCGCCGGTGGCACGCTGTGCTCCGCTGTCGCCAAAGATCTCGCGCGCCAAGGCGCCCGCGTCGCTCTGCTCGGGCGCACGATTGCCTCGCTCGAGGCCGTCGCGACCGAGATCCGCGCTGCCGGCGGCACGGCGCTCCCTGTCGCCTGCGACGTCATCGACGCCGACGCAGTCGAGCGCGCCCGCGAGATCGTCACCCGCGAACTCGGCGCCTGCCGTTTTCTCATCAACGGCGCGGGCGGCAATCAGCCCGATGCCGTCACGACGCTCACCGAATTTTCGCCTTCGGAGATCGGCACCGACAAGCCGGCGGGCCAACGAGGTTTCTTTGATCTGAGTCTCGCGAAATTCGACGACGTGATTCGCATCAACACTCTCGGCACCGTTATTCCATGTCAGGTGTTCGGTCGCGAGATGGCGGCGCTCGGTCGCGGCTCGATATTGAATTTCGCCTCGATGAACAGTTACAGGCCGCTCACACGCGTTCCGGCCTACGCGATGGCCAAGGCGGGCGTCGTGAACTTCACGCAATGGCTCGCGGTCTATCTCGCGCCCGCGAATATTCGCGTAAACGGCGTCGCACCGGGGTTTTTTGTGAACGAGCGCAGCAAAAAAATCCTCATGACTCCGGAGGGCGGTCTCACGGCCCGCGGACAAAACGTCATGGGCCACACGCCGCTCAAGCGCTTCGGCGAGGCGAACGAATTGCTCGGCGCGGTGTGCTGGCTGCTCGACGATGAGCGGGCCGGTTTTGTCACGGGCGTGACGCTCCCCGTTGACGGTGGATTTTTGGCGTCCGCCGGAATTTGAGCGGGCCTACGTGAGGGGCGGGGAGGGGAAATGGCTCGAAAGAAACTCCCTTTCAAAACCTCGGGGAATCTCTCTACCTTCCCGGTTCCTTGTCCATGTTGACCGTCGCTCCCAAACTCCGTCCGTCCCTCGATCCTGAATTTCTGCCCGCGGCGCTGTGGCACCGCGCGTATCGTGAGCTGGTGGCCGCCGATCCGGGCGCGCGGCCCTTCGCTATCGTGCTCGTGCGCACGGATGGTTCGGTTTTTCGCCACGACAGCTGCGTGCTGTCGGCTGGGCATCCGGCGGCGGCGCTCACGCTCACGTATGCGGAGCGGTTGTTGAAATTTCTGCTCTGGATGAAGGGTGGTCCACAGGTGCTCGTGGCGGGAGCGAGCGAAATCGCGGCCGAGTTGGCGAAGATCTACAGCCCGACTGGCGCGCGCGCGTTTGATTTCGATTTCATGGGCGCGAAGATTTTCGGCCGCGTGTTTTCCGTGGAAGCGGTGGCGTTCGAAAAGCTGCCGACGGTCGTTGAGACGAGTTTGCCGATGGGGCGGCATCTGCAAGGCTGCCGGATTGGCTTCGATCTCGGCGGGAGCGATCGCAAGGCCGCGGCGCTGATCGACGGCGAGGTCGTTTTTTCCGAGGAGATCGCGTGGGACCCGTATTTTCAGAAAGACCCGAGCTACCACATCGACGGTGTGCACGATTCGCTCAAGCGCGCGGCGGCGCATCTGCCACGCGTGGATGCGATCGGCGGCAGCGCGGCGGGCGTCTATGTGAACAATGAAGTGCGCGCGGCGTCGCTGTTTCGCGGCGTGCCGGCGGACGCGTTTGAGAAGCACATTCGCCGCATGTTCTTTACGCTGCAGGAGCGTTGGGGCGGCGTGCCGTTTGAAGTCGTGAACGACGGCGAGGTCACCGCGCTCGCGGGGTCGATGTCGATGAACGACAACGCCGTGCTCGGCGTCTCGATGGGCACGAGTCAGGCGGGCGGCTACGTCACGCCGGCGGGCAATATCACGCCGTGGCTCAATGAGCTGGCGTTTGCGCCGGTTGATTACCGGCCGGATGCGCCGCGTGACGAATGGTCGGGCGACATCGGTTGCGGCGTGCAGTATTTTTCGCAGCAGGGCGTGGGGCGGCTTGCGAAGCGGGCGGGCTTCGCATTTCCCGCGACGCTGGCGTTGCCGGAGCAATTGATCGAAGTGCAACACGCGATGAAGGCGGGCGACTTGCGCGCGCGGGCGATCTACGAGTCGATCGGCGTCTGCTTCGGCTACGCGATCGCGCACTACGCGGATTTCTACGAGGTGAGAAACCTGCTCGTGCTCGGCCGCGTGACGTCTGGCGAAGGCGGCGAGATCATTCTCGAGCGTGCGATGGCGGTGCTGAAGGCGGAGTTTCCGGCGTTGGCCGAAACGATCCAGCTGCGCACGCCCGACGAGAAGAACAAGCGCCACGGCCAGGCGACGGCGGCGGCGAGTTTGCCGGCGCTGCGCGCGGCGAAGTGAGTTGCGCGGAGCGTAAAGACCACCGATGCGTGCCGACATTCTAATCGTCGGCCAAGGGCTCGCGGGGACGTTGCTCGCGTGGGATTGCGAGCGGGCGGGCCTCGCGTTTGCCATTGCCGATCCGGGGCACGCGGCGGCGTCGTCGCGTGTCGCGGCCGGGATCATCAATCCGATCACCGGGCGCCGACTCGTGCAGAGCTGGCGGATCGATACGCTGCTGCCGATCGCGCGCGCCACCTACCGGGCGATCGAGGCCGCTATTGGCGTGACGGTGTGGCACGAGATGCGCGTGCGGCGGATATTTGCCGACGAGCGCGAGCGACGCGTGCTCAACGATAAACGCGCGACGGGCGAACTCGGTGCGTATGTCGGACTGGCGGATGCGGACGGTATTTGGATCGAAGGTGCGGCGCGGGTGGATTTGCCGACGCTGCTGGCGGCGACGCGCGCACGCTGGGCGGCCCAGGGGCGTATGCGGGAGGAGTTCACGGATGTCGCGACGGCCGCGGGGCGGCATGCTTGCGTGATCGATTGCCGGGGCCTGGCGAGTGCGGTCGGGGCCGAGTTTCATTTTCTGCCGTGGACGTTTTCGAAGGGCGAGACGCTCGAGGTGGAGACTCCGGGGTTGGCGGCGAATGTGATTCTCAATCGGCGGCATTGGGTGCTGCCGGTCGGCAGCGAGCGGGCCTGGGTTGGCGCGACGGCGCTGCCTGGCGTGCTCGACGCGGCTCCGACGGAGGGTGCGCGGGCGACGTTGGAGGCGAGTGCGCGGACGATGCTGCCGGGGCACGCGTTGCAGGTTGTCGGCCACACGGCGGGCATTCGGGTATATCTGCCGGACAAACACCCGGTCGCGGGGCGGCACCCGACGTTGGCGAATTTGGGGCTCATCAACGGTCTCGGTTCCAAGGGCGCCCTGCACGCACCTTCGCTCGCGCGCCAATGGGTGCAACACCTGATGACCGGAGCGCCGTTTGACGCGGAGGTTGCGGTCGAGCGGTTCCTAGGACGCGATTCGGCGGAAGTTTCATCGCGTTAGTCCGCCGTTCGTCGCAGATTTTCGGCCGTTCGGCGCAAACCCACTTAATCCGCTTGAATCTGTCCGATGACCCGCGAATGAACGCCCCCGTTTCTCCCATGCAAAACCGTTGGACCAAGATCGCCGCCGTCGTCGCGGGTTGGTTGTTCCTCGGCTTTGTGCTCACGCTGGAACTCTACTTCAACAACCGGGCCGGTTCCGGCATGAGCCGGCAGGTGGATTTCATCGAACTGGCGATTCCCCAATTTGGCCGCGCGATGATGTGGGCGTTGATGGCGCCGCTGATCTTAATGCTTCGCGCCCGCGTGCCGCTCGGTGCGGGCCGCTGGGTCGGTGGCGTGTGTTTTCACTTCGCGATGAGTTTCCTGGTGATGGCGACCTACTACCTTGGGCGCATGCTCGCCTACGGGATTTTCTACGGCGAGCCTTTCGCGGACTTCTGGCCGTCGGCGCTGAACGGTTTCTACGGGCGCAACATCATCGACATGGCCTATTACTGGGCGGTGCTGGCGTTTGGCTACAGCTTCGAAATCTACCAACGCTACAAGAACGAGGAGCTGCGCAGCGCCCAACTCGAGTCGCGCCTCGTGGAAACGGAGCTCAAGGCCCTGCGCGAGCAACTGCGGCCGCATTTTCTCTTCAATACGATGAACACGATATCGGTGCTCGTCCGTGAAGGGAAAAACGACGAGGCGGTCACGCTGATCGCGCGGCTGAGTTCCTTGCTCCGCATGTCGCTCGACAACACCCGCGTGCACGAGGTCACGCTGCGGCAGGAGATGGATTTTCTAGAGCTCTATATCGAAATCCAACGGGCGCGTTTCTCGGACCGACTCCAGGTGGACATCGCGATCGAGCCGGCGGCGATGGAGGCGCGCATTCCCAATCTGATTCTCCAACCGCTCGTCGAGAATGCGATTCTCCACGGCGTCGCGCCGAAAGCCGGCCCGGGCCGCGTCACGGTAAGCGGACGCATCGCCGAGGGGCAGTTGCACCTCGAAGTGAAGGACGACGGCCCCGGTCTCGGCGACGGCACGCGCCGGGCGAAAGAGGGCATCGGGCTTTCGAATACGCGCGAGCGTCTCGCGAAAATCTACGGCGCCAACGGCCACCTCTCGCTGCGCAGCGAGGTGGGCTGCGGCGTCTCCGTTCAAATTATTTTGCCCTGCCGCACATGAAAACGAATTCCGCTGCTCCTCTGATTCCGACAAACGCATCGCCGCGTATTCGCACCATCATCGTCGACGACGAGCCCACCGCGCGCCGCGGCATCCGCCTGCTCTTGGAACGCGACGGCGGCGTCGAAGTCGTCGGCGAGGCGTCCGGCGGCGCCGAGGCGGTCGACCTGATCCTCCGCGAGAAGCCCGAACTTGCGTTTCTCGACGTGCAGATGCCCGGCTGCGACGGCTTCGAAGCACTCGCGAAACTTGATGCGGCGGCGACACCGGCGGTGATTTTTGTGACGGCCTACGATGAGCACGCGCTCCGGGCGTTCGAGGTCAACGCGGTCGACTACCTGCTGAAACCTTACGACGACGCCCGCTTCGCGGCGGCGCTCCAGCGCGGGAAAGACGAAGTGCGCCGCCGCCAGGCGGACAATGTGAATTCGCGGCTCACGCAGCTCCTGGACTATTTGCAACAATCGGGTGAGCGCGCGGCGCCGTCGCGGGACGAACCGGCGGGCGACCGCATTTTGCTCAAATCGTCGGGCGAGATTTTTTTCCTGAAGGCGGATGAGATCGATTGGATCGAGGCGGAGGGCGACTACATGAAATTCCACGTCGCGGGGCGCGCGCACCTCATGCGTGAGACGATGGCGCGCCTTGAGGCGCGGCTCGATCCGAAGCGCTTCATTCGCATCCACCGCTCGACCATCGTGAACATCGACCGCCTGCGGAAACTCAGTCCGTCGTTTGCCGGCGAGTATGCTGTGATCCTGCACGACGGCACGAAGTTGAAACTCAGCCGCGGGTATCACGAGCGCATCGCGTCGTTGCTGAAAGAGGCGCTATAAACGCCTGAAAGTGTTCGTTTTTGGGACGCGGGCTGTTCGCCCGCGGCACAGTTTGGGGAGTGGGCGGGTGGGGCGTTGGGCGGCCCAACACACAAGCCCCCCGTTTTGTCGCAGAAAAAACGCACCTCGTCGCTTTCCAGAAACTTTGGAATGCGTTCGGCGCTTATGGGGGCGTGAAAACACTCTCCCGCTTTCTCAATCTCGCCGCTCTCTTTGCCATTTTGTCAGTCGTTTCGACCCAGGCGGCCAGCTCGCTCGACTACGCCATGGAAGCGCAGGCCCGGCTCGGTTCCGAGGTGTGGTCGCAGGTGATCCGCATCGAAAACAAAACTCCCGCCAAAGGTTTTCCGAAGGTCGTCCATGCGCTGGTGTTCGAACTCGCCGACATTCTCTGGTTCTACGACGCGGCCCACGGCACGCAGAGTTTCTCGCTGCACAAGGGCCGGCTCGCCGCAGAAAAAGCCGACTTCGCCCCGCTGCTGCGCGACATCCACGGTGGTTTCGGCCGCTGGACGGTGGTCGCGGAGCGGCCCGGTGTGACCCGTGAGCGGATTGCGCTGCGCAACGGTTGTTTCATCGAAAGCGTCGTGGCGCTCCGCGAGCGGCTGGCACTCGGCGGCGAGGTCGTGCGGCCGAAGTTGCTCTCCTTTTATATGGATAGTCGCGATGGTCTGCAGGGCCACACGGTCTTGGCCTACGAGACGGCGGATCGCGTCGAAGTGTTTGATTCGGCGCAGGCCAAGGAGCGCTTCAGCTTTCCGGCCACATGGGCGCTCGATGCGATGAAACTCGCCGGCGCGGTCGCGGGTTCGAAAGTGGCGGCGGCGCGCATGCTGTCCCTTGAGCCGGTCGTGGCCACGGGGCTGTTTGCCTCGGCGGTGGCGGCGAGTTCGTCGGTCGCAGTTTTGGAATGATTTCGCCGCACGGGCGCGGCGATTGGTCGCAGCGTCCCACGGGCGGACGGCGCAACGGGCGAGGTTTTGGTCGCGCGGTTCCGGGTGCCCGTCGCGCCGACGACGCAGCTGGTCGCAATCGCGTTGAGCGCCGCGGGCTCGGCGGGGTTTGTGTCATACAAAGAAACATCGCGCGGCCGCAGGCGCGGCCGGCCGGTTTCCGAAACCAAGCCAACCAACCCATGAAGAAACACCACCCAACCGCCCGCGCCGGAATCACGCGGCGCTCCACGTCCGCACTGACGGCCGGCCTCCTCGCCGTCCTCGGCAGCGGCGCTGCTGTTGCCCAGACAGCTCCGGCGAAATCCGCCTCCACGATGGAGCCCGCACAGAAGCTCGACCGCTTCGTCGTGACGGGATCCGCCATCCCGATGGCCGTCGAAGAGTCGTTCGCTCCCGTCGCGGTTTACTCGCAGGAGCAATTGATCCTCACTGGCGCCAACACGCCCATCGAGGGCTTGCGCACGCTGCCGTCGTTCGTGGGCGGCACCGCGACCGAGCAGGACAGCAACCGCGGCACGGGCGCGGCGAATATCAACCTCCGTGGCCTCGGCTCGACCTCCACGCTCACGCTCATCAACGGCCGCCGCACCGGTCAGGCATTCAATAACATCAACCTGATCCCGCTCGATGCGATCGGCCGGGTCGACGTTCTGAAGGACGGCGCCGCCGCCAACTACGGCGCTGACGCGATCGCCGGCGTGGTTAACTTCACGCTCCTCGAAGTGCCGAAGGGCACGTCCCTCCGCTTCACGTATGGCAACACCTGGGACAAAGATGCCTCGGTAGTGCAGGGCGGTCTCGTGACCGGCATGGCCAACGACAAGACCTCGATCCTCCTCGCGGCCTCCGCCTACAAGCGCAACGACATCTATTCCCGTGACCGCCAGGTTTCGGCGAATGCCGATGTGCGTTCCTACGGCGGCAACAACGGCGGCTCCGACAGTTTCAGCGGTCGACTCGACACGAAGCTGAATACCACGACAGGCGGCCCGTTCGGCGTGCCCAGCGCGACGAATCTCCCGAGCGCCGGCTATCTGCGCGACGGCGTGGCGTTCCCACGCTCCATCGCGGATTACCGCCAATACGACGTGAACACGGACCGCTACAATTTCCGCGCACTCACGCCGGCTATTCCCGGCCAACAGCGCGCGAGCTACTACGGCGTCGGCAAACACTCGTTCCTCGAGAATGTGCGCGGCAAGGTCGACTTCCTCTACTCCTCGCTGAAGACGGACAACGGGCTCGCCTCGTCGCCGTTTACCATCGGTGGAGCGGAGAACCTGCAGAACAGCCCGTATCTCGAAATCTTCGAGTCGCAGGCCGCAATCGCCGCCGCCCGCGCCGCCAACAGCACGGCCGCACTGCAAGTCGTGAGCTTCCCCCGCTACCGCTCGCTCGAACTCGGCAACCGCGCCAACTTCTGGACCGAGGAATCCTACCGCCTGTTTGCCGGCTTCGAAGGTGAGTTCGGCGGCTGGCACTTCGATACTGGCTACATGTATTCCGCGATGGACCGCATCCGCGGTGACAGCGGTTTCCCGTCGCGCCAAGCACTCCGTAGCGAAGTCGCCTCGGGCGCGTTCAACCCGTTTGCGCGGAATTTCGCGACCGGTTCTTGGACTTCGCCCACGAGCGGCCGCACCTTCACGTTCGACAACGCGGCGGCGCTTCGTCGCACCGCGGTGCAGGACAAGCGCAACACGAAGCGCGGCATCGAGCAGATCGACTTCAAGGTAAACGGCGCGCTCTTCGCGCTCCCCGCCGGCGATCTCCAGACGGCCGCCGGTCTCGAGCACCGGACTGAATACGACGACGATTTCTTCGGCCCGCTCTACAACGCCGGCGATGCGCTCGGTCTCAACACCGGCAACTCGTTCCGCGGTGAACGCAAGGTCGACGCCGGCTATGTCGAGGCCGTCGCACCGGTCGTGAAAAATCTGCCCTTCATCCATGATCTCAGCCTCAGCGCCGCCGTGCGGCACGAGAAGTTTGAATACACCAATCCGCGCGTGGTGCAGCACTCCAAGCTCGACAGCACCGACTGGAAAGCCGGCCTGCGTTGGCAGCCGACGCCCGATCTCACCGTGCGCGGCACGATGAGCACCGCCTTCCGCGCGCCGCTCGAAAGCGAGCTCTACGCGGCCGTGGGCACCTCGTTCCCCACGGTGAACGACCCGGCGCGCAAGCCCGACGGTTCGCGTTTCACTCCGACCGGCGTGCAGACGCAGATCCAGACCGGCGGCAATATCAACCTGAAGCCCGAACAGGCCGAGACGTGGACGACCGGCATCGCGTGGTCGCCGAAGGCCGTGAAAGGCCTCTTCATGTCGGTCGACTACTACAACGTCGTGAAGGAAGACATCGTCGTCGTCGGTGACGCGCAGTTCATCCTGAATTCCAACTGGAGCGGTCAGGGCTCCGGCTTCCCCCGCCTGCAAAACGGCGTGTGGCAGTTCGATCCCGGCGCTCCGCTCGCGAACTCGGTGATCCGCCAACCCGACGGCTCGCTGTCGTCGTCGAACGCAATCATCAGCGTCATCGGCACGAATCTGAATCTCGCGAAAAACAGCCTCGCCGGGCTCGACTACCAGATCGGTTACACGATGCCGCTCGGCACCGGCAAATTCACGACCACCCTCGCGTTGAACCAGTTCCTCAAGTGGGATCTCCAGCGCGTGAAGGGGGCTCCGTCCGAGAGCTTTGTCGGCAAGTTCGTCGACACGTCGTCCGACGGATTCGCGCCCGGCTCGATTCCGGAGTGGAAGGGCAACTTAAATTTCAACTACAAGGCCGGCACCAAGTGGGAAGGCGGCCTGACGGTGAACTGGATCGACTCGTTCCAAGACGATCCGAATCAGGTCAACCCGGCGTTCAACAAGGGCAGCACGTTCCGCACGGTCGAGGCGTGGTGGACGTTTGACGTGATCGCGCACTACTCCCTGCCTGAGGCGTGGCTGCGCGGCTGGTGCAAGAACACGCGCCTCACGGTCGGCGTGGAGAACGTCGCCAATGAGTCGGCGCCGCTGGCCGTCGGCGCGTTTAACGACAGCTACGACACCACGTTGCACAGCTCGCGCGGTCGTTTCATGCACGTCTCGATTTCGAAGAAGTTCTGAGGCGAGCCCGATAGGGGTTAGCCAACCAAGGCGCACCGGAAACGGTGCGCCTTTTTCCTGCCCGGCGGGCTCCGTTCATCCCCCCGGCGGGCCGTTCGTCCAAGTTCGCTGTAACTTTTCGCGGGCGGCCGTGTTGTAGGGACGTGCCCAGCTCCGTTTTCATCTGCTCCCGCTCGTATTCGGCAACCGCCGCGCACCTTCGTTTTGTCGCGAAACGGACGCGTTTCGTCGCAAACGCGTTTCCCTTTTCAGTTCCGACCCTTTGCTCCCTCTCGTTCGTAGTTATCAGTTGTGTTGTGTGGCCGGCTCGTTGTGGGGCCGGCCACATCTTTTTCGCCGCGAACGGGGCACCCGCAGCTTGCTCTGCGCACTGAGAATCCTTCCCTTTGTCGTTCGCCAACGCCGCACTGACTACCATGAACCCTGCCTCCACACTGTCCAAGTCCACGCCGACCGGCGTCGCTCCGCGCCGGAAATCCAAGACGATCTGGTTCGTCCTCGGCGGAATTCTCCTCCTGATCGCCCTCGGCGTCGGTGGCTACATGAAGAGCAAGGCGGCCGGGCAGACCGTGGCGGTGACGACCGAGAAATCCATCACGAAAACGATCACGCAGATCGTGTCCGCGACCGGCAAAGTGCAGCCGGAAGTCGAAGTGAAAATCGCGCCCGAAGTCTCGGGCGAG
>CALRZR010000242.1:0-11947 GCA_943372705.1 Opitutus sp. GAS368 | reverse complement strand
CGCCGCCTCCGACCGCGTCGCAGCAAAATCTCTGAGCAATTGAGCGTCGTCCTTCATGGCGTTGTTCAACCTCTAGCACCCGCCACCCGGAAAACCGCACAAAAAAATCCGGCCGCGTCGCCGCCCTCTGAATACGCCCGCCCTTTCGGCGCAAAGGTAGCCCCCAGCCACGCGCCCAACCCACTCGCCACTCGACTCCGCCCGCCGCCACCGGCACCATCCGCGCCCATGGATTACGCCCGCCGCGAGATTTTCCTCACCTTTCGCCGGTTGTTGGCCGCCGCCTTGTGTGTGTGGTTGCTGATCGCCTTTTGGGCCGATCGTCCGACCGCCGCGGTGAGCAAATCCGCTCTGCCGCCCGCGGCCCTCGCCGCCCTGCGCGGCAACACCGAGGCCCCGCCCGCCCCCGCGGAGCCGAAGACTTTTTCACCCATCAGCCTCATCCGTCGTCCCTGGCTCGCGTTCTACACCGCCGTCGGCGCACCGCCGCTCGATCAGGGTCAACTCGGCCCGGAAGAGAGCGACCAGTTTCGCTCCGCGATCTTTCGGCTCGCGATGATCTTCTTCGCGCTCGGCGGAGTCCTCTGGTGGCGCGGTCAACATCTCCTCGTCCGCTCGCGCCACCGATGAGCCGCCGCGCCCCCAAACTCTTCGCCGAAAACGAACCCCCGCGCGAGTGGTGCCTCGCCCTCGCCGACGGCACCGTGCGCGAATCGCTCAGCGTTCACCACGTGCGCGAGATCGTCGAAACCGGCGTCGCCAGCGCCGACAGTTACATCCTCCGCCTGGGCGACCCGGTCTGGCAACGCCTCGGCGATCATCCCATCTGGGCCGAGATCGCCCCGCGCGCACCCACTGTCGGTTTCGCCGCACCCGCCGCCGTCGATCCCGGCGTGCAGGCCCACGAGGTCCACGCCGCCACGCCCAAAATGCAGGCCGTCTGGCGGGCCCAACGCGACCACACGCAACGCGTCCTGCAGGCCCACGCCGCTGACGAAGATCTCGGCCGCCTGCTCCAGTCGCTTGGCTTCGCCTGCGGTGTCGTCGGCCTGATTTGTCTCGGCGACATCATCGTCTTCACGTTCCCGCTGGGCGCGGCATTCATCATGCTCGTCGGCGTCGCGCGCCTGATTTCTCTCTGGCTGGTCTGGCGGATCTTGCGTTGAGGCACCGCCGCACGCGGCCGTCTCCCGCTGACACCGGTCGCCGGCCGCCGCGCTCCTGACATAGGGTTGTCAGCCCGCCGCGCTACACTGATGGCGAACTCATCTTCCTCCACCCATGAACATTTCCGACTCCACACCGGTTACCCTCCGCCTCGACTACCTCGAGTTCGCCACCCGCGACGTCGCCGCCGCGAAGAAATTCTACACCCACGCGTTTGGCTGGACCTTCACTGACTACGGCCCCGACTACGCCGCCTTCTCCGACGGACGCCTCGCTGGCGGTTTCTTCGCTTCCACCGACGCACCCGCACGCACCAATCCCCTCGCGATCCTGTTCGCCGCCGACCTCGAATCCGCCGAACAACGCGTGCGCTCCGCAGGCGGCACCATCACGAAACCCGCCTTCGAATTTCCCGGCGGTCGCCGCTTCCATTTCACCGATCCCACCGGCCTCGAACTCTCCGTGTGGAGCGACACCCGCGCCGACGGCACCAAGATCGCGTAAGCGCCCAGCCGCCGCGCACCGCCCGCCCGCGTCACCGCAGCTTTTCCCACAGAAACGCAAACGTCCGCGCGAGCCGCGTCGCGAGCTGCTCATTCGTCACGCTGCCGTGGTGGCCGCCTTCGGTGTTTTCGTAGTAGTCCACGGCATAGCCGAGCTCGTCCATCTTCGCCGCCATCTTGCGCGCGTGCCCCGGATGCACGCGGTCGTCGCGCGTCGAGGTGTAAAAAATCACCGGCGGCAACTTCAGGCCCGCCCGCACCCGCTGATACGGCGAATATTTTTCGATATACGCCCACTGCTCCGGCACGTCCGGATCGCCGTATTCCGCCACCCAACTCGCCCCGGCCAGCAGCGTGTGGTAGCGCTTCATGTCGACGAGCGGATTGCCGCACACGACCGCCCCGTAGAGTTCCGGATGGCGCAGCATGGTCGCCGAGACGAGCAGCCCGCCGTTACTCCGCCCTTCGATGCCGAGGTGCGCCGCCGAGGTGATTTTTTTCGCCGCGAGATCGCGCGCCACCGCCTCGAAATCCTCGAAGCAATTGTAGTGTTTTTCTTTCAACACCGCCGTGTGCCACTCCGGCCCGAACTCCCCGCCGCCCCGGATGTTCGCGAGCACAAACACTCCGCCGCGCTCCAACCACAACTTCCCATACGCACCGTGCAGTTGCTCATACGAGCCCGAGTAGGCCGGCGTCAGCGAATTCTCGAAACCGCCGTAGGAAAACATCCACGTCGGCGCCCGGCCGTCGCGCTTCAGCCCTTTCGGCATCACCACAAAATACGGCACTCGCGTGCCGTCGGCCGAGGTCGCCCACTCCTGCGCCACCTCGAAACGCCCGCCGTCAAACGCCGGCGCCTGCGTCTTCAACAGCACCGGCTCGCCGCCGCCCGCCGCCACCGCGTAGAGCGCCGGCGGCGTCAGGAAACTCTGATACTCCACGACCGCGTCGCCGCTGTCGTCGTCGGTCGTCTGGATATCGATCGCCCCGTGGTCGGGAAACGCCACCGCCGTGCGCGTCCACCCGACCGCCCCGCTCGCGTCCGGTGAAAACCGATACAGCCGCCCGCGCACCTGGTCGAGCGCCGCGATCAAGATGCCCGCCGGCGTCGACTCCACTTCCTTCACCACGAGCTGCGGCGTCGAAGCCACCACGAGTTCGAGGTGGCCCGCCCCGCCGCGCAGCGCCGCCGCGTCGGCCACCAGCACCGCCCCGCTCGGATACGTCGCCCCGTCGCGCGCCCACGGCTCCTTCAACCACACGACGAGCCGTCCGCGAAATCCGCCGACCACCCGCGCCGTCGGCGGCAGCGCCAGCGGTTTCAACTCGCCGTCGATCACCTGAAAAACTTTCCGCGTCCAAAACGTAAGCCCTTCGCTCACGAGGTCGATGTCGCCTTCTTTCGCGCGCACCCGCCGCGCCTCCGTCGAGACCGATGTCGCCGCGCCGGTGTGCAACGTCGCCGCCGCCGCGAGCGGCGTGCCGCGCGTCCACGCCTTCACCGTGCGCGGGTAACCCGACTTGGTGAGCGAGCCCGCGCCGAAATCCGTGGCCACGTAGAGTGTGTTTTCATCGCGCCAACCGACGCGCGACTTCGCCACCGGCAGAAAAAATCCGCCGGGCACAAACGCCTTCTTCTCCGCGTCGAATTCCCGCACTTCCACCGCATCGCCGCCGCCCGGCGCCAGTCGGATCAGGCAGCGGCGGTTTTCCGGCGAAAGCCACACTGCGCCGCCAAACGCCCACGGCTTCCCTTCCGCCTTCGCCAGCGCATCCACGTCGAGCACCGTTTCCCACTTCGGCTCCGTGCGCCGAAACTCCGCCGGCGTCGTGCGCCGGTAGAGGCCGCGCGGGTGCTCGCGATCCTGCCAGAGATTGTAGAGGTAGCCGCCGCGCTGCACGACGGCCGGCACGCGCGACGCCGAGTCGAGCACTGTGAGCGCGTCCCGGTAGAGCGCGTCGTGCTCTGGCTTCGCTTTCAGCCGCCGCTCCGTCGCCTCATTGCGCGACTGCACCCACGCCAGCGCCCGCGGCTCGTCGATCTGCTCGAGCCAGAGCCACTTGTCGTCCGCGACCTTCGTTTCTGCGCCCCCGGCACTGTCGGCCAACACCAGGCCCCACCCCATCATGGCCCAACCGAGCCGCACGGCGCGGCGACGAATAATTTCATTCATCAGACTTACCTAGGCGCGGCCGGACCGCGCGCAACGCGGAAGTCCCACCGCCCGTTCCGGCCCGCGCCTGGCCCCGCCACCCGCCACTTTTCTCCACCGCAAGTCGATGCCACCTCGGTTTTCGCCATATTTTCGCAGAACAGGTCTTTTCATCCCGGGTCTCTGCTGCCAACTCCTTAGCCGCCTCCGAATCCATGCCCGCCACGGTGCTCCCAGATTCTCCGCCGCAAGCCCGGCCTCTGCGTATCATTTACGCGGAGGACTTGCGCGACCTCCGGGAAGTCGCCCGCATGTCGCTCACGCGCGACGGCCATTCGATCGAGTGCGTCGAAGACGGCTCCATCGCCCTCGGCCGGATCACGTCCCAACCCGCTGCCTACGATCTCCTGCTCACCGATCATCACATGCCGCTGATGAACGGACTCGAACTCGTCACCGCCGTGAAGGCCCTGCAATTCCCCGGCAAAGTCGTTGTGTTTAGCTCCGAACTCAGCCCGATCGTATCCGCCGAATACCGCAAACTCGGCGTCGACCGCATTCTCCCGAAACCGATTTTCCCGTCCGAGCTGCGCCGCGTGCTCGCCGCCATGTTCCCGCGCCCACCGGCAGCCTGACACCTCCGAGGTGGAGCGCGTTGACCCCAACGCGCTTTCTCCGTCGTCTCGTCACCTCTCCGACAACGTCCACGCGCGCGCCTCCCGCCGCTCAATGCGACCCCGGCGCCGGCGTCGTCAACACCGCCGGCGGCACCCACGCCTTGCCGTTCACCGTCACGTTTTTCACCGTGAAGTTCTCAGTCGGCCCCAGCGCAAATTTTTCATCGGCCAGCGTGAGCTCGAAATTCTCCAGTGTGATGTCGCGGAGCACGTCGCCCGGATTTCCGCGTAGCGTGCCGAGCGTGCGAAACGTCCCGCGCACATTGCGGATCGTCACATTTTTCACCGAGCGCGTCGGCGCGGGTAGCCCCTTGAGATCGAAAAACTGCGTCCACGGCGCCACGTTCAAAATGCGCCCGCCACCACCGCCGCCCGTAAGCGTGATGCCGTCCATCGTAATGTTTTCATAACGTTGCGGCGTATCCGGGCGGAGCTTCAGCGTGAGGAGCGTCGCGCGGCCCGAGATCGTGCAATTCCGCACCGTCACATTGCGCACGATCGTCGCCTCGCTCCCGCAGGTGATGAGCCCGTTGCCTTCACCAATTTCGCAATCTTCCACCTTGATATTCTCAACCGGCGGACTCGCCGTGTCCTTGTCCGCGAGCGGCCCCTTGCTGCCTTTGAGCGCGATATTGTCGTCGTTCGTCGAAATGTAGCAGCGGCGGATCGTCACGTTTTGCGAGCTGTCGATATCGATCCCGTCTGTGCTGGGTCCGCGGAGTCCATTCACCGCACTCGGAATCGTGATCCGCAGATCCTCCACCAGCGCATCGCGGCAGTGGTAGATATGGAGATTCCAAAAACCGGAGTCCTCAAAGCGCAGTCCCGTCACGCGCACATCGCGGCAACTGTCGATAAACATGAGCCTCGGCCGCTCCACTTCGAGGTTCGTGCACTTCGGATTTTCTTTCCGCCGCTGCCAAAACGCCTCCCAAAAGGGCACGCCATTGCCGTTGATCGTGCCTTTGCCGCCGATCCGCACGCGCGTCAGCCCCTGCGCATTCACGAGCGCCATCCGCCACGGCTCAAAGTGCCCTTCGATGCGCGTCTCGCGTTTCGGGTAGTCCGCGATGTTCGTCGAGCCGAGCAACACCGCGCCCTCGGCGAGCCAAAGTTCCACGCCACGTTTCAAAAAAATCGACCCGCTGCGAAACGTCCCTGCCGGTATCTCTACCACGCCGCGCCCCGCTTCCGCCGCGCGGTCGATCGCCTTCTGGATCGCCGCCGTGTTCAGCGTCTTCCCGTCCGCCACCGCCCCGAAATCCGTCACCACAAACCGCCGCGTGCCCGCGCCCTCCGCGTCCTGCGCAAACCCCGCGGCCAGCAGCGCAGCCCACACCGCCCACGCCCGCAACCCGCGCCACACCGCCGGAGAATCTGTGATCATTTGCATAATGCTACCGCTATGCTCCGCCGATAGCGAATGCAGATAGCCATCCCGTCAGACAGTAAGAGCCCCCACCCCCGCCTCCACTCCCCTCTCCACCGCGCCCCTGCACATTTCCCGAGCCTTTCCCCCGCCCCCGCGCGTCAGTCCCGTTTCCTGCGTTTTGTTGCTCGCCCCGCGGCTCCGCCCCGCCTCACTACCTCCCCCTTCATGCTCCCCTTCGCACTCAGCATCTTCACCGGTGCTTTCCTGCTCTTCCAAGTCCAGCCGCTCATCGGCAAATACATCCTCCCCTGGTTCGGCGGGAGTCCCGGCGTCTGGACCGCGTGCCTGCTCTTCTTCCAGACGCTCCTCCTTGGCGGCTACGCCTACGCCCATTTTTCGTCCACGCTGCTGAAGCCCCGCAGCCAGGCCGTGCTCCATTTCGCGCTGCTTCTTCTCTCGCTCGCCCTCCTGCCCATCACGCCCAACGAGGCTTGGAAAACCCACGTCAGCGGCGATCCCACGTGGCACATTCTGCTGCTCCTCACCGTCACGATCGGCCTGCCCTACTTCGTCCTCTCCGCCACGGGCCCGCTCATGCAGCAGTGGTTCAGCGTCACCAACCCTGGCGTCTCCCCCTATCGCCTCTACGCCCTCTCCAACATCGGCTCGCTCCTCGCGCTCCTCAGTTACCCGGTCTTCTTTGAGGTCCGCTTCTCCCGCCAAGGACAGGCCGTCCTCTGGTCCGTCGGCCTCGGCGTCTTCGTTCTCCTCTGCGGGTTCTGCGCCCTCCGCGTCTGGAAACACACGCCCGCCCCCGAGCCCAGCCCTTCCCCCAACTCCGATCCGTCTATCACCTCTCAACCCTCGCCTCTCAACTCCGCCGCCACCCCCGCCCTGTGGCGCGACAAACTCCTCTGGATCGCCCTCCCCGCCCTCGCCTCCGTCCTCCTCCTCGCGATCACCAACAAACTTTGCCAAGAGGTCGCCGTCATTCCGTTTCTCTGGGTCCTCCCGCTCGCGCTTTACCTGCTGACGTTCGTCATCTGTTTTGACCACGCCCGCTGGTATCACCGCGGCATCTTCTCCGCGCTACTCGTCATCGGAATCTCCAGCGTCATCGTCCTGCTCAACGCCGGCAGCGATGCCCCGATGAAACTCCAGATCGCCGGCTACACCGGCACCCTGTTCGTCGCGTGCATGATCTGCCACGGCGAACTCTACCAACTCAAACCCGCCCCGCGCTACCTCACGTCCTACTTCCTCTTTATCTCCGCCGGCGGCGCCCTCGGAGGACTCCTCGTTGCCGTCGTCGCGCCTGCCGTCTTCAACGAATACCGCGAACTCCAGCTCGGCCTCATCGCCCTCGCCGTCGTCTTCGCCCTCGTCTGCTTCCGCCACCGCAGCCGCACCCTCGTCCTCGGCGCCGTCGTCGGCGCGATGCTCACCACCCTCGTCCTCCCCGGCCTCGAAGCCACCTTCGACGGTAGCGACGGCTTCTTCGGCGAGCTCTTCGCTTACTACAAATCCCACGCCTGGCAGATTGGCGGCGCCCTCGCCGTGTTTCTCGCCTGCGCCTTCGATCTCCGCCACCGCCGCATCGTCACCGAATGGCGCCTCACCCTCGGCGCCGTCATCGTCCTCCTCGCCGCCGGCCTCGGCTACCAGCTCGTCGAGCAAATGCGCACCAAGGAGGTCACCACCGTCCTCAACGCCTCCCGCAACTTCTACGGCACGCTCAAAGTCTACGACTACAACCCCGAATCCCCCGACGAACACTACCGTCTCCTCATGCACGGCGCCACGACCCACGGCCTCCAGTTCGTCGGCACCGACCGCTCCTTCACCGCCACCTCTTACTACGGCCCCAACAGCGGCATCGGCCTCGCCTTCGCCCACCTCCCGCAGCAGGCCAACAAACGCTACGCCGTCGTCGGTCTCGGCACCGGCTCCCTCGCCGTGTATGGGAAAACCGGCGACTACGTCCGCCTCTACGAAATCAATCCCGCCGTCGAAGCCCTCGCCCGCAGCCCGTTCACCTACCTTGAGCAATGCCCCGCCAAGCTCGACGTCATCATGGGCGACGCCCGCCTGGAGATGGAACACGAGCTCGCGAAAAACCAGCCGCAGAACCTCGACCTCCTCGTCCTCGACGCCTTCAGCAGCGACGCCATTCCCGTGCACCTGCTCACCAAGGAAGCCTTCGCCACCTACCTCAAACACCTCAAACCCGACGGCATCATCGCCGTGCACATTTCCAACCGCTACCTCGACCTCCAACCCGTCGTCGAACGCCTCGCCAAGGAATTCGGCCTCGGCAGCGCCTGCATCTCCGACGACTACACCGAGAGCTGGTGGCTCTACGACACCACGTGGATGTTGTTCACGAAAAACAAAGCCTTCCTCGAAAAGTCCGAGATCTACGCCGCCGCGGACGAACCCAAAAAAGACGCCCGCCCCGCCGCCCTCTGGACCGACGACAACGCGAATCTGTATAGCATCATGAAGTAGGGCAGGGTCTCCGACCCGCCCTCTCTCCGGACCACCCACCGAGACCGCCCCGCCGGCTCGCGGCCAAACCGCCCCCTGATCCATGGCCTACGTGCTCGTCCCGCTTTCGCTGGCCGCTTGGTTCACGACCTTCCTGCTTTGGAAACAGATCCGCATCGCCCTCCAAGCCCGGCAGTGGCCCGCCCACCCGGCCACCGTTCTCGACTCCAATGTGACTCGGCAAATGGCACGTATCGGCTTCGTCTACACCATCCGCGTCCGGGTCGAATATAACATCGGACGCCCTCGCACCACCACAGCCGCGCTTCCATCCCAGTTCGGCACCTCCCGCAGAGGCTACGCCAAGCGCCTCTTTAGTTTCTTTCTCGTCGGCGGCAAAGTGCCGATCTACGTCGACCCCGCGAATCCCGACATAGCCGTGTTGCTACCCGGCGTCGAACTTCGCGACTGGGCTAATTTCGGACTCATGCTTTTCACCGGCGCAGGAGCACTCGCCGCAGCGATTTTCATATAAGCGGTAGCACCCGGCAGCCTTCGCACACCCGCCCGCCAACCGACGGTGGCGACCCCATGCCGCCACCGTGCACTCACGCGCACCTCACAGCTCCGCGATCTTCACATTCCGATACTCGGCCTTCATCACGACACCGCCGTGCAGTTGCAGTCCGATGGGAGCCGCACCGGAGAACTTCGCATCGGTGTATTCCGACGCCTTCGTGCCGTTGATCCAGCACGTGAAGGTGTTGCCCTTCGCCTGCACGCGAAACTTGTTCCACTCGCCCTCGGGTTTCATGAGTTTCTTCGCGTCCTTCGCCTGACCGATCTCGGGATAAGCCGGTTTGCCGCCCGTGTAAAACGATCCCGTCATGTCCACCCGCAGGCTGCCCGAAACGCCGAGCTGCAACTGAATTTTCGGCTTCCGCATCTCGATGCCCGTATCGACACCGCGATCGGTCGTCGCCTTCCACCGCGCCTCAAACTCCATCACGAAATCGCCATACTCCTTTTGCGTCCAGAGGTAGTGCTCCTTCTTCGCCGCGTTGTTTTCGCAGATGAGCACGCCCTTTTCGATGCGCCAGAATTCCGCCGCGCCCTCGGCCTTGAAATTCGTGAGATCCTTGCCGTTGAAGAGCGGCACGAGCTTCGGCTCGGCTGCGACACCGCCCAGAGCGGCCGCGAGATAGAGAGAGAACGCGAGAACAAGGTTGCGGGGTTTCATCGCCACCCACGTTGCCCACTCCCACCACGCGAGGGAAGCGCGTTTTCGCCCCACGTCATCGGAGCGTCCGTTTCTCGCACCACCGGCTTCACTCCTCAAATTTCGCGCGACCAACCGTGCCGCCCCACGCATCAATCAGCCAGGATTCCTTACTTGAATCCTTACTTTGACCGAACCATCCCTGAAACCATGAAAGCCGTCATGACCAGCAAAGGGCAGATCACCATTCCGGTCGAAATCCGCGAGCGCCTCGGCCTCGCGCCCGGTCAAGTGCTCGAATTCGATGAACAGGCCGCCTATCTCAAAGCCACCAAGGTCTTCGACGCTGATCGCATGGACTCCGCCCTTGGGCGTTTCCGCGCCCAACTCAAAGGTCGCTCCTCATCGGCCCTGCTCGACGAAACCAGGGGCGCCGTCTCGCTGCCGCCCACTCCCAAGCCCGCCCGCCGGTCGTGAAGACCGCCGTCGATACCTCGGTCCTTCTCGCCATCTTTAAGGGTGAACCGGACGGAGCCGCTTGGCTGGACTCGCTCAAGCGCTGGCGGGCCGAGGGCGGTCTCGTGGTCTGCGATGTCGTCATCGCCGAACTTTCCGCCGCTATCGCCGACGCCGCCGCACTCACCTCTGCCCTCGAAGATCTGGGCATCGCCTTCGACCCGCTCTCCCTCGCCTCGGCTCACCAAGCCGGCCAAGCCTTCGCCGCCTACCGCCGGGCCGGCGGACCGCGGGAACATTTGATTCCCGACTTTCTGGTCGGTGCACACGCCACCGTCCAAGCCGACCGTCTCGCGGCCAAAGATCGCGGCTACCTGCGACGCTACTTCGCGCAATTGCCCGTCGTTACGCCTCTCACTTCCCCGCCGTCTGCTCCTTGAAAAACCGCACGATCAGACCCGGCGCCTCCGCCGGATATTTGTGCGTGCCAGGATACACCAACGATACAAACGGCGTGCCCGTTGCCGACGGATACATCGTGCCCGTGATCGACCCGGCCTTGCCCCACGGCACGCCGTCCGCCGCGCACCCATTCAGCCGCCGCACCACCTTCATCGCCCGCTCCTGCACGATAAATTTCACGAGCTCGTCGTTCGTCCCCGCGACATGCAGCGCCGGCTTCGGCTTCAATTGCTCATACCACCCGAGCCCCGGTGCCGACGCCGACGGCGCCACGGCCGCGAACACGTCGCCGCGCGTCGCCCACAGCAAATACGTGAACTGCCCGCCGTTCGAATGCCCCATCGCAAACACCCGCTTCGCATCGACGCGGCCCTCCGCCTTGAGCGCCGCCAGCACCACGTCAAAAAACTGCAGATCCCGGTCCGCGTAGTCGCCCGGCGCCTTTTGCCAGCCCGGCTTCCTCCCGTCCGGATCCGTCATCCCGGTCGTCGGCAGCCCCTGCATGTAAACCACCACCGCCTCCGGCCACAACGTGTGCACCCCAAACGACCGCGCCGCCTGCGCCATCGTCCCCCCGTGTCCGTGAAACGCGAATACCACCGGCGCCGCCCCGACTTTCGCCGGCAAATGCACGAGCGCCTTCCGCTCCGTGCCATCCACCTTCCACTCGCGCGCCATCATTCCCACCTCGGCCGCACCCGCGCACCCGGCGAGCAGCCCGCCCAACACCACAGCCCACACCCAGCGACGTCGTATCATTTTCATGCCCCTCACCTCGCCCATCTCCGCCCCCATTTCAAGCCCGCCGCACGTTCCCGCCGCTCCCACTTCCCCCTAACGCGGATATTTCACACTTTTCATGACGATTTTTTTGCCACAGAGGCCGCCGAGCCCAGCCACAGAGCGCACGGAGGCAAACACTCTGCCTTGCTCGGTGACCTCTGTGTCTGGGCTCCGTGTCCTCTGTGACTCATGCCTTGTTCGATTCAGGTATGAATTTTCCAGGCTACGCCCATTCCGCTTGTAACATAATACGTTACAAACTCCCCGTCGCCTCTTCTGCCAACACCTCACGCGACGCCCCCGCACCGTCCCGTTCCCCACCCGCACGCTTGGCATCACTGCCCCGCCCTGAGTGACTCCCCGCGTGTCCGCCGCCCTCGCCCACTACACCCTCGCCGAACTCGAGCATCAGCTCGCGTCCTGGGGCTACAAACCCGCCCACGCCGCCCGCGTCCTCCGCACCTTCTACGCGACCGGCGGCGGGACTCGCAGCGAAGACACTGCCGAACACCTCCGCCTACCCACCGGACTCGCCGAAAAACTCCGCGCTCTCTCCGTCCCCTCTCTCAGCTCTCAGCTCTCAGCTCTCAGCTCCTCCCCCGCCCCCTCCTCCCTCGCCGCGCGCCAAGTTGCCGCCGATGGCACCACCAAACTCCTCCTCCGCC
>CALRZR010000241.1:0-11972 GCA_943372705.1 Opitutus sp. GAS368 | reverse complement strand
GGTGTCGCGGGCCCAGCGGGCCCAGGTGGTGTTGTAGTAGAAACTCAACCACGCGGCGCCGCCCCAGACTTGGATGAGGTCGGCGGCGAGGGGATCGGCGGCGCCTTGGACGGCGAGCGAATCGCCGGGGGCGGTGGTGCCGAAGAAGGTGGCGAAGGTGTCGCCGGGGATAATCTCGTAAGCGGTGCCGCTGGGGCCGACGGCGAGGTTGAGCGTGGTGAGATCGAGGCCGTCGTCAGCGATCGTGAGGCGCGTGGCGGTGTTGGCGGTGGCGGAGGAAATGCGGAACGTGCGGCCGGTGTGCGTGCCGCTGGTGAGGCGGACGAAGTAGGGCGAGGCGGCGGTGGAGAAGGCGCCGGGCGTCCAGCCGGCGGCGGAGTTTTCAAGCGTGGTCGGGCCGACGGCGGTGAGGCGGCCGACGGTGCTCGCGAGGCGCGAGAGCGCGGCGTCGAAGGGAATCGAGAAGGAGCGCGTCTGGCCGGCGGGGATCGTTTGCACGAGGTAGCCGACGGGGCGAGAGATGGCTTGCTGGGCGTGGGAGGTTGACGCGATCTGCAGCGAGATCGCGGAGGCGCAGAGGCACAGAGTGCGGAGGACGGAGAGACGGAGAGACAGAGAGAGGGGGAGATGCATGGCTTGGGTCTTTCTCTTACTCTTTATCTTTCTCTTTCGTCAGGAGGGGGATCGAGCTTGGCGGCGCGGCGCAGCGCGGACGAGGAGAAAGATTAAGAGAAAGAGGAAAGAGAAAGATTCGGGACGGAGGATCAGTTGCCGGAGTGGCTGTAGGTGCGGAGGAAGAGCTCGATGTCTTTCACGCTCGCGACGAGTCGGTTGAGGCCTTCCTGCTCGTTCGAGTAGAGCATGTAGGCGGGGATCACGATTTTCCATCCACCGTTCCACGCGCTGCGGCCGACGAGGCGCGAGTTGGTGAATTCGCCGGGCATCGAGCTGTAGAAGAACGAGGGATCGCTCACGGGACGGAAAGCCTGGTGCTTGCGGAGAATCCAAGGCTGTTCGCTGAGCGTGCCGTTCGCGTTGTAGAACTGCGTAGTGGAGAAGGCGGTCGCGCCGAGGTTGAAGGGCAACGGCAGGGCTTGGTCGGCGACGTTCCAGCCGCGGATTTGGTCCGTATCGCCGAGGGGCGGGGCGCGCATGTAGTCGGTGCCGGTCGGGATCAGGTAGACGTAGGGCGTGGCGCTGAGGGCGTTGGGCGTGGAGCCGAAGATGACGGTGGGAGTGGCGTTACCCGCTTGATAGGGATCCATGCCGACGTAGCCGCGGAGGACCATGCCGACGGAGTAGATCTTCGTGGCGAAGTTCGAGGCGGTGAATGTGTGGTCGCCGTCGGTGATCGGGAGGCCGAAGAAATTCTGGCCGTGCTGGATCGTCGTGCGGAACGGTATCACAATGCCGGGGACGGCGCTGCCGTCGGCCTTCTTGAGATTGCGGCACTGAGCGGCGACATCGGGATCGGAGAGCAGGTTGCTCACGATGTGTTGCTCGAGGGTCTGCTGCCACGCGGCGTCGTCATCGGTGCGCGTCGGGTCGTCGAGGAGGCGGAAGAGTTCGCGGCGGAGGGAGAACAGCGTGCCGTTGGTGTCGGGGTTGTTGATGCCGAGGCGGCCCTTGGCGACGGCCCAGTCGGACTGGATACGCGCCATGGTGCCTGCGAGGCCGGCGTCGCCCGTCGTGCTGACGGTGGCCTGCGGCATGCCGCCGGTGAGATCGCCGAGGGCGCGGGCGGCGACGATTTTGTTGATGGCGTCCAGGCCGGTGGTGCTGCCGAGGAGGCCGGTCTCGTAGTCGTAGCTCTTGGCGGCGAGGTAGGTGTAGCGCGAGGCGAGGTCGAAGAGGGAGCGGTATTGCTCAAGAGCCTCGTTGCGGAAGGTGCGGAACGTAAGGTCCTTTGTCCGGTAGCCTTGAATGAGGGCGGCGGCGCGCTGGCGGAAGAGCTCGCGCTCGTCCTGGATGCGCTGGCCCTCGGCGATCTGGTTGCGGACTTTCTCGGTGGCGCGCTGGAGGTTCATCGCGAGCTGGGCGATCTCGTAGTATTCGCGGGCGAGGTCCTGATACATCAGGCCAAATTCGTAAGCGACCTGGGACTGTTGGTAGGTGAAACCGAGTTCTTCGATATAGGCTTCAAGATCCGCGTCGACGGCCTCGATCTGACCTTCGAGATGGCTCGCGATACCGGACAGAATCGAACCGCCAATCTTCAACAGCGCACCGGGGGCTTTGAGTGCAGCCATGATGCTGGCGCGGACGCCGGAGGTGGCGTCGTTGGCGAGACCGACCGCTTTCGGCGGCGCTTCGGCGGCAGCCTCGGCAAGGTCGGCGGCGGTTTCGCCTCGCGCCGTGAGTTGTTCGCCCAGTGCTTCGAGGGCGGCCTTGGCGGCACCGAGCGCGGCGCGCTTGGAGTCGGCGGCTTCTTCGGCGGCGAAGCGCGCCTCGCGCGTCCCCACCATCTCGGAATAAAGCGCGTGACGCCGCATGAAGTTTTCCTGCTTCGCCTGGAGCTTGGCGTTGCCGGCGAGCAAGGCGGTGCGGGCCTGGTCAGCCTCGACGAGCGCCTGCTGGAGCGTGCCGACGACCGCGCGCGTGCCCATCGATGAGCCGCCGAGCCAGACATCGGAGAATTGGACGTAGCGGTTGGGCTCGATCGTGAGCGACTTCACGGTGCTTTCGCTTTCGTAGACATTGCGGATGTCATCGACGTCGAAGGCGGTGAAATTGCGGATGTTCACGCGAGTGGGGGCGGTGATCGTGACGGTGCTGCCGGATTCGATGAACGCGCCGTCTTTGCCGGCGGGGCGATCGACGATGAACCATTCCTGCAAGTCGGGGCCGGTGTAGGCCTGCGCGTAGGTTTTGCCAGCGCCAATACTCGCGGTGTAAGGCGTGCCGTAGATTTCCTTGAGTTGGCGGACGTAGGCGCGCTCCTGGTCGACGATGGCGGCGTTAGAGCCGTCGAGTTGGTTTTCTTGCGAGCGGAGGAGACGCGTCATCTTGCCCGCTTGGTCGAAAGCGCCCTTGGCGTTCAAGGTGGCGCGCAATGCGCGGTCGTAGATTTGTTCGTAATGCGATTTGCCGGCCTTGAGGTCCGCGGGGGAAATATCGAAGGCGACGGCGCCGGGGCTGAGGCCCAGCGGATTCAAGTGTGCATTGGCGTTGTCCATCGTGCTCTGGAACGAGTCGCCGAGGGCGGGGATTTCCTGCAGGGCGGTGACCGTGGTGCGGTCGATGATCTGCACGCCGGTGTGGTTGGGGTCGTTGTCTTTGTCGGGGAGCAGTGCGTTGCCGACGACCCAGTGGTAGTAGGAGCCCTGCGCGGCGCGCGATGACCATTCGTCGAGGCCCCACTGGCGGGTGACGCCCGTATTCGAGTTGGTCTTACCGTCGCGGAAGTGCGACCAGCCGGCCGCGGCATCATCGCGGTAGTTTTGGCGGTGCGTCAGCGCGACGACCTGCTGGGACGTGCGCGCGAGGTTGGCGGCGGCTTCGGCAAATTTGCGCTCGTCGAAGTAGTCGACAGCGACCGCCTGGCCGAGGACGGTCACGGTTTCGCTGCGCGGTGTCCACGTGAAGAACGGGTTGGTGAGGAGACGATAGTAGCCGCCGATCGCGGTGAGGTAGTGGCCGTAGGCATCGCCGTGGCCCTGCGGGAACATGCGCTGGGCGTCGGCGGCATCGAGCTTGCCGTCGGCCGTGGGGCTGCCGGATTTTTCGCGGATATTGTAGTTGGTGGCGTAGAGCGCCTCGCCGGAATTGATGCCGCGGGTGTAATTCCAATACAGGCGGTTGTAGGCGGGCGAGGTGCCGACGGCGGTGTTGAAATCGTCGCGGCCGCGGAGGAGCGCGAGTTCTTCTTCGAGCACGTTGGAGACCTGTCCCTCGAAGGAAAAGCGCGCGGTGTTGACCTCGGTGATCGTGGCGGAGTCGTCGATCGAGATGGTGGGATTCGCGGCGTCGGCGTAGGCCTCGTTGCCGAGGACGGTGTAGAGATCGTTGAGGTAGCCGGCGGCGAGGAGGAGCGCGTCGTTGGCGGCGCCGTAGTCGTAGCCGGAATCGATGCTCATATTTTTCGCGCGGTTGAGCACCGTCTCGTAAATTTCGATGAGGCCGAAGTTGTCGACGTTGTCCAACGAGAGGGCGATGTTGCCCTCCCAGCGGGTGCCGGCCTGCGTGAGGATGCTGACGTCGGTGTTGACGGTGTTGTTGCTCAGATCGCCGACGCGCTGGTTGAACGGGTTGATGCCGGCGAGCACGCGCTTGATCCAGCCCTCGACGAGCTGCGGCGGCAGCCAACGCGACCACGCGGTGCCGGCGACATTTTCCGGAATGCCGTCGGCGGGCGAAGCGGCTTTCGGGCGGTAACGCATCGTGAAGAAGTTGTCGGACATCACGAGCAAGGGGCTGCCGAGCGGGGCGGAGGGCGAGCCGCCGACGATCACTTCGTTGAGCAACGTGCCGTTAGGCGTCTGCCACGGCGAGCCGGCCGCGACGACGAGGTCGGTCTCGAGCGTGCCGTGCAGTTGGAAATTGATTCCGGACGAGGTGCCGAGGTCGGCAGTGGAGTAGAGCGCAACCTCGACGCGGTTGACCGATTTTTGGAAGTAGCTCGCGTTGACCTCGAATTGGCGCGGGAGGCCGCTGGGCACGAGTCCGGTGGACGAACCGCTGTTGGTGAAGGACGCGGGGGCTTGGTAGGCGAGCGCGGGCACGCCATTCACGTAGAGGACGAAGCCGGTGAGGTCGGCGACATCGGCGCCGAAGAATACCTGCGCGGGCACGCCGGCGGAGAAATCGACACCGTCCACCGAGCGGAGGACGATACCGGGGCGGGTGGTGCCGGTGCCGACGGGCGAGCCGGCGGCGCGGATTTGCACGGTGCGCGGGAGCGGCACGGTGGCGGCGGCGGCGTATTCGGAATTCGAGGGCAGCGCGCCCGCGGGCGTTTGCACGAGCTGCCACGAGGTGCCGAGGCGAGAGGTCTTCGTGAAGGTGTAGATCGACGGCACGGTGCCGCCCTGCGGCGGAGCGTAGCGCCACTCGAAGTCGTAATTCTGCGGCTGGGCCGCGAAGTCGCCGCTGTGGCGGAGCGTGACCTGTTCATCGAGGGGATTTTTCGAGGGGAGGACCTTCAGCTCGCCGGTGTAGAGCTGCGGCGTGACCCTGAAGACTTGCACGGAAACGGGATCGCCGACGGGAGTGAACGCGCGGCCGTTGCCGAAGACCATCGTAACCCAGCCGCTGCCGCCGCCGGTGGCGGTGAGCGCGTAATCGACGACCGCGGAGTCGGCGTGGGTGATGGCCGGCAGTGTGGTCGGACCGACGTCGACCGGTGCGCCGTCGGACTTGAAGGCGCCGGCTTTGGCGGGGTCTTCGATCCAGGTCTCGATGCGCGTGGTGAGTTGGGCGACGGCCTGGAGCCAGAGCGGGCGGTTGCTGTCGCTGGCGGACGCGAGCTGCTCGAGGAGGGCTTTGTCGGCGGGCGTAAGGGTGTTGAGTTGGAGGTAATCTTCGCCGGCGATCTCATCGACGAATTTGCCGACGAGGACGAGCGAGCCCTTGGAGCCGCGCGCGGGATCGAAATAGAAACGTGTTTGGAGATGCGGGGGGAGACGCTGGAAGTAGGTCTTGCCGCCACTCGCGGTGGTGAGGACGGACGTCGGCAGCTCGGCGAGTTGGCCGGACGCGCCGAGGGCGAAGACTTTTTCGCGGATCGGATCGTGCAACACGACGCTGGGGACGGTGGCACCGCCGTTGGCGATGGACTGCTGATAGAAGACATCGGCGCTCGCTTGCGGCAGGACGGCGGGCAGGCCGAACTTCGGCAGAGTGAGCGTCTCGGCGACGCGCAGGGTCGGCGCGGATTCCGGCCAGACCGGGCGGTAGGTGATGGAGAGCGAGGTGCCGGTGATCGGATCGCCTTGCGGCGCACCCTCGGCGAGCGGGCGCAGATAGGGCAAAATCGTGCCGACGGCGGGCTGCGTCGCGACGCCGGGCACCCAGAAGCCTTCGCGCATGGTGTAGTAGAACTGCATGACGAGGGTCGGTGAACCGCCCGCGTGCGGGCCGCGGTAAACCCAATTGTAGCCCTTGCGATCTTCGAAGGTGAACTTCGTGTAGGCCGCCGGGCCTTGGTGCGCGGTGTCGGGGACGCCGGCGACTTCGAGGTTTTTCGATTTGCCGGCAGCGTCGAGTGGCAGCGGCAGGAGCGGCAGCGGCATGGGAGCCTGCACGATGGTGCCGGCGGTGATGGTATAGTCGAAGCGCGCGGTGCCCGTCTCGCGGAGAATTTTGAACACACTCATCGCGGGGCGTTGGTCGACGGGCGAGGTGTAGCTCAGCAACGCGAAGGGCTCGGACGTGTAGTGGGTCGCGTTGGCCGTGGTGTTGTTGAGATCGTCGCGGAGGGCGTAGACGCGGCCGTTGAGCAGGAGCGCGTGTTCTTCGTTGGGATTGAAGCCGGTCTTCGTGCGGTCGTTTTGGGTGTAGAGCGTGCCGACGATTTCGGAGGACGAGAGGTCGCCGGAGCCGGCGTTGGAGGCGAGGACGAGCTGGCGCGCATCGGCGGGATACGTGACGGTATAGGTGCCGACTTTGGCGGGCACGTAGAACGGCGCGAACGAGGCGCTCGGCGGAGTGATTTTGCGGAGCCACCACACTTTGAAGGTGTTCCGGCCCGGGATCGCGTTGACCGGAATGATCGCGCCGCGCTCGGCCGCGGTGATACCAGCGGTGAGCGGATCGATGTAAGCGGCGGGAAAATAGGCGTCGCTGAAACTCCCACCGGTCTCGATATGGCCCGCGACCGAGTAATCGGCCGACGGAGGCACGAGGCGCTCGCCGACGCGCGCGGTGGCGGTGAGGGCGCTCGCGGCCCCGTCGGATTCCTGAAAGCCGGCACGATCGTCGGACTGCGTGTAGAGGCGGACATACCAGACCTCGCTGCCGTTGCTGAAGCGCAGGAGGCTGCGATTGAGGCCGTCGCCGCCGCCGGGGAAGGTGATGACGAAACGCTGGGAGGCAGCGTCCACCGTGGCTTCGGTCTGCGCGTTGTCGTCCTGAAAGATGACCTGGGGGAGTTGTCCGGGCGCAAACTGGATGCCGCTCGTGACGGTGCTACCGGTGGCGGCCACGGTGTTGTGGGCGTAGGCGGCGAGGCTGGTGGGCCACGTCATCGAGTAAGCGTTCTTCGCCTTGGGCCAGAGGAGATTAACAGACGCAACGGCAGGGCCGGTGTCGGGCGTGATGGAGGCGTTGGCGCGCTCCAACCAGTAGAAGATCACGCGGTCGGGATTCGAGTTCTCGCGCTCGGCGTAGTATTCCGCCACGCCGTCGGGGCGCGTCCGCGTGCCGTAGTAAGCCTGGCCGTCGGGCAGCAGCGAGGCGACCGGCGAAGCGAGCCACTCGGTGCTGCCATCGAGCGGCAGGCGGCGACCCTCACTGTCACGGGGCAGCAGGCGTTCGCCGAGGTTGACCTCGGCATTGACGGTGGGGGCGACGCGGGCGACTTCGACGATGTCGGCGCCGAGGAAGGTGTGGACGTTGGTGGAGCCGGCGTTGAGTTTGCCCAGATACGCCAGAATGATGCGGCCTTCGGCGTTGTAGGCTCGGATCTGGCCGATGCCGCTGATCTTCTCGAACCAGACGGTGCGCTTTTCCGCGGGTGCGGTGATCGAAGGATCGGTGGTGACGGAGACGCCGACGGGTTTGTATTCCTCCGCGACGAGGGCGGGGACGAGGACGTTGTAGACTGGGTTGACCGTTTCGATATTGCCCGTGGGCACGCTGATCATCGGCCCGCTAAAACTCCGCTCGGTCCAGAAGATCGTGCGCGTGGGCTTCTGGGTCGCGGACGAAACGGCGAAGGTCTCCTCGCGGAAACGGTAGCGCAAGGTGGTGTCGGAGCCGCTAGTGACGGGCACGCGGGTCACCCAAGTGATGGCGACGCGACCTGCCTGCGACGCGAAGACTTTCTCGGCGTGCGGGCTGTAGTAGTAATTCAGCGAAGTGCCGGCGGCGATTTTCGGAGAGGCGTCCTGCGGTCCGGCGGGGTGAGTGAAGTTCTCACCGGGCTGCACGGGTTGCTGACGCCAATAGGTCGAGTCGGCGGCGAGCGGGTTACCGGCGTCGTCGGTGGTGGGTGGCGTGATATATTCGCCGAAGAGGTAGCGCGGCGCTCCGCTCGCAAAGGAGCCGCCGAAGGTGCTGCGCTGGTGGAGCACGGCAACGCCCGTAGGCGTGGAGGTGCCGGCAACAAGGTTGACCTGCGAGGGATAGCGGACGGTGAGCGTGGCGCTGGTGGAGATCGCGCTGAGGCTGGCGGCCGTGGTGCCCATGCCGGCGAACTGCGGTTGCGTGGGGAGGATCGGCGGAGTGTTGTCGGCCTCGAGCGGCACGGTGCCACGGTAGAGGGTGTTGTAGGCGCCGGTCTTGATTTCGTATTGGGCGCGGGCGGCGAGCGTGAGAGCGAACGTGAGCGTGAGGGCGGAGAGAAAGCGGAGCGGCGACCGCGTGCCGCTCTGGCGAGCTGGGGCGGGTGCGGGCGGGTGGTCCCGCTTCTCACGAAGCGGGCTACACAGGTTGAGCGGCGGTGTCATGGCGGGCGGAGGCGCGCGGGGCTCAGCGGTCAGAAACGATGAAGCGCAGCGAGACGTCGGGGTGAACGGCGGCCCAGATGCGGAATTTATTATACTTGGGCTGATGGGTGACGGTGCCGCCGGTGTAGGTGCCAGTGGCGCCGTTCAGGGCGATCTCGAAGGAGGTGCGATCGGGCTGGCCCGTGACGACGAGGTTCGTGCCGTTGGCCACGGGCGTGCCGGTCATGCCGGCGATGGTGAGCGTGTCGCCGACCTGGATGGCATGGGGATTATTGACGGTGATCGTGAGCTTGTTCGTGCCGGTGACGACCGAGACTACATTGAATGTCACCGGAGGGCCGCCGGCGTTGGCGTTGCTGGCGTTGGGCTCCTGGTTTTGGTTGAAGGGTGCAGCTTCGCCCGGGCGAAGGGAGCCGGGGTAGAAATTATAGAAGGTGCACCAATCGTCGATGGCATGGATGGTCACGGTTCCGTTGCCGAGGGCCTGGGGGTTAAGCCGGAAATTTACGGTGCCGAAAGCATGAGAGCCTGCGTTGGAGAGATTCATGGCGTGATGTGCGCCCACGGCCCAAATGATGTTGGGGAAATTGGCATCGTTAGCGAATCCGGGCTGCTGGAGATTAAAGCGGATCACTCCTATCCGGCTGTCGGCGCCAGGAGTGGCGTTGGTGCGGGACCAACCGTAATACTGGAGCACGCAACCATCGACGTCGTTGCCGAGGTCGCCGAGATCGATCGGGACAAGCGTCCGGCCCTTGGTGCGGGCGGTCACGTAGTCCGGGTTGACAGCCTGGTTGTAGATGTGGCGCTGCTTGGGCAGGCCTTCGCGGACGGTGGTGGTGAGGTCGGCGAGAGCGATGGAGCCGTCGACGATTTTGCTGCTGTCGACAGAGTTGGCGCCCTGCTTGGCGAGAGAGACGGCGCCATCGGCAAGTTTGTCGGTCTCAACGGCGGCGGCAGCGAGCTTGGGGGTGGTGATGGCACCGTCGGCGACCTTGGCGGTGGCCACGGCGGCATCAGCGAGGTCGACGGTGGCGATGGAGCCGTCGACGAGCTTGGTGCTATCGACCGAGTTGGCGGCGAGTTTGGCGAGGACGACGGTGCCGTCGGCGAGTTTGGTGGCGTCGATGCCGCCAGCGGCGAGTTTGGCACCGGTGACGGAGCCGTCGGCGAGGGCGGTGGTGGTGACGGCGGAGGCGGCGAGTTTGCCGGAGGTGACGGAGGTGTCGGCGAGGGCGGCGGTGCCCACGGAAGAGGCGGCGAGCTTGGCACCGGTGACGGCACCGGCGGCGAGGGCGGCGCTGCCGACGGCGTCGTTGGCGAGGGCGGTGGAGGCGACACCGCCGGCGGCGACGGCTTCGGCGACTTGGGCGCGGAAGGCGAAGGGCGTGGTGACGACTTGTTGACGCGGGGAGGCTTCGGCGTCGTTGGCAGGATTGCCGTCACCATCGTCGACGGTGACGCCGAGGAAGCGGGCCTGGCCGTTGAAGACGGCGGCGCTCATCGTGGAGAAGGCGTTGCCGGTCTCGCCGCCCACGGGGGTGCCAGTGCCGACGAGGACGCTGAATTCGCCGCCGGAGATGGTGACGTTTTGCTGCTCGGAGTAGAGGCGGTTGGCGGGCGCAGTGGCGCTGGGGCTGTCCCAGATGCGGAATATAACGGTGCGGTTGACGGGGGCGGTGTTACCGATGGGGGCGCCGGCGGCATCGGCGACGCGGCCTTGGTAGCTGATGACGCCGGGAACGTTGGTGGTCTGGGCGAAGAGCGCGGAGGACGACGCGAACGCGAGGAGGGCGAGGAGGAGCTGCTTCATGGTTGGAAAAGGTGGGAAGTTGGGAAAAGGAGGAGGGAACCGCTAATTGACGCTGATTTTTCGGAGGTGGTGGGCGAAGGGGACGCGTGCGGGCTTTGCCTAATCGGCAAAGCGCGGGGGCTTGGTTTTCTGGTTTGGGATTAGCGGAAATTAGCGAGGATTAGCGGCTCACACGGTTTTGGGGGTATTAATTTAAGGTGATGGACCCGATCTCGCTGACGCGGCGGAGTTCGAAGGTGCCGTTGACGGTGAGGGGCTGTTTGTGGAGGCCGGTGAGGATCTCGGTGTAGTTGCCGCCGAGCACGGTGGCGCCCCAGCCGACGGTGGTGGTGCCGGTGGGCGGAGTGAGCGTGAACTCGAAGCGGCACTCGCGGGAGAGGCTGTAGCTCTCCTTGCCGGCGGAGAGCGGGGTGCCGCGGGCGTCTTTGTTGTCGTGATCCGGGTGGTAGGCGTGGACGAAGGGATTCGTGCGGTCGTTGAACGGGATGTTGACCGTGCGCACGAGCGTCTGCCCGAGGGAGACCGCGCCGGTGCCGGTGGAGACTTCGGTATCGAGCGGCATCGTGACGGCGACGAGGCGGGTGGCGGTGGTTTTCTCGTCGGGCTTCAGGCCGCTCTCGCGCGTGCAGAGGCCGACGGCGTAGGGCTCGGGGGCGAGTTTTCCGAGGAAGACTTGGGAGAGCAGGCGGGCGACACCGTCGTCGTCGACGTGAAGGAGGACGCGGAGCGGGTAACTGCGCGGGGTGGTGGTGCCGCTGGCGCCGGGGGCTTTGCTCTGGACGTTGGTGACGGCGACGTCACCGACCCAGAGGCCGGCGAGCGTGGCGGTGCGCGCGGAGGCGGGCAGGGAGATGTCGAGGAGGTTGCCGGAATCGGTGAAGCGCAGGAAAGAGGCGTAGAGGGCGCCGGCGGCGCCGGTCATCAGCGTGCGGTCGATCCCAAAGGTGAGTTCGACCGAGGACTGCGGGGCGATGACTTCGGTAAAGGCGGCGGTGATGGGCGTATCGGTGTAGGCGGCGGTGGCGGCGTTGAAGGTGCGGCGGGTGAGCGGCACTGGGCCGGTAATCGCTTCCTGGCCAGCGGGGGCGCCGACGGAGGCGGCGGGCTCGATCGTGAGCGTGACGGGGGCGGCGGTGCGGTTGCGCACGCGGACTTTTACGAGGGCGCCGGTGCGGCCGAAGGTGAGGCCGTCGAGATTCGAGGGCGTGATTTCGAGGGGCGCGTAGAAGGTGCCGACGACGGTGGCATCGAACCAGTAGGCTTGGTTGCGATCTACGCGCTCGGTGGCGGTGGAGAAGATCTGCGTGGGGTTGGCGGGGCCGATGTCGCCGCCGATATATTTGAAGATCGTGGTGTTCGCGGCGATGGCGGCGGGGAAAGTGGCGAAGTAGTTCGTGAAAACCGGATACGTGCCGCCGGTGGGATGGGCGCGGGAGGGGAAGCCGAGGAGGTTGGCGCCGTTGCGGACCCAGGTGTTGCGCGGGGGGAGCGGGCGCTGCGGGAGCGTAAGCGAGTAGGTGTCGGTGGACGCGCCGGCGCAGCGAATGAGGTAG
>CALRZR010000240.1:0-12187 GCA_943372705.1 Opitutus sp. GAS368 | reverse complement strand
ACCAATGCCGTCACCGAAGGCTTCAACTCCAAGATCCAGATGATCAAGTCCTGTGCCCGGGGCTTCCGCTCCTTCGGCACCTACCGAATCGCTATACTCTTTCACTGCGGAAAGCTCGAACTTCGCCCACAATAATCGGCGAAGAACCAAAAATATCTGCCCCCGCCCGGCGTCTTCCTCTTTAGTCCGCTTCGCACGATGCCCGCGCCTGCCTCACTCCTGACCAAACTTCGGCGCTTCGCCGAACAGGAGTCGTTGCAACCCGACCTCGGCCGCGCCCTCCGCGCGACCGTCGCCTACATGGTGCCGCTCCTCCTCGCCGTCGCCGGCTGGCTCCCCATCGAAGTATCCTTCGTCGCCCTCGCCGCGCAAAACATCGCGATGGTCGATGTCCGCGGCGACTACCGGCTCCGCCTCGGCCTCCTCCTTGCCATGACGGCCATCTTCGTCGGTGCCGCCGCCCTGGGCACTGTCGCCTCCGGCCATCTCGCCGCCGCGCTCGCGGCCACCGCGCTCATCGCCATCGGCGGCGGTCTCTGGCGACACCTCAGCGCTGATTACGGCATGGGCCTCGCGATTTCATCCACCCTCGTATTCTTTATCGCGCTGACTTCGCCGCGCTACGCCACCGTCGGCGACCACGCGTTCGCCGCCCTCCTCGGCGGACTCTGGGGCGTCCTCATTCAAGTCGCCAACTGGCCCTTCCGACCCCAGCACCCGCTCCGACGCGCTGTCTCCGACAGCTGGCTCGCCGTCGGTGATCTCTTCGACGCCCTCGCCCCCTCCGAGCCCGACGCCCCCGTCCCGCGCACGCAGCGCATCCACGAGCGCGAAGCCGCCCTCCGCACCACGCTCGACCAAGCCTACGCCGCCCTCGCTCTCGCCCGCGTCGGCGTCCTCCGCACCCGTCTCGAAGCGCTCAACTTCGCCGCCGCCCGCCTCGCCACCCGCGTCACGGCCCTCCACACCGCGCTCGAGCCGCTCCTCGCTGCGCCCGCCTTCGCGCCACTCGTCCCCGCGCTCCTCCCCACGCTCACCGCCCTCGGTAACACTACGCGCACCGTCGCCCTCGCCGTCGTCTCCCGCCAACCCGCCCACCTCGCCACCGCCGAGGTCCGCTTGCGCCGCCTCGCCAATCTCCTCCGCGTCCTCGAATCGCGGATACTCGCCCAAAGCCCCGACGCCGCCGCCGGCGCCCACCTCGTCGAAATCCTCCGCCATCTCGGCGATCACCTGCCCGCGATCCACGACTCCCTTCGCGCCACCATCGACCGCGCCGACGAACGCGCCGCGTTTTCCCTCGAGCTCTTCGATCTCCACACGCTCACGCTCCGCCCCCTCGCCTCCGCGCTGAATCTCACCTGGCGCGTCGATCCCACGCTTCTCCGCTTCACGCTCCGCCTTGGCGTCCTCATGCTGCTGGGCGTCGTCGTGTTCAAGGCTCTCGCGCTGCCCCACGGCTTTTGGCTCCCGTTCACGGTCGTGGTCGTCCTCCAGCCCGACTACGGCTCGACCCGCACCCGCGCCGCGCAACGTGTCCTCGGCACCCTCGGCGGCAGCCTTCTCGCAAGCACCCTGCTCTGGCTTGATCTTCCGTTCGCCGCGCTCACCGCCGCCACCGCCGTTACGATTTTCCTCTTCGGCTACTGGGTCCGCCGCAACTACGCCGTCGCCGTTTTCTTCATCACGTTGTTCATCGTGCTGCTCACCGAAACCAGCGATGCCGTCACCGTCGCTTTCACGGTGGAACGCCTCGCGACCACCTTTGCCGGGGGCGCCCTTGCCCTCCTCGCCGCCTTTCATTTTTGGCCGGTCTGGGAACGCGACCGCCTTCCGCCCATCCTCGCCGCCGCCCTTCGCGCCAATCGCGACTACCTCCGCCTGCTCCTCGCGCGCCTGATCGCCGGGGGCCCCTATGACCGCGACGCCACCGCCGCCAAACGCCGCGCCGAATCCGCCAACAGCGCCGCCTTCGCTTCCCTCCAGCGCCTGAACGGCGATCCCGAAACCCAACGCACCGGCCTCGAACACGCCGCCGCTCTCGCCAATACCAACCAACGCCTCACCCGCGCCCTCAACGTCCTCACGCTTCACCTCGCCGCCGGTGCCCCGCTCGCCACGCCCGAGCTGACGCGCTTCGCCGCCCTCGCCGACGATTCCCTCGCCGCCCTCGCCCAATCCCTCGACGGCCCCGCCCTCGCCCCGAAGCAGCTCGACGCGCTCCTCACGTCCCTCGAACGCATTTCTTTCCCGTTGCCGCCCGCCGACTCCGCCGACGCCCCGTCTCGCCGCGCCCACTGGATCTACACACAGCTCACGCGCGCCGCCACCGAACTCAGCACGATGCTCCTCACCGCCCAAGAATCCGCGCCAGCCCAAACCAACGAACCGGACCGGCTCGCGATCGGGTAGCCATCGGACCGCCAACCACCCACCGGCGTCCCGGCTCTCTTTCCCGGCGTCCTTACGCCACGGCCTCCGCCTTCACCCGCCCGCGCAACGCGATCTTCGCATCGTGACAGTCCGCGTGCGCCTTCAGTTCAAATTTCCGCAAATTGAATCCAGGAAACATTCGGTCCTTCAATACGCGCCACTCCTCGGTCTCGTCGATCGACGGAAAATGTTTCAGCGGCGGATCGCCCGCGCTCCCGAGATGATTGTGGCGGCAAAAATCCCGCGCGAGCGAGACCACCGCCACCAGTTCAATGTCCTCTGTCGCCTGCGCCGGCGTATCGATCCAGCGCATCACGTTGACATAGGGTTTCGGCAGTCCGTTTTTCTCCGCGAACCGCACCGCGAGTTCGCTCGACGTGCAGCCCAGAAATTTCCGCTCCGCCACCTGCAGCGGCACGCGCTCCTTCTGTGCATATTCGTAGATCGCCTGAAACCCCGTCGGCTCCAGCCGGCAAAGCAGCAGTTTGCCGAAATCATGGAGCAGGCCCGCCGTCTGCGCGACCGCCTCCAGTTCTTGAAATTCCATGTAGCGGCACGTGTTCCGCGCGAGCAGCGACACCCCGTTTTGATACATCCAGAACTGCGGCCAGTTGAAACTCGTCGACAAATGAAACTGCCGCTCCGGCACCGTCACCAACGCCCGCGCCAGCGCCACCAACCGCAACTCGCCCAGCAACCCCACCGCCAACCGCGGGTCGTCGATCAGCTGTTTAACGTCTCCGGTTTGCTGATGCACCCGGTTCGCCGTGGTCAGTAGCTGAATCGCCAACCCCGGATCGCGCTCCACCATATCCATCAACGGACTGATACAGGTCGGATCGCCGCTCGCCGACATCTGGAACGCCGCCGCCGAGGAATCCACCACCGGACAACCCGCCAGTGAATCCAGCGCTGTCTGGATCTGCTTCAGCGGCAGCACCGGGCATCGTCCTTCCGCCGGAGCGTTGAACCACAGCGCGCGCGCCGCCGCCGTCTGCCCCTCATTGGCCTCGTCGGCCGAAAGGAAAATTTCCGGCTGCAGCGCGGGATTCAGGTGCCGGAAAATCAACTGGTCCGCGAATTCCAACGCGTCCAATTGCTTCGGCATTTCCGACCAGCGGGCGTTCACCACCGCCTCCCGCAAACTCGTCAAATACTCGACGACGCCCCACGCCCCCGCCGCTTCGGCCTGCTCGGCTAACGGCCCCAGCTTTTCAGTGAATGCCCGATCCGCCTCCAGCGCGACCGCCTGGTCCAGCGCCGGCCGCACCGCCGCCAACGCCACACGCAATTCCTCCAACATCCGGCGCAAATCGGCCGGAGCAAATCCCATGAGTTGGCAGAACGATTTCTCCTCCTCGAAATGACGCGCGCGCCACGGATTGGCGTGGGCCTTCGCGATCTCCGCGTGGATCAGCTCTTCCTGGTAGGGCTTGATCAAGAAATTCTGCACCCGCATCTCGAGCGCCCGCTTCACCGCTTCCCGGTCGCCATGCTCCGTGTAGAAGACACACGCCAAAACCCGCCGAACACGATCCGCCTTCAAACGCTGCTCCAGCGCCAGCCCCCCGCCCTCGATCTTCAACTCCGAGAACACCACATCGATTTTCACCACGCGGTGGATCAGCTTCCACGCCTCGTCCGCCGACCCCACGATCGCGAGCCGATGGCGGCCGCGTTGAAGAATTCCGCGCATCGCCATTTGGGCGACCTCGCTGGGGTCAATGAGGAGGATGTTGGCCATGTTGAGGGGCGCGACCGACCGAATGCGACAAACGGTAACACCGGTCACTATCCCTCTCTTCGGCACGAAACCGCCGAAGTTGAGCCGATGACACACTCAACCCACCGTCGCCCGCACCAGACTCACCGCAAACGCCAGAAATACCACCCCCAGAACGCGATCAATCCAATGTCCCTGCCGTAAAAATTTTTCCCGCACTTCCGCGCGCGTGAATCCCACCGCCACCAACGCGAACCACGCCATCGTCATGACCGCCATCCACCCGCCATACCCCGCCTGCACCCACTTCGGCGTCGTCGGGCTCACCACGAGCGCAAACAGCGAAATGAAGAACAGCGTGGCCTTCGGATTGAGCGCATTCGTCAAGAACCCGGTCGCAAAAGCCGCGCGCCCCGTCGGCGTCGCCGCCCCTTCTTCCGGTCCGCCCGGCCCCGCCTCCGGGCTCCGTTCTCCGTCCCTCCTCCGCGGCTTCGCCCGGAGCGACTGCACCCCGAGCCACGCAATATAGGCCGCTCCGGCATACTTCACCGCCGAGAACCACACCTCCGAACTGCGGATCAACAGTCCCAGCCCCAACAACGAATACCCCACGTGCAGCAAAATTGCCGTGCCGATGCCCACGCTCGTCCACACCGCGGTCCGGCGTCCGTGCACGAGACTCTGCTTCAGCACGATCGCGAAGTCCGGCCCCGGACTCACGACCGCCAGCAGGTGCGCCAGCGCCACCTGGGAAAACTCGAGCCAATACCCGCTCATCGCGCGCGCCGCTTCATACCGAGCCTTCGTCGCCCTTGTCCGTGTTCATCCGGGTAATCCGTGGTGGAAAATTCCGAGCCTTCGTCCGCCTCCCTCCTCGCTTCATCGCGCTCCTCACAACGCGATCAACTTGAACGCCGGATCGGCGACCATCTTGTCGATCTGCTTCCCTTCGACAAACGCCCGCACCTGCCGGCTCTCGGGATACTTCTTGTGCGCCTTCGCCAAAACTGCCCGCGCGTCCTCGACCCTCCCCAACAGCGCCAACACGTAAACTTGCCGGAGCATCGGCCCCGCGTCCGTCGTCTCCGGCCGCGCCGCTTCGTCTTCGTAGGCTTTCAGGGCGAGTTGATACGCCGCCTTCGCACCGTCTTTCTTGCCGAGACGCACCCGCACCGAACCGAGATCGACCCCATATTTTCCGGTGTCCGGACAAAGTTCGACCGCCTTCGCAAACAACCCTTCGGCCCGTGCATAGTCTTTAAGTTGCAGGGCGAACTCCGCTTCACTCACCAAACTCGCCGCCTCCTTGCGTTGCAGAGAGCTGATCTCTTTCGACTTGCGCGAGCACCCTCCCGCCAACACGGCGAGCCCGATAAGAAACATAAACACGCACGTTTTCATGGTTATCGCCCGATTGCGCCGCCTCCCCCGTCCTCCGTCAATCCTCGCGAAGCCGCCCGGCCGGCTGCCTTTTCCGTTCGTTCACTCTGCCGGACGTTGGGTTGCCTCTGATCTGGAAGGCCCGCCGCGCGAACCGTCCGTGCTCTCTCCGCCTCACACCGAACGCTGATGATGGTTGGATTTTTGCAGGCTTGGGGTAGCCGCTCGATTTAACGAGCGGCGGCTGCGTCCGCACGCTCCGACCTGCACCGACCCAATGGTCAGCATCTCACGAGCCGGTGATATCACACCGTCTCCGGAATCACATACGGCGGACGCTGCGTCTCGTGCAGGAAGTAGCGCGCCCGTTCGAGCGCACCTTCGCCGGCACCTGCCAATTTCGCGATCCCGTCGCCGTTCGCCTCGATCTCCATCCACGGTCCGAGAGTCAGCGGACGCTTCGCCAGATCCACGCCGTGCACGCCGAGGTGCTCCGTCATCGACTTCGCGATACCCGCCGCCGCCGGCATCGCCGCCAGCGCCTCCGCCACCGCCGTCGGCGTGGCCGCTGTGCCGACGCGCAGCGAAATATTTCCGAAGTGGCACATCGAGGCCGAGGCGTGTCCGATTTCAGGAGACGCCGCGAGGTCCTGTGTCCGGCGGCTCCGCACCGCGTCGAGGAAGTTCGTCATGTGCGCCACCACGCCACCGTCACCGGGGAATTTCTTGATGATCTTGCCGCTCGGGTCGTGCGCCGCGCAACCAACCAGGCCCGCCAGATAACCGCCTTCACAATACGCCACCACGCCCACACGCAGCCCCGCCGCTTGGTCCATGTAGCTCACGCCCGGTTTCGCGGGCAGCCCGCGCGCCTCGAAAATCACCGGCGCCGCTGCGTAGTCGTAGACTGCGATCTGCGCATTCGGCGTCTCCGCCGGATCTTCGTAGACAAATCGTCCGCCGACGCCGAGCACGCGCTTCGGCGGCCCGTCCGCTTTCACGATGCGCCGCGCGACATCGAGGATGTGCACGCCATTGTTGCCGAGGTCGCCGTTGCCCGTCGCCCACGACCAGTGCCAGTCGTAGTGCAACTTGTCGCGCTCCAGCGGCAGCACCGGCGTCGGCCCGCAAAACACATCGTAGCTCAACCAGTCCGGATACCACGGCGCCTTGCGCGCAATCGGATCGCGCTTCCCGTAGTAGGGCGCGTGCACGTATTTCAGTTTTCCGAGTCCGCCTTCGTGCAGAAATTTGATGCCCTCCGTCAGCCCCGACTCCGAGCGATACTGTGTGCCCACTTGCACCACGCGGCCGTATTTCGCCGCCGCTTCCACCATCTTGCGGCCTTCCCACACCGTGTGGCTCATCGGCTTCTCGACGTAGACATCCTTCCCGGCCTGACACGCCCACACCGTGAGCAACGCATGCCAGTGGTTCGGCGTCACGATCAGCACCGCGTCGACATCCGCGCGTGCGAGCACCGCGCGCGCATCCGTGCTCGTAAACACTCCCGTCGCGCCCGTTTTCAACTCCGCCTGCGCCTTCTTGATCTGCTGCGGATCGACATCGCAGAGCGCCACGATGCGCGCATCCGTCCGCTTCACCAATTGCTTCATGTGCGCCAACGCCTTCGCGCCGCATCCGATGATGCCGAGCCGCACCGCGCCATTTGCACCGACCGGCGCCGCCCACGCCGAAGTCCGCAGTCCGGCGGCCGCGACGCCGACCCCGGCGACCACAGTGGAATTGAACAGGAAAGAGCGGCGGGTGATTTTTTTCATGGGGGAAACGGGTCCGCGTGTTCATGGCACACGCCGCCCCTCCGGCTCAAGCGCGGACCTCGGTCGACGTTGAATTGATCCCACAAAACGAACTGCGCGCTTGCACCGTCCGGTTACCTCGTGAGCCTCACTGTCAAACCTACCAAACCCACCCTTCGATGAACCAACCCCTCGTCGCCCGTGCCGTTCCGCGCGCACTCGTTGCGCGTCTCCACCCGTTCGTTTCCGCCGCCGCGCTCGCGCTTTTCGCCGCGACCGCCCCCGCGCAGACTGCGCCGAAACCTGCGCTCACCGCGCCACCGCCGGACACCACGGCCGAAGAAACCGTGAAACTCACGCCCTTCGTCGTCGCCGAGACCGAAGACCGCGGTTACGCCGCCACGAGCACGCTCGCCGGCACTCGCCTCCGCACTGACCTCCGGGACGTCGGCGCCGCCATCTCCGTCGTCACGCAGCAGTTCCTGATCGACACCGCATCCACCAACGCCCGCGACCTCCTCATCTACACCACCAACACCGAGGTCGGCGGCTTCGAGGGCAACTTTTCCGGTGTCTCGACGGGCAACAGTTTCTCCAACGCCGAAAATACCCTCCAGAGCCCGAGCAGTTCCACCCGCGTCCGCGGTCTCGCCGGCGCCGACCTCACGCGCGATTTCTTCCTCACGAACATCCCGCTCGATTCCTACAACACCGAGCGCATCGATATTTCCCGCGGTGCCAACGCCATCCTTTTCGGTCTCGGCAGCCCCGCCGGCATCATCAACAACCAGCTCAAGACCGCGAATCTCCGCAAACCCATCTTCTCCCTTCAGCAGAGCTTCGGCCGCTTCGGGTCTCATCGTGAGGTCATCGACGTCAACACCCCCCTCCTCAAAGACCGTCTCGCCCTGCGCGTCATCGCGCTGAACAAGCACGAGGAATATCGTCAGCAGCCCGCCTACGAAAACGACCGCCGCATTTTCACCGCATTGAAATGGGAGCCACGCCTGGTTCGCGACGGCCTCACACAGCTCCAAGTCAGCTACGAGGGCGGCGCACAAAAATCCAACCGCCCGCGCCCCACACCTCCGCAGGACGGTCTCTCGGTGTGGTATAACGTCCTCAACAAGGTCGCCATCGATCCCACCGTTCCGACCAGCGTGACCAACAACCCGTTCCTCTTCGCGCACCTCGGCGCGCCCGGCCGTTGGTTCGGTCAGGTCGCCGCCGTCTTCACCGACCCCAACGGCTCCGCGCAGGGTGGCAACGGCGTCCCGCCGTTCATGATCGGCCGCGGCGGCGTGCCGTTCACTCAGTGGTTCGCCGTCGGCGCCTACACCGCGCAGGGTAACAACCCGAACTTCTTCCTCAACCAACAGTTCGCCCCCGCCGGCCAGGCCTACGCCGGTCTCTGGAAGTATCAGGAAATCCGCGACCCGTCCGTTTTCAATTTCTACGATCGCCTCCTCGACGGTCCCAACAAGCAGGAGCAGTCCGACCTCCGCGCCCTCAACGCCACCTTCCGCCAGACGTTCCTGCGCGATCTCGTCGGCTTCGAATTCGCCTACGACCGCCAAACTTTTAACCGCAACAATTTCGGCATGTTCGGCTTCGATGCCTACACGCTCTTCGTCGATATCCAGAGCAAGCTCGTCGACGGCGCGCCCAATCCCAACTTCGGCCGCCCCTACGTCGCCTCCGATTCCATCGGCAACAATTTCGCCGACACCACCCGCGATGCCTTCCGCACGACCGCCTACGGCACGCTCGATTTCCGCCAGAAGCAGGGTTTTCTCCGCCATCTCGGCCGCCACGTCTTCACCGGCAATTACACCGATCAGCGCAGCGAGAATTTCAACCGCAGCATCAACGGCTACTCCTACGGCCTCGAACTCAACGCCTACGCCAACAATCCCACCGCCACCACTTATCCGAGCTACGCCGGCATCCACTACCTCGGCTCCTCGATCGCTGGTCTGAGTTCGCCCGCCGGCGCCAATATCTCCGCCATCACCGCCGTCCACAATCCCCAGGCCAGCGGCACCGCCCTCGTCTTCGACGCCCGCGTCAACCAGATGGTCCGCGTCCCCGTCACCACCATCAGCGCCAGCGAGCGCGACATTTCCAAACTCTACTCCGGCGCCTCGAAAAACAAAAACACCACCAAGAGCTTCTCCGCCGTCTGGCAGAGCTACTTCTTCAGCGACAAACTCGTCGGCCTCCTCGGCTGGCGCCAGGATGAGTTCGATCTGCGCGACGCCGGCCCCGCCCGCCTCGCCTCCGTCACCGGCGAGACTGATCCCTACAATCCCGCGTGGACGCTCCCCGCCACGCCCACGATTTACGCCAAAGATTCCACGCTCAGTTGGAGCGGCGTCCTCCACGCCCCGCAGTTTGTGAAACGCGTCCTCCCCCGCGGCACCGACCTCAGCGTGTCCTACAACGAGTCGAAAAATTTCCGCCCGTCCTCGACCATCGCCGATGTTTACGGCCGCCCCTTCTCGCCGCCGTCCGGAAAAACCAAGGACATCGGCGGCACGATCTCCGTGCTCGACCAAAAGCTCGTCCTCCGCGTCAACCGCTACCGCACCACGCAGGCCAACGACGGTGCCACGTTCTACAACACCTTCTGGCCCGGCAACGACGTCACCCGCGCCATGAACGGTCTCCGCCAGACCAACGTAAACGAGCACCTCATCAACAAATGGTTTGGCTTCTCGCCCAACGATCCGCGCTACCTCCCGCCGCGCGCCAGCCTCACCAATCCCGCGCAGGCCGCCAATCTCAACCCCGGCCTAACCGCCGCCGAAATTGCCTTCCGCAACACGTGGTTCACCCAGCGCACCCGCGAAGAATGGCTGCGCCCCGTCGACCCGCTTCTCGCCCAAACCTGGAATTTCACGCAGGCCGCCAATGGCGGCAACTGGAGCGCCACGCGCCCGCCGAATGTGGGCAACGTCGCCGACACCGTCTCCGAAGGTTGGGAATTTGAGGGCACGTTCAACCCCACGCGCAACTGGCGCATCACGTTCAACGCCGCGATGCAGGAAGCCCAAAAATCCAACGTCGGCGCCGACTTCGCCGAATTCGTCGAGCGCAATCTCCCTCTCTGGAAAGACGGCAACGGCAAACTCGCGACCAATATCCGCGACATGGAGGGCTTCGAAGACATCACCTACTTCAACGCCTTCGGCACGTCCCAGCTCGGCAATCTCGCGATCACCAATATGTATGTCCCCTACCTGAACGCCCTCGCCGCCAACGGCTCGCCCGTGCAGGAGCTCCGCCGCTGGCGCTTCAACGCCGTCACGAATTACGATTTCCGCTCCGGCAAACTCAAAGGCGTCGGCATCGGTGGCGCCGCCCGCTGGCAGGATAAAGTCGCCATCGGTTTCCCGGTGAAGAAAAACGAAATCGGCGCCTGGGTCTCCGATGTTTCGCGTCCTTTCTACGCAAGCGACGATCTCAAATTCGATGCGTGGATCCGCTACAGCCGCCGTCTCTACGACGACAAAATCCGCTGGAGCATCCAACTCAACGTCCGCGACCTCCTCGCCGGCGACGACCTGATCGCCGTCACCGCCCAACCCAACGGCACCGTCGCCAGCGCCCGCATCCCGCAACCCAACAAGTGGACGATCACGAACTCCTTCGAGTTCTAAAGTAGGGCGGACTTCAGTCCGCTCCTTCCGTCGCACTCCCACCGGCCCCCGCGATCCCCAGGATCCCGGGGGCCTTCTTATCTATCCCACAACGGCCTGCCCTCCGTCGCCCCATTTCGCGCCGCCCGTTCGCCGCGGCCGTTTGCGCCTTGGCGTCCGCGTGCGAAACCGCACGCTCGCCCCGCCCCCATGCCACCCCTTCGCACGCTCGCATTTCTCGGCGCGGTGTTTCTCGTCGCGGACGCGCCCCCTGCCCGCGCCCAAACATCCGCTCTGCCCTACATTTTCACCACGCTCGCGGGCTCAACCGCCGGCACCTCCGGTTATCTCGATGCCACCGGCACCGACGCGCGCTTCGCCCGCCCTTGGGGCCTCACCATCGATCCGGCCGGCAACCTCTACGTCGCCGAAATCGCCAACCACACGATTCGCAAGGTCACCCCGTCCGGGGTAGTCACAACCGTGGCCGGCAGCGCGGGCATTTCCGGCTGGCTTGACGGTCCGGCCAACACCGCTCTGTTCGGCGGATCGTCCGCCACCCCGACCGGCACTACGGCCGCTTCCGTGCTGCCTACCGGACCGTTCGGCATCACCCGTGACTGCGCCGGCAACCTCTTCGTCGCCGATTCCATTTTTCAGGTTATCCGTCAGATCAACCCGGCCAACGTCGTCACCACCTTCGCCGGCACGCCGATGATTCCAAGCCACCTCGACGGCCCGGCCGCCTCCGCGCAATTCAAGACTCCGTTCGGAGTGACCGCCCTTGCCGACGGCTCAGTCTTGGTCGCCGATACCCAAAACCACGTCATTCGCAAAATCTCGGGAGGTGCCGTCACGACCGTCGCCGGTTTTCGCGGCGTGCCCGGCAGCCTCGATGCCGCGGGTGAACAGGCGCGCTTCCTGCACCCCTGCGCCATCGTCGCGGCACCCAACGGCGTCCTTTACGTCACCGATGCCAACAATCTCGTCCGCCGCCTCACGCCGACTACCACCGGCGGTGCCAGCAGCTATACCGTAACGACGATTGCCGGCACCGCACTCGCCGGCGGCAGTGTCGACGGTCAGGGCGACGCCGCCCGGTTCGGGGCCGCCGTCGAAACCCTCATCGGGATCAGCGCCCCTTTTGCTCAGCCCATCGGCGGCAGTCTCGGTCCGTCCGGCGGTTCCGTATCCCTCTATGCCGTGGGCGGGCTCACCGGCGTCGCCCTCGCCCCCGACGGCAATCTGAT
>CALRZR010000239.1:0-12202 GCA_943372705.1 Opitutus sp. GAS368 | reverse complement strand
AGTTAACGCCAGCCTCGTTGGCCAGCAGCACGAACTCGTGACGTTGCGACATGGTAGTTTGGGTGATCCAGGGCATCCCTCAAGTGTTACCCATGTCTCCGAACGGTGTTACCCATGTCTCCGGTCCATACAGACCCCAACGCGCTTTCCAGCCCAGCACCGCGATTCCCCGCCCGTAGCCCTGCTCGTGAGAGCGGGGATCGGCGCCTCCACGCGCCCGCCGCTCAAACCGGTTTCGCTCCCCGTCGTCCCGCTTTTGGGAAGCCGTCGTTCCACCGCCGGACAACGCCCGTCCCCGCCGCGCGCGCCCGCATCGCGCGCAAAATTTCTAAGCGTTGCGCCGCCGCACTTTGCCTCGCCCCGCTCCCCCCGGGCACGCCCTCTGCAATTCCCGCGCGCCTTGGCCCTTGGCCCTTGGCCCTTGGCCCTTGGCCCTTGGCCCTTGGCCCTTGGCCCTTGGCCCTTGGCCCTTGGTCCTTGGTCCTTGGTCCTTGGTCCTTGGCCCTTGGCCCTTCCTTCCGCCTCCACCCACCGCACTGCCACCTGCCGTTAGTCATTAGACATTAGTCATTGGTCATTCTCTCCCCTCCCCGCCTCCTCCCCCTCTCCCTCATGTTCGCCGACTCCTTCCTCCAAGACCTCCGCCTCGGCCTCCGCGTTCTCCTCAAAGAAAAAGGCTTCTGCGCCCTCGCCGTCACCGTTCTCGCCCTCGGCATCTGCGCCGTCACCACCCAGTTCTCCGTCGTCAACGGCGTCATGCTCCGCGGCTTTTCGTTCCCCAACGCCGAGCGTCTCATGAGCCTTCAGTTCATCGACCCCGCGCCCGCGCAACCCAACTTTTTTGGCAACAACAGCCAGATCTTCGCCCTCGACTACCAGGAAATCGCCGCCTCCCAAAAATCCTTCGATCTCGTCGCCGCCTACATCAACGGCTCCACCGTCAACCTCACCTATCAGGGCAATCCCCAGCGCTTCACTGGCGCCTACGTCACGGAAAATTTTCTCAAAATCCTCGGCGTATCCCCTTCCCGCGGACGCGACTTCACCGCCGCCGACAATCAGCCCGGCGCGGAAAAAACCGCCCTCATCTCCCACGAACTCTGGCAGACCAACTTCGGCGGCATCCCCGACATCCTCGGCCAGTCCGTCCGCCTCAACGGCCGCACCGCCACCATCATCGGCGTCATGCCGCCCGGCTTCGCTTTCCCGCAAAACGAGCAGATCTGGATTCCGCTCTTCACCGAGTTCCCGCCGAAAAACCGCACCGACCGCAGCGCCCAGGGTAACGCGCCCGCCGTCATCGGTCTGCTCCGTCGCGACCTCACCGTCGAGCAGGCCAACAGCGAGATCTCCACCTTCGCCGCGCGCCTCGCGAAAGATTTCCCCGACACCAACAAGCAATTCTCCCTCGGTCTCGTTCAACCGCTCATCAAGACCTTCACGCCCGTCCAGCTCTCCGGCCTACTCCTCTTCATGCTCGGCGTCTGCGTCCTCGTGCTGCTCCTCGCCTGCTCGAACGTCATGAACATGCAGTTCGCCCGCGCCACCCTCCGCGCCAAGGAGCTCGCCATCCGCTCCTCGCTCGGCGCCACGCGCTGGCGGCTCGTGCGCCAGATGCTCACCGAGAGTCTCCTCCTCGCCACGCTCGGCGCCACCATCGGCATCGTCCTCGCCTATCGCGCCACCGATTTCCTCCTCGCCACCGTCCGCAATCTCCAAAACCCCATCCCCGCCTACATCACGTTCGACATCGATGCGCGCGTCCTCGCCGCCGTCGTCGGCATCACCACGCTTGCCGCGATTCTCTCCGGCGTCATCCCCGCGTGGATGGCTTCGCGCGCGAACCCCAACGACGCCCTCAAGGAAGGCGGCCGCGGCAACACGTCCCGCACCATCACGCTCATCACGCGCTCCCTCGTCGTTTTCCAAATTCTCCTCTCCTCCTTCATCCTCGTCGCCTCCTTCCTCTATTCGCAGTCCATCCTCCGCCAGCAGCGCCTCGACTACGGCTACGACACCTCCGGTCTCAGCACCGCGCGCATGGGCCTCATGGACGGCGACTACCCCACCTCCGATTCCAAACGCCTCTTCTACGACCGTCTCCTCCGCGAGCTCCGCGCCTCGCCCGAAGTCGAGTCCGCCGCGCTCACCAGCCGTTTCCGCATGACATTTTCCGGCAACGGCCCGATCGAAATCGAGGGCCGCACCTATCAGGAAAACCGCGACCGCCCCAACGCCAACTTCGAGAACGTCTCCGACGGCTACTTCGCCGCCCTCGGCCAAAAGCTCCTCGCCGGCCGCGATTTCACCGCCGACGACACCGACCTCAAGCAACCCGTAGCCGTCGTGAACGCCTTCTTCGCCAAGAAATATTTCGGCGACTCCGCCGACCCGCAGAACGCCCTCGGCCGCCGCTTCCGCACCGTCGGCAACAACGGCCAGCTCTTCGGCCCCTGGCGCACCATCGTCGGCGTTGTATCGGATGTCCGGATGCTCGGCCCCTTCAACAATCCCAACGTCGACGCCGCCGGCTTCTACGTGCCGCTCTACTCCATCGTCTTCGGCCCCGCCGCCGCGCCCGCCGCGCAGCAGTTCACGACCATCGTCGTGAAACCCCGCGGCGTCCCCGCCCCCGCCTTCGCCAACAACCTCCGCCGCATCACCCAGCGCGTCGACGCCAACCTCCCGCTCTACTTCGTCGGCACGCCCGCCGAAAACCAAGACACCTTCCTCGGCCCCAACCGCGTGATCGCCGCCATGTTCACCGTCTTCGGCCTCGTCGCCATGATCCTCGCCGCCGTCGGCCTCTACGGCGTCATGAGTTTCTCCGTCAACCAACGCACCACCGAATTCGGCATCCGCATGGCTCTCGGTGCCGACAACCGCAGCATCCTCGCGATGGTCTTCCGCCAGAGCTCCGTGCAACTCGCGCTCGGCCTCGTCCTCGGCCTCGGCACCGCGCTCCTCATCGCGACCCTCGGCGGCACCGGCGTCCAAAACGCCCTCGCCAACATGATCAGCCCGCGCGACCCCGCCACCTACCTCGCCGTCGCCGCGCTCCTCACCGTCGTCGCCTTCGTCGCCACGCTCATCCCCGCCCGCCGCGCCACCCGCGTCGACCCCATGATCGCCCTCCGCGCCGAATAAAAAATCGTTCTCGTTCCTCGTAATCGTTCCTCGTTCTCGGCCCGGGCTCTTTCTCTTTCCTCTTTCTCTTAATCTTTCTCCTTCCCCGCGCACTACCCGCTCCCTCCTCCGCGCTTTGTCATTAGACACTAGCCATTGGTCATTCTCTCCCGTCCCCATGTCCGACCTCCGCCTCGCCTTCCGCCTCCTCCTGCGCGAACGCACCTTCAGCGTCATCGCCGTCGCCGTCCTCGCCCTCGGTATCGGCGGCGTCACCACGATGTTCTCCGTCGTCAACGCCGTCCTCCTCCGCGGTCTGCCCTTCCCGCAACAAGACCGTCTCGTCGACCTTAACCTCGTCGACTCAGTCGGTTTCGCCCCGCCCGTCTTCACCGCCCGCCAAGCGCTCATCGACTTCGAGGAGATCGAGGCCGCCCGGCTAAAGTCCTTCGAATCGGTCGCCGCCTACATCGGTTTCTCCACGGTCAACCTCAACTGGCAAAACGAACCCCGCCGCTACAACGGCGGCTACGTCACGCACAACTTCTTCCGCACCCTCGGCGTCAAACCCGCCCTCGGTCGCGACTTCACCCCGGAGGAAGATCGCTTCGGCGTCACGCACTCCATCTTGCTCGGCGACGCCCTCTGGCGCTCCGACTTCGGCGCCGATCCCGGCGTCATCGGTCGCGCCGTCACCGTCAACGGCAAGCCCGCGATCATCATCGGCGTGATGCCGAGCAACTTCGTCTTCCCTTTCAAAGAGCAGCTCTGGCTCCCGCTCCGCACCGAATTCGGCGGCAAGGGCCGCGCCGATTCCAACCAGACGTTCCCCGCCATGACCGGCCGGCTGCGCGAGGGCGTCTCTGTCGCCGCCGCGCAGGATGAACTTTCCGCGCTCGCGCGCACGTTCGCCACCGCACACCCCGCCACCAACGGCCCCTTCAACCGCGCCTACGTGCGCCCGCTCTTCGCTCTCTCCGTCCCGGTCGGTCTCTCGCCCCTGCTCTGGACGATGCTCTCCTTCTGCGTCGGCGTCCTCGTCCTCGCCTGTGTCAACGTCATGAACATGCAGTTCGCCCGCGCCACCGCCCGCGGCCGCGAATTCGCCATCCGCTCTTCGCTCGGCGCCGGCGTCGGCCGTCTCGTCGGCCAGATGCTCGTCGAGAGTCTCGTGCTCGCCGTCCTCGGTGCTGTCGTCGGCGTCGCCCTCGCGTTTTGGACCACGGATCTCCTCCGCCAATTCGTCGCCACGCTCCCCAACTCTCTCCCCGAGTGGATGGTCTTCGATGTCGATGCTCGCGTGCTCGGCCTCGTCGTCGGCGCCACCGCCTTCTCCGCCGTGCTCTCCGGCATCATCCCCGCGCTGCTCGCCGCCCGCGGCGCCGTTGCCTTCGCGCTCAAGGACAGCGGCCGCGGCCTCACTGGCACGACCGTCGGCCGCTGGACGCGCGGGCTCGTCACCTTCCAGATCTGCGTCACCAGCCTGCTGCTTGTCGCCGCGCTCCTCCAGGTCCTTTCGATCAACCGCCAGCTGCGCCAGGACCACGGTTTCGACCCCCACGGCATCGCCACGGTGCGCCTCGCGCTCATGGCCGGCTCGTATCCGTCCCACGCCGTCCGCCGCGAATTCTACGACAAACTCCTGCGCGAACTCCGCGCCACGCCCGGCCTCGAGGCCGCCGCGTTCACCAGCCGCATCCGCAGCGTCATCGGTCTGCAGGCCAACATCGAGATCGAGGGCCGCGCCTACCCGCAGCCCACCGATCGCACCATCGCTCAAGCCGAGGCCATCTCCGCCGGTTACCACGACGTCATGCAGCAAAAACTCGTCGAAGGCCGTGGCTTCACCGACGAGGACAACGACCAGCGCCGCCCCGTCGCCGTCGTCAACGCCACCTTCGCCCGCAAACACTTCCCCGGCGAGACCGCCCTCGGCCGTCGCTTCCGCACGGCCAACCCCGACGGCTCCGGCCCCGGCCCGTGGCGCGAGATCGTCGGCGTGGTCGCTGATGTCCGCATGCTCGGCCCGCTCGTCAACGTCCTCGACAACGCCGGCTACTACGTCCCGCACTCCTCCGCGCTCGTCGGCCCCGCCGCCGCGACCCCGCTCGCATTCCAGTTCACCACGATCATCGCCCGTCCCGGCGGCGGACAACGCGGCGAGGCCGCGATCCCGGCGATCCGCGCCGCCCTCAAGCGCCTCGACCCCGACATCCCGCCCTACTTCGTCGAGACGCCCGCCGATGCCTTCGCCAATTTCCTCGGACAAAACCGCCTCGTCGCCACGCTCTTCGCCGTCTTCGGCGGCATCGCCACCGTGCTCGCCGCCGCTGGCCTCTATGGCGTCACCAGCTACGCCGTGCACCAGCGCACGCGCGAATTCGGCATCCGCCTCGCCCTCGGCGCCCTGCCCCGCCAGATCCTCGACCTTGTGCTCCGCCAAGGCGGCCGGCAACTCGTCTTCGGCCTCGCCGGCGGTCTCGCGCTCGCGCTCCTCGTCGCGCTCCTCGCCCGCGACGCCGTATCCACCTTCCTCTTCCAGACCAGCCCGCTCGACCCCGTCGTCTACGCCGTCGTGGCCGGAGTGCTGGCCGTGGTCTCGCTCGCCGCCACGCTCATCCCCGCCCTCCGCTCCACCAAGGTAGACCCCGCGATCGCCCTCCGCACCGAATAAAAAAATCGTTCTCGTTCCTCGCAATCGTTCCTCGTTCTCCGCCCCGGCTCTTTCTCTTTCCTCTTTCTCTTAATCTTTCTCCCTCCCAGCTCGTTTCGGGTTCCCGCCACACCCTCTTAAAATCGCACCCATGCGTTTCGCCCTCCGCTCCCTCCTCAAAACCCCCGGCTTCACCGCCGTCGCCGTCGCCACCCTCGCGATCGCCATCGGCGCGTGCACCGCCCTCTTCAGCGTCCTCCAAGCCGTCGTCCTCCGCCCGCTGCCCTACCCCGACCCCGACACCCTCGTCTCCGTATGGGCCCTACAGCCGGAGCGCACCCTCCAAGCCCCCGCGATTTCGTGGGACAAGTATCTCGCCTTCCGCGAACGCAAAGACGTCTTCCGCGAACTCAGCCTCTCCGCCGGAAACGCCTTCACGCTCACCGACGGCAAGGGCGAACCCGAACAGGTCATCGGCCAGCAGGTCTCTGCCAACTTCCTCCCCGTCCTCGGTCTCACGCTCACCCGCGGCCGCAATTTTCTCCCCGACGAAGACCGCGCCGGCGGCGCCCCCGTCGCCATGATCAGCCCGCGCCTCTGGCAAACGCGCTTCGGCGGCGATCCCGCCATCCTCGGCCGTGTCGTCCAGATCGACGGCGTTGGCCGCGAGATTATCGCCATTCTCCCCGCCGATTTCCCGGCGCCGTTCAACGGCACCGATATCCTCGTCACCCAGGCCCGCGAGTTGCCCTACCTCCAGCCGCAGCAGCGCGACTACGCCGTGTTCCACCAGGCCATCGGCCGCCTCGCGCCGGACGTCACGCTCGCGCAAGCCAGCGCCCGCCTGAAGGAAATGGCCGCGCAATTCGCCGCCGCGAAACCCGGCCTCCTCGACTCCGCCAACACCAACGAAGTCCGCACTCTCGCCCAACAGGTCCTCGGCAATCTCGGCCAGACGTTCTGGACCCTCGCCGGCGCCGTTGCCGCCGTTCTTCTCATCGCCTGCGCCAATATCGCCAACCTCTTCCTCGCCCGCGTCAGCGCGCGCCACAAAGAGATCGCCGTGCGCCTCTCCCTCGGCGCGAGCCGCGGCGAAATCGTCCGCCAATTCCTCACCGAGAGTCTCGTCTTCACGCTGTTCTCCTGCGGACTCGGCGTTCTCCTCGCGTGGTGGAGTCTGCAGGGCATCCAGGCCCTCGCCGGCCAGCAGCTCCCGCGCGTCGGCGAGATCACGCTCGATGCCACGGTCCTCGCCTTCTCTGTCGGCGTCGCCCTCGTCGCCGGTCTGCTCATCGGCCTCTACCCCGCGCTCCAAGCCTCGCGCACCGACGTCGGCTCCGTCCTCAAGGACAACACCCGCGGCGCCGGCGGCGGCACCGCCGCCAAATCCTTCCGCCATCTCCTCGTCGTCACGCAGGTCGCCCTTTCCCTCACGCTCCTCATCTGCGCCGGTCTCCTCGTGCTCAGCTTCCACCGGCTGCAAAACACCCAGCCCGGTTTCTCCACCGAGGGCCGCGCCTTCGGCGGCATCAGTCTCCCCGCCGCCAAATACGGTTCGCCCGAACTCATCCGCGAATTCTACGCCCGCGCCCAGGAGCGCCTGCGCGATGTCCCCGGCCTCACCCGCGCCGGTCTCACCGCCAATCTCCCGCTCAACGGCGGCGGTTTCCTCTCGCCCTACCTCGTGCAGGGCCGCCCCGTCGTCCCGTTCAGTGAGCGCGCCCTCGCCACCATCAGCAATGTCAGCGCCGACTACTTCGCCACCGTCGGCATCACGCTCAAGTCCGGCCGCTTCTTCGCCGACACCGACCGCGCCAACACCCCGCAGGTCGCCATCATCAACGAAACGCTCTCGAAAAAACTCTTCCCCGACACCGACCCGCTCAACCACTCCTTCGTCATCGGCCCCAATTCCGACATCATCACCCGCATCGTCGGCGTCGTGCGCGACGTGAAGACCGTCGGCCTCAACGTCCCGCCGCCCGACGAAATCTACTACCCGCTCACCCAACGCGGCCCGTCCTTCTGCACGATCGTCGGCCACGCGAAACCCGGCCTCGCCGCCGCCGCCGTCATTCCGATCCTCCGCCGCGCCCTCGCGGACCTCGACCCCGCGCTCGCCCTCGCCAACGCCCAGACCATGGATGCCCTCCTCGTCCAATCCGTCGGTGTCCAACGCCTCACGCTCGCCCTCCTCCTCGTCTTCGCCGCGATCGCCGCGCTCCTCGCCGTCGTCGGCGTGTATTCGGTGATGGCCTACGCCGTCACCCAGCGCACCGGCGAGATCGGCGTGCGCATGGCCCTCGGTGCGACGCCCGCGCACATCGTGCAGCTCATCGTTCGCGCCGGCACCACGCAGATCGCGCTCGGCCTCGCCCTCGGTCTCGGCGGCGCCCTCGCCTCCAGCCAGCTCCTCGCGCAAGCCCTCTTCGAAGTAAAACCCTTCGACCCGCTCGTCTTCGCCCTCGTCGCCTCCGTCTTCGCCGTTGTCGCGCTCCTCGCCTGCTGGCTCCCCGCCCGCCGCGCCGCCCGCCTCGACCCCATGCTCGCCCTCCGCACCGAGTAAAATCGTTTTCGTCCTCCCCGCCCGCTCCCCACTCCGTCTCTTTCTCTTTCCTCTTTCTCTTATTCTTTCTCCCCTTTCCGCGCCGCGCCCTCCCTCGCCCCTGACGAAAGAGAAAGATTACGAGGAAAGAAAATGAGAATACTCCGTCTCACCCTCTTCCCCCATGCTCTCCCTCCTCCGCCACGGCCTCACTTCCCTCCGCCGCGCCCCCACGCTCGCGCTCACCATCATCGCGACGCTCGGCATCGCCCTCGCCGCCACCGTCGTCGTCTTCACGTTTCTCAACAGCTTCCTCCTCCGCCCGCTCCCCTACGGCGACGCCTCGCGCCTCCTCGTCGTCTACGAACACTCCCTCACCGGCGGCCGCGACAACACCACCCGCGTCACCTACGGCAACGCCGTCGCGCTCCACGAACGCACCACCGCCTTTTCGCGCTCGGGCCTTTTCCGCAACGAATCCGCCACCTTCCGCGGCGCCGATTCCACCGAGACCGCCTTCGTCCAACGCGTCACCGCCGACATCTTTCCGCTCATGGGCGCGCGCGCCGCGCTCGGCTCCGTCATCACGCCCGCCAATCTCCAGACCGCCGGCCTCCGCGCTGTCGTCCTCTCTGATTCCCTCTGGCGCCGCCGCTTCGGCGCCGATCCCGCGATCGTCGGCCGCACCATTCAGCTCGACGCTACTTCGTTCCACGTCGTCGGCGTGATGCCCGCCGATTTCGTCGTCCCCACCAGCGACGACAACCCCCAGGCCTGGGCCGCCCTCCTCCGCTCCGACTACAATCCCGCCGAGCGCACGCAACGCCGCCACCACTTCTGGGGCGAACTCGCCCCCGGCCGCACGCTCGCCTCCGCCGAAGCCGAACTCACCACCCTCGCCGCCCAACTCCGCGCCGAGTTCCCCAAGGACAACGCCGACCGCGGCTTCCTCCTCCGCCCGCTTCGCGACGATCTCCTCGGCAATTTCTCGCGCCAACTCTTCCTCCTCCAGGGCGCCGTCCTCCTCGTCCTCACCGTCGCCTGCTTCAACTGCCTCTGCCTCCTCATCGCCCGCGCCCTCCAGCGCCGCCGCGAATTCGCCGTGCGCCTCGCCCTCGGCGCCTCCACGCGCCACCTCCTCGCACAACTCTTCGCCGAATCCCTCTGGCTCGCCCTCCCCGCCGCCGCCCTCGCCTGCGGCCTCGCCGCCTTCGCACTTCCCTACGGCGTCTCGCTCCTCCCGCCTCTCGGCCCGCTCCCGTCGCCGGAGCTCGACGCCACCGTCATCGCCGCCGTTTCACTCGCCGCCATCGCCATCGCCGCCGCCTTCAGCGCCGTCCCGCTGCTCCAGACGCGTCGCCTCAATCTGGAGACCACCCTCCGCGAGGGCGGCCGCTCCGTCGGCTCGCCCGGCGCCACGCGCGCCGCCCGCCTCCTCGCCTCCGGCCAGATTGCCGTCGCCCTCGCGCTTCTCATCTGCGGCGCCCTCCTCGTCCGCAGCCAAAATTCCCTCACCCAACTCGACGTAGGCCTCCCCCTCGCCGAGTTCGACCAGTTCCGCGTCGGCCTCCGCGGCGACGCCTACCGCGACCACGCGCGCCGCACCCAATTCTTCGAGCGCCTCCGCGAAAACCTCCTCACCGTCCCCGGCGTGCGCGATGTCGGCGTCGCCAGCTTCCTCTTCGGGCGCCCGCCCGGCGGCTACACCGGCTTCGTGCAGGAAGGCGACGGTCTCCAGCTTTCCGAGACACCCAAGCGCGCCCTCCCCAACTACGTTCTCCCGTCCACCTTCCACGCCCTCGGCTTCCGTCTCCTCGAGGGTCGCCCCCTCGCCGACACCGACCTCGCGGGCCGTCCACCCGTCGCCGTCATCAGCGCCTCCCTCGCCGCCAAATACTGGCCCGGCCAATCTCCCCTCGGTCAACGCGTCCGCCTCGACGTCCCCGCCGTCACCGCGTGGGCCGAGATCGTCGGCGTCGTCTCCGATGTGCTGGGCACCGGCGCGCAACCCCGCGTCGTCGACACCTTCTACGTCAGCATCGCGCAATGGACGCCGCCCGGCCTCGGCATGGGCTTCATCATCCGCCACCACGGCAACGCCCCCGCCGAGCGCCAGCTCCAGCGCGCCCTCGAACAAATCGACCCCGCGATGCAGCTTTTCGCCCACCAAACCCCGGCCGCAATCTACGCCCGTAGCCTCTGGCAAGTCGGCTTCGTCACCAAACTCGTCGGCGCCTTCGCCCTCCTCGCCGTCGCCCTCTCCCTCGCCGGCATCTACGCCGTCAACTCGTTCTTCGTCGCGCGCCGTATCCACGAATTCGGTATCCGCGCCGCCCTCGGTGCCACGCGCACGGATCTCCTCTCCCTCGTCCTCCGCGACAGCCTGCGCCTCACCGTCGTCGGCCTCGTCGCCGGCGCCGCGCTCGCCTTCGCCACCAGCCGCGGCCTCACCACCCTCCTCTACAACGTCCCCACCCTCGACCTCCTCGTCTACGCCACCGCCGCCCTCGCGATGACCCTCGCCTGCACCGCCGCCACCCTCCTCCCCGCCCGCCGCGCCGCCCGCGTCAACCCCCTCACCGCCCTCCGCACCGAGTAACAAAATTGTTCTCGTTCCTCGTAATCGTTCTCGTTCTCCGCCACCGCCCCACGCCTCAAATTTCCTTGGCCCTTGGCCCTTGGCCCTTGGCCCTTGGCCCTTGGCCCTTGGCCCTTGGTCCTTGGTCCTTGGTCCTTGGTCCTTGGTCCTTGGTCCTTGGTCCTTGGTCCTTGGTCCTTGGTCCTTGGTCCTTGGTCCTTGGTCCTTCCCCTCCATCTCCGCCATTAGTCATTAGACATTAGTCCTTGGTCATTTTCTCTTCCCGCATGCGCCGCCACCACCTTCGCACCCTCCTCCTCACCACACTCCTCGCCCTCGCTCCCGCGGTCCACGCCGTCCCGGACCCCGCCGCCCTCGACGCCGCCCGCGCCCTCTACAATCAGCGCGGCAAATCCGCCGAAGCCCAAAAAGCCTTCGAAGCCCTCGCCGCCACCGACACCAAAGACCCCGACGTCAATTTCTTCCTTGGCCACCTCGCCAATCGCCGCGACGACCCCGCCAAAGCCATCACCCACTTCGAAACCGCCGTCGCCGCCGCTCCCAACGACGGTCGTCACCACCACGGTCTCGGCGACGCCTACGGCCGCAGCGCCCAGAAAGCCGGCATGCTCTCCAAGTTCGGCTTGGCCAAAAAATGCCTCGCCGCCTACCAGCGCGCCGTCGAGCTCTCCCCCGACAACGTCGAATTCCGTTTCAGCCTCTTCGAATACTACCGCCAAGCCCCCGGCATCGCCGGCGGCGGGATCGACAAAGCCACCGTTCAGGCCGAAGCCATCAAGAAACTCGACGCCAACCGCGGCCGCTTCGCCTTCGCCACGCTCTACGTCGGCGAGAAAAAATACGCCGAAGCCCTCGCCCAGTTCGACGAAGTCCTCGCGTCCCAGCCCGACGACTACGCGTCCCTCTATCAAGTCGGCCGCCTCGCCGCCCTCACCGGCCAATACCTCGACCGCGGCCTCACCTCCCTCCGCCGCTGCCTCACGCTCCCCGTCCCCAATCCCGCCACCACCCCCGGCCACGCCGCCGCCCAATGGCGCATCGGCACCATCCTCGAAAAACAAAAGGACGTCCCCGGCGCCCGCGCCGCCTACGAAGCCGCCGTGAAACTCGACCCCACCTTCACCCCCGCCGCCGACTCCCTCAAAAAACTAAAGTAGGGCAGGGTCTCCGACCCGCCCTCCGAAAATCGTAATCGTTCTTCGTTCTCCCTTCGCGCCCGCAGTCCTTCCCCACCCGTCACGCGCCTCAGTCATTCGTCATTCGTCATTGGCCATTCCCC
>CALRZR010000238.1:0-12213 GCA_943372705.1 Opitutus sp. GAS368 | reverse complement strand
CTTGGGCACGCCGTTTTGGTAGATCCACTCCGGCGCCTCGGGACCGGCGCCCAGCGAAAGATACAGGTAGACTCGGTTTTGGAGCGCTTTTTCGACGGCCTGATCGAGACGACTCCAGTCGAAGACGCCCGGCTGTTTTTCCAACTCGGACCACGACGCGTTGAACGACAGCCCCCGCAGAAACGGATATTGTTTGGGGTCGAAGGTATCGCCCCGATCCCAAACGCCGAAGGAACTCGGCGGCGGTTCGGCCCGGGCGCAGGTGATCCAGCAGGTGAAGATAAGGCCAACCCGTAGGAGACGAGCCGTGGTGCTGCGTTGAATCGGGTTCATCGGTTGAGGCGGGCGATGCGAGGAATGCTGAGGGCTGGGTTACTCTTCCAAGACAGATTTTTTTCCCGCAGATTCAGGGGGCCGCAGATGCTGATTCCGTGGCCCTATTGGCGGTGTCCTGAATCTGTGGGAGTTGCTTCTGGTTCAGGGGGACCGGCGTGTTCTCAGCGAAGGTGGCCGTCACTTCGCGGCTTTGCGTTTTCCTTTTTTGGCTTCGCCCGCGGGGGACGCGGTGCGTTCGGCGCCGAGGCTCGCGCGGAGGTCTCCGAGGATGCGCGGGATGTAGGGGGCGTAACGCGCGTCGGGCACGGGACCGGTGGCGGGCAAGGCGAGGATCGCGGCGCGGGCGTTAGCGTATTTTTTCTGGCCGAGGGACTCGATGGCGTGGAGCGCGGCGAGGGCGGTGAAGACATCGTTTTTTCCCCAGTCGGCGAGCGTGGTGAGGAGGGGGAGCGCGGTGGTGAGATCGGCGGCGGCGCCGAATTGGCCGAGGGCCTCGGCGGCGACGATGCGAACGTAGGGCGAGGTGTCTTTGAGGGCGGAAGCGAGTTCAGTGTGCGCGCCGTTTACGACGGCCGGGCCACGCATATAGAGGCCGATCGCACCCCAGTAGCGGACGGCGCTGTCTGTGTCGGTGAGGAGTTTTTTCAACGCGGGCGTGGCGTCGGGCTTGAGCGAGGAGGCGAGTTCGGCGGCGGCGAAGACGCGTTCGAAGGGATACTTGGTGTCGTCGTGGCCGAAGTCGTAGGGAGCTTGCGTGCCGGCGCGGGCAAGACGTTCGCCCTCGGGGATGAAGCCGAGGTCGCGGATGCGGCGGGCTTGGGCTTGTTGGGCGGCGCGGAGTTTGGCGAGGATGGCTTGGTGCGCGGGCGAGGCGGCCCCTCGACCGGGCTCGGGGTGAACGAGGTTGTTTACTTCGTCGCGGTCGTTTTGGAGATCGTAGAGTTCTTCGGGGGCTTTGGGCGTCTGCCAGAAGATGCGTTGGCCAGCGGTGAGTTTGCCCTCGTCGTAGAGTTTCTTCCAGACGGCGGTCGTGGGGGTCTTGAACTGAGTGTCGACGTGCTGGCCTTGCGAGAGGTGCGGGAGGTAGTTTCGGAGGTAAACGTAGCGGCCGTCGGTCACGCTGCGCACGAGATCGTAGCGCTCATCCATGCGGCCGCGGAAGCCGTAGACGTAGGGTTGGGCGGGGGCGATGAACTTGCCGAGGAAGGCGTAGCCCTGCAGCCACTCGGGCGGCTTGATGCCGGCGAGGCTGCACATGGTCGGGGCGAAATCGACGAAGCTGACGGGGCGATCGGTGGTGCTGCCGGCGACGTAGTCGGCGGGGCGGAGGTCTTTGAATTTTTCCGGGATGTGGACGAGGAGTGGCACGTGAAGGCCGGAGTCGGAAGGCCAGCGTTTGCTGCGCGGCATGCCGGAGCCGTGGTCGGCCCAGTAGAAAACGATGGTGTCGTCGGCGAGTCCGTCGGCGGCGAGTTGGGCGAGGACGGCACCGGCGTCGGCATCGGCGGCGGTGACACTATCGTAGTAGAGCGCCCAATCGCGGCGGACTTCCGGGGTGTCGGGGTGGTAGGCGGGCACGCGGACCTTGGCGGGGTCGTGAACGGGTTTTCCCTCGGCGCCGAGTTTGATGATCTGGCTCTCGTGGCTCTTGGTGGAGTTGAAGACGGCGAAGAACGGTTTGCCGGTAGGGCGGTTTTTCCAGTGGGCGCGGTTGGAGGAATCGTCCCAGACGGCGGGAGTTTTCGGGAGGTTGTAGTCTTCCTTCACATTGTTGCTGGTGTAGTAGCCGGCCTCGCGGAGGAGCTGCGGGAACATTTTTTGGCCGGCGGGATAAGCGACCATGCTGCGCATGTGGTCACCGCCGGACGACGGGCCGTGCAGGCCGGAGATGATCGTCGTGCGGGTGGGGGCGCAGACGGGAGCGACGGCCCAAGCGTGCGTGTAGCGCAGGGCGCGCGTCGCGAATTTGTCTATGTTCGGCGTGGTCGCGTAGGTATCACCGTAACAGCCCATCTGCGGGCCGTGATCCTCGCTGGAGATCCAGAGGATGTTGGGCTGGGCGGCGGTCGCGGCGGCGGCGACCGCGGAGAGCGAGAGAAGGAGAGAAAGAAAGAGGGGGAGAAGGCGGAAGGGGCGCATGGGGAGCATGACAGGTAAATGGCTGTAGTTAGAAGCCTGCTTGCAGACGATTTGAGATGTGGTGACTCGGCGTGCGGTGAAATCGCCTGCAAGCAGGCTCCTACCTCGGATTTTTCTCAATCAGAACCGGCCGCGGATGCCGGCGGTCCAGACGGCGCCGAAGTTGTCTTTGTAGGCGATGGTGCCGGGGACGTTGAAGTAGGACTCGAGCGCCTGATTGAAGACGTTGCGGCAACTGAAGGTGAGTTCGTAGGTGCGGTTGAGTTTTACGCCCCCGCTGAAGTCGAACATGAGGCGCTCGCGTTCCCACTGGGTGCGGGCGGCAGTGATCGAAGTGAGGCGTGCGGCGGTCCACGTGAAGCGGAGCTGGGAATTGAAACGGTGATTGCCGAAGCGCAGGCCGCCGTTGGCGGACTTCGACACGATGTCGACGATCTGCACGTCGGGGACGGTGTGGGAGATGGAGCCGAAGACGCTGAAGCCGCGCCAAAAGCCGGGGAGAAAGGTGAGCTGCTGGCTGTATTCGGCGTCGATGCCCTTGATGCGGCGGGTGTCGGTGGCGTTGGCGGCGCGGAAAAACGAGTAGCCCGTGTATTCGGTGTCGTCGGCGTAGCCGGCTTCCTCGGCGGTGACGGGGGAATTGATGGTGCCCATGTTTTCCACGACGAGTTTGTAGGCGGAAACGGTGAGGGTTCCGGCGGGCTCAATGTAATACTGTGCGCTCACGAAAAACTTGTCGGAGGTCTCGGGCTTAAGATTGGGGTTGGGGAGCGTGACGCGCTGGGTGGTGTCGTTGACGGCGATGACGCCGGCGAGGCTGTCGTAGTTGGGGCGGCCGATGGACTGGCTGGCGGCGACCTGCAGCACGAGATTGCGGGTGAAGGAGTATTTGGCACCGCCGCTGAAGAAGAGGTTGTCGTAGCTGCCGTAGGTGGAGGGCCGCACTCCGTTGCGATATTGGTAGATGGTGTAGGGAATCGTGCCGGCGGTGAAACCGGCGGCGCGGACGACGGCGGCGGGCAAAATATCAAACGTGCGGCCGACGGTGCGCGTGCGCTCGTAGCGGGTGCCGAGATTGAAGCGGAGCTGGTTCCAGCGGGTGTTGGCTTCGGCGTAGCCGGCGTCGATCTGCTCTTTCACGGAGCGCGGCGTGGTGAACGCGTTGGTGAAGTTTGCGACGGTGTTGGGGACGAATTGCTCGGGGTTGGTGCGGAACAGGGAGGCCATGGCGATGGTGTCGGGCCACGGGAAATTTTGCTGAGTGACGTTGCCGCCCCGCTTGGGGTCGAAGGGGTGGCGGGATTCGTCAATGACGAGGGTGGTCGGGTCGGTCTGGATGCCGCGGGGGCCGACGAACGTCCAGTTCTGCGTGCCGCCCCACGTGATGTCGAAGGTGGTGAGGCGGGATTTCACGCCGGTGAGGACCTGCACGGGGAGGCCGGCAAAGTTGAAGGTCTTCTTCGCATCGAGGTTGCCGGAGAACACCTGGCTGTGGCCGCCGCGCGCGGTGCTGACCATGTTGTTGGCATTGGCATCGTCGCGACCCCAGTTGGCGATGTCGCCCCACGGCCGGCCGGAGAGCTGAGTCATCGTCCACTCGGTGGAGTTGGTGTTGGCGCGCTCGGCCATCCAGCTCATCCGGGTGAGACTGAGGGTGGCGGTTTGGAAATAACCGTCGCGCAAATCTTCATAGTGCGTGCGGCTGCGGGAAAAGCCGCCGCCGGCGGTGAGGACGAGATCGCCGCGGGTGTATTCGAGTTTACCGACGTAGGTGAGCGTGGCGTTGCGCTTGTTGCGATGATTGCTGGAGGCGTTGAGGCGCGTGTTGGCGTTGGCCGTGGCGTTGGCGATGACCCGGGTGAGCGTTGAGGACGGATCGATCTGCGCGGCGTTGGCCGTGAAGAGCAGATTGCGGGCGTAGAACTCGTCGCTGAGGTGCGAGCCGGTGACGCGCAGCGAGGCGATGAGGCGCGGCGTGATCTTGTAGTCGAAGGTGGCGCCGAGGGAGGCGCGCTCGATGACCTTGGGGGCATCTTTAAAGGTGAGGCCGGTGATCCGCGGCCCGGTGGCGGCGTTGGAGAAATCGTAGGCGTGGGTGATTTGCTCCTGTTCTCCATACATGGTGGAACCGCCCATATTGAGCTGCACACCCAGCCGACCGCCGAAGACGTCGGCGTAGCTGAAATTGGCGCCGGGAAAGACGACGCGGCGGAGCTCGTTGGTCGGCGACGGGACGCGGCGGAGCGTCATCTGGTATTCATTGGCGGTGAGAGAAAACTGGGCGGTGATTTCGCGGCCCTTGCGGTCGAAGGCGCTCTTGCTGCGGAAATTGATGGCTCCGGCGGGCGAATCGGCGTCCATGCGGGCAGTGAGGGTTTTGTTCACCTCGATGGCCTCGACGCTGTTGATGGACGACTGCTCGAACTCAAATTGGCGCGAGTCTCCGCCGAACGCGGCGCCCTGCGCGCTGGCCATGCGCATGCCGTCGACGCTGACGCCGACGTATTTGGGGTCGAGGCCGCCGATGCGCACGGCGCGGGCGTCGGACTGGTTGTAGTCGATCACAACGCCCGGAAGATACTTGATGAATTCGCCGACGTTGCCGCCGGTGATGTCGCCGAAGTTATCGGCGGCGATGACGTTCTTCACATTGAGCGCGGCGCGTTGCTCCATGATGGCCTTGGCGTTGCCCTCGCGCTCGGTGGAGACGACGAACTGCATCAATTTGACCGGGCCGGCGGGCGTGGTCGTGGCGGGGGCTGCGGTGGGACGCGAGCCGGTCGCGACGAGTTCGAAATCGCGCGTCGCAATGGCGCCGGGCGAGACGTTCACGCGGGCCGTCACGGAATCGTAGCCGGTGTAGTTGACGGTGAGATCGCGGGCGCCGGCGGGGACGTTGGCGAGAGCGTAGAAGCCGTCTTCACCGGTGAACGTCGCGAGGTTGGTGCCGGGGATGGCGACCTCGACGTTGCGCATGTATTCCTGCGTGGCGGGACTGAGCACACGGCCCTGAATTGTGCCGGTGGCGGAGGTCGGCGAGGTGGAGGAATCGGCGGAGCGCAAGGCGAGCGCGGCCGAGAACACGAGAGCGAGGAGAACGCCGAAGGCACGGCGGTGCGAACACGAAGGGGCAAGAAGGTTCATCTGGGGGTGGGATGAGGGGTAGCCAAAGCGTGGCGGAAAGAACGGAATGATAGCAAGGCCCGGCACGATCGCCGCGAGTGGGCGAGAAAAACGTTTGCGGTGGCTCTGCTTCTGCATGCTCTCGGGAGCACCCCATGACCGGCGCCCCGCTCGAACTTGCCCGCCGACAATTTCTCGGTCGGATGACCACTGGACTCACCGGTGTTGCGCTCGCGCGGCTCTTGCGCGCAGACCTGCGAGGGGCGGCGGGAGGCGGAGGGCTGCCGCATTTTCCCGCGAAGGCGAAACGGGTGCTGCAGATTTTTTGTCCGGGCGGCGCGTCGCATGTGGATCTCTGGGACCACAAGCCGATGCTGGAGAAATTTCACGGCACACCGCTGCCGGGCGGTGACACCGAGGTGACGTTTCAAGGCAAGAACGGGAACTTGATGCGGTCGCCGTGGGACTTTGCGCCGGCGGGACGCAGCGGGAAAATGATTTCGACGCTGCTGCCGCACATGGCGCGGCACGTGGACGACATGGCCTTCGTGCACTCGATGACCTCGCGGACTAATACGCACGGCCCCGGCTGTATCGCGATGAACACGTGCTTCACGCGGGAAGGATTTCCGAGTGCCGGCGCATGGATCAGTCACGGTCTCGGCACGCTCAACGAAAACTTGCCGACGTTTGTCGCGCTGCAGGACATCCGCGGGGAGCCGCCGAACGGAAAGGCGAACTGGGGCAATGGATTTTTGCCGGCGCAGCATCAGGCGGTGGTGCTCGCGGCGCACCAGCCGTTGCGCAACCTCGCGCGGCCGGGGGCGATTTCGCAGGCGGAAGAGGAGGCGACGCGGGCGTTTCTCGCGCAGGCGAATGCTGGCCACGCGGAGGCGCATCCCGGCAACAGCGAGTTGCGCGCGCGGATCGCGGCCTACGAACTCGCGGCGCGGATGCAGCTCGCGGCGCCCGAGGTGAGCGATCTGTCGCGCGAACCGGCGCACGTGCACGCGCTCTACGGCACGAACGATGCGAACGCGCTCAAGGCGAGCTACGCGCGGAACTGTCTGCTCACCCGGCGGCTCCTCGAACAAGGCGTGCGCTACGTGAGTCTCTACTGCGCGTCGCGGGCGAGCGCGGTGGACGGATTGCTCAATTGGGATGCGCACAAAACGCTAAAAGCCGACTACGAGCGCCACGCGCCAATCTTCGACCAGCCGACGGCGGCGCTGTTGGCGGATATGAAGCAACGCGGCCTGTTGGCGGACACGTTAGTGATTTGGTGCAGCGAATTTGGCCGGATGCCGACGCATCAGGAAGGGACGGCCGGGCGCGACCACAATCCGGATGCGTTCACGACGTGGTTCATGGGCGCAGGCGTGAAGGGCGGGGTGAGCCACGGGGCGACGGATGATTTCGGGCGGCGCAGCGTGCAGGACGTGGCGACGGTCTACGATTTCTATGCGACGGTGCTGCACTTGCTCGGCGTCGATCACGAGCGGCTGACTTATTATCACAACGGCTCAAATCGCCGGCTCACCGATGTGCACGGGCACGTGTTGAAGGGAGTGCTGAGCTGACGTCATGGGCGCGTTGGGCATGAAAGCGATCGGGGGACTTTTGGTGGCGGGCTCGCTGGTGGTTGTCCGCGTGGCCGCGGCGGATGCGTCGGGCGTGGCGTTCTTTGAGCAGAAGATTCGGCCGGTGCTCGTGGAGCATTGTTATGAGTGCCACAGCGAGCAGGCGAAGAAGATCAAGGGTGGGCTGAGGCTCGATTCGCGGGCGGGCTGGGTGGCCGGGGGCGACGGGGGCACGGCGGCGATTGTGCCGGGGAAGCCGGAGGAGAGCCTGTTGATCCGCGCGGTGCAGCACCTCGAGGACGATCTGGCGATGCCGCCGAAGAAGCCGAAGTTGCCGGACGCGGTCATCGCCGACCTTGTCACTTGGGTGAAGATGGGCGCGCCGGATCCGCGCGACGGTGCGCCCGTCGAGGCGAAACGCGCGGACAAATCGTGGTGGTCGCTTCAGCCGCTGCGTGCGGAGGACCCCGCGTTGCCAGTGGGAGCGGGGGCGATCGATCACCATGTGGAGGCGGGATTACGAGCGAAGGGGCTCGCGCTCAATCCGCCGGCGGATGCGCGCACGTTGATCCGGCGGATGAGCTATGACGTCACGGGATTGCCGCCGACGGCGGCGGAGGTCGCGGCGTTTGCGACGGCGTATCACGCGGAGCCGGAACGGGCGGTGACGGAGCTGGTCGATCGCTTGCTCGCGTCGCCGGCTTACGGGGAGCGCTGGGGTCGGCACTGGCTCGACGTGGTGCGCTTCGGCGAGAGCAACGGCTTTGAGCGGAATTTTCTCATCAACGATCTCTGGCCGTTTCGCGACTACGTGATCCGGTCGATCAACGACGACAAGCCCTTCAATCGCTTCATCGTTGAGCACCTCGCCGGCGATGTGGTGGGGAAGAACCAGCCGGATATCGAGGTCGGCAGCGCGTTTCTCGTCGCGGGACCGTATGACGACGTTGCGAACCAGGACGTGGTCGCGAAAAAGAATATTCGCGCGGCGACACTCGACGATCTGATCACGGCGACGAGTGGGGCTTTTCTGGGCGTGACGATCAATTGTGCGCGCTGTCACCACCACAAATTCGATCCGATCGTGACGGAGGATTACTACCGGCTGCGCGCGGCATTTGAGGGCGTGACGCACGGAAGGCGCGTGATCGCATCGGCGGAGGAGCGTGCAGCGTTCAAGGCTGCGACGGCGCCGTTGAACGCGCAGAAGGCAAAATGGGTCGCGCAGCGCGTAGGGCTGGAGCGAGAGATTGCGCGGCGGGCGGAGGAAGCGGCGGGAAAGGTCGTCGCGACGCGACCGAAGGCGAACCCCGAGTTGACGGAGGAACGTTTTGAGCCGGTCGCGGCGCGGGCGGTGAAACTGGTCATGAGTGCGAGCACAGCGAACCCGAAGTCGGCGACGGGTTCGCGGATCGTGGAGTTTGAGGCGTGGAGCGCCGGTGCGGGCGCACGCAATGTCGCGCTGGCGAGCAACGGAGCGCGGGCCGAGGGCGCGAAGTCGGCGGTGGCGGAGGATTTTCCGGAGGCGTATGGGGCACACCTCGCGATCGACGGCCGAATCGGCGAGCAGTGGTTCATCGGCAACCCGGCGGTGCTGACGGTCACGTTTGCAGCGAGCGAGATGATCGACCGGGTTTCGTTCAGCAATGCGAAGGACAGGATGATCGAAGACAAGGCGCAGGGCGCGACGCCGACGGACTATGAAATTCAGGTCTCCGCCGACGGCGAAACGTGGCGCACCGTGGCGTCGAGCGCGGGGCGCGAGCCGTGGAGTGCGGCCCACGGCATTGAGCGGATGCGGCGGGAAGTGACTACGCCGGAAGAATCGAAACAACTCGCGGCGGTGTCGGCGGAAATCGCCAAGGTGGACCGCGCCCTGGCCGCGGTGCCGCCGCTGCGGGAAGTCTGGGCGGGCAAGTATGCGCAGCCGACGGAGAAGACGTTTGTGCACAAAGGCGGCGATCCGATGAAGCCAGGCGACGAGGTGGTGCCGGCGAGTCCGGCTATGGCGGACCGGGTGGTGCCGTCGTTTGCGCTCGCGGCCGATGCACCCGAAGGCGAGCGGCGTCGCGCACTCGGCGAGTGGATCGTGCGCGACGATCATCCGCTCACGCCGCGGGTGTTGGCGAACCGCGTGTGGCAGCATCACTTCGGAACGGGGATTGTGGATACGCCGAGCGATTTCGGGTTTCTCGGCGCCCGGCCGACGCATCCGGAGTTGCTCGACTACCTCGCGCGCCGGCTCGTCGCCGCGGGTTGGCGACTGAAACCGCTGCACCGGGAAATTCTCCTCTCGCGCACTTATCGGCAATCGGGCGCGTATCGCGCGGAGGCGGCGCGCGTCGACCAGGAGGCGCGGTTGCTGTGGCGTTTTCCCCCGCGACGATTGGGCGCGGAGGAACTGCGCGACACGATGCTGCACGTGACCGACAAACTGGACCGGAAAATGGGCGGGCCGGGTTTCCGGCTCTACAAATTTACACAGAACAATGTGAGCACCTATTTCCCGTTGGATCGGCACGGGCCGGAGACGTATCGGCGGAGCGTCTATCACCAAAATGCTCGGGCGAGCGTGGTCGATGTGCTCAACGATTTTGATTTGCCCGACATCGCTTTCGCGGCGCCGCGGCGGGCCAACACGACGACGCCGCTGCAGGCGTTGACGCTCCTCAATCACAGTTTCACGGCGGATATGGCGCAGGCGTTGGCGGTGAGGCTGGGGAGCGGCGGGCGCTCGCTGAGCGCGCAGCAGGTGGACGAAGCGTATGCGATCGCATTCCAGCGGGAGCCGACGACCGGTGAACGGGCGGCGGCCGAGCGACTGATCGCGACGCACGGGCTGGCGGCGTTTTGCCGCGCGCTGCTCAATATGAATGAGCTGATCTACCTCGACTGACGGTGGACGAAGCGGTCAGGCGAGGGCGGCGCGGCAGAACTGGACGCACTTCGTGACCTCGGCGACGGCGGTCGAGCCCTCGGGGATTTTGTATTCGAGCTCGATGTCGGCGGGAAATTTCCAGCGCTCTTTGCGCATGAGTTGGAGCACCTCTTTGATGGGAGTCTGGCCTTGGCCCCACGGCACATTGCCGCCGTCGGCGCTGCGGTCCTTGAGGTGCAGGCTGAGAATGCGGTCGTGATATTTTTCGAGGACAGGGATCGGCGAGAGACCTTTGCTGCCGGCGACGTAGTGGCCGATGTCGAGGTTGAAGCCGATGTAAGGGCTCAGCTCGAGGATCGGGTCGCGGGCGCCCATGGCCGGGAGGTTGGCGGTGTGGTTGTGGAAGGCGACCCACACTTTGTGTTTGGTGGCGAAGGGCGCGAGTTTCTGGGCCATGGCGTCGGAGCGCTCGGTGGTGATGCCGACGCAGCCGAGGGCCTTGGCGACCTCGAAGTTGAAATCGATTTCCTCGTCGGTGGGGCCGAAGGGAATTTTGTGGAGGTGGATGGTGACGCCGGCGTCGTTGTAGAGTTGGCGGAGCTCGCGGCACTTCGCGAGTTGGGCGGCGCGCTGGGCTTCGGTGGGGCGTGCGGCCGGGGGCACGGGCGCGGCTTTCTTTTTCGCTCCGGGCGGGAGGACGGCCATGCCGGCGAACTGCTGGACGGGGCCGCCCATGAGTTCGATTTCGCTGAGCCCGCATTGGAGAACGCCGCCGAGCGTCTCTTGCGCGGAGGTGAACATGCTGCGGTAGCTGTAAGTGATGGCGCCGATGCGCACGCCGTTGAAGACGGAGTTGGGCTTCGCGGCGGCGGCGAACGCATGGCGGGGCAGGAGCGTGGCGGCGGCGAGGGTGGCGGCGGTGCCGAGGAAGGCGCGGCGGGTGGGGAGGGTGGGGGCGGACATGGAGGGGATGGCAGAGGTGGGGAAGCGGATTGCGGGGCAAAAATAGACTTACGCGATCGGGGTATGTTGACTCAGAAAATCGGTGGGAGTGATCGCAGGAACTGGCGACTGGGCAAAATCGCCGATATTGCGAGTGAGCAACAAGGCAGAGCCGCTGACTTCCGCGACCACGGCCACGGCGGCGTCCTCAAAATCATTTATCGGCAGCAGCCTCGCGCGACGCCAGCCGTTGTTGTCGAGATTGCCGATCACGAAATATGACAGCACCTGATCCAGTGCAGCTTCAGCTGCGGCCTTCGTGTCCTGTTTGCGCACGAGATAGTAGAGCGTCGCGAGCCCGTGGGCCGGGCAGATACCGGTGAGTTTTCCGCTGGCGACGAGGCTCACGATTTGAGCCGATGCCGCGAAGTGCGGCTCGCGCTGCTGGAAAACGTCGAGCAGGACGTTGATGTCGACCGTGACGGTCACTTGTATTTTGCGGCGAGATGGGCGCGGTGCGCCTCCTTGCCATCGATATCCGGCGAAATGATTCCCGTGGCCGCTCTTACTGCGGGATGCAGGGGGCGTTGAAGGTGCTCACGCAAGTTGCGCGCCTGCTGTGCGAGGAGCTGCTCAGCCGAGATGCCGTTCGCGGCCGAATACGCGCGGAGAAACGCGAGGTCTTCGTCGGGCATGGATACGGTGAGAGTGGACATGGCGAAAACATGGTAGGCCACGATCGGAGTGCCAAGTCTGCAAATGGCGCTGCGGCGTTGGTGGGTGATAGGTCAACCGCGCTCCCTGCATACCAACCCACCGTGGACTGGGCCTTCCGACGCCGGTGCAACGATTAGGCGAGCGCTCACGACGGGCGGAGCAGGCGGGCCTTCACTTCCGGCCAAGTCGAACCCTCGGTGGGATACGCTTCATAGCGCGCTTGGTCGTCGTTGAGAACGGCACGGTGCCAATCGGTGATGGGAAGCTGTTCCAAGATTTCGGCGCGGTCCTGCGGCGAGAGTCGCGGAAGTTCGGCCACGATTTCGGCTTTGGTCATGGAGTGAGCCTGGGTGAGGTGACTTTTGCTTCAAGCCGTTTGCCCGCTGCCGCGTCGTGTCTTTCAAATATTCAATGTTGGGCTAGCGCGAGATATAGATGCTCTCGGTGAAGCGGTAAAAGCTGGTGTAACGCGAAATCCAGAAATTGGTCAGGGCAACG
>CALRZR010000237.1:0-12267 GCA_943372705.1 Opitutus sp. GAS368 | reverse complement strand
GAGTGGGCCAAATGAGCGGGTCGGCAGGCGGAAGGGAAATGCGGGCATGGGTGCGAACGTGCGGCGGCGCGTTCACACGGGTCAAGGTTGCCGCGGGCGGGGCACTGATTGTCACGCGACCGTGACTGAAACGTAACGCGGTGGGCGCGGATTATGAGACGACGGCGGGTTGGGCGAGTGCATCGGCGATTTCGCGATCGCTACGGCAGCGGGGCATCTTGTGCTGGCCGCCCCACTTGCCCTGGCGGCGTTGCCACTGCTCGAAGGTGCCGCTCGGCACGAGGTGCACGACGGGTGGCTCCAGGCCGCCGCCCTTGCGCTTCGCTTCGTAGTCGTCGTTCAGGCGTTGCAGCTCCACGTCGAGATCGACCGCGAGTTGCGACGGCGTGGGTGCCATGCCGGGCTTGAGTTCGATCCACCACTCGTGGCGGCCGCGGTCGCGTCCGGCGACGGTGCTCGCGAAGAGCGGGGCAACGTGGAAATTGACGATCGTGCTGCGATGGCGTTGGCACGCGGTGAGGAGGGCATCGGTGACTTCCTTTTCGATGACGTGTTCGCCAAATGCGCTGAGCTGGAGCTTGGTGCGGCCGACGTAGACGAGACGTGGTGGCTCGGCGGAGACGAAGCGCACAATGTCGCCGATCACGTAGCGCGCGAGGCCGGCGGGCGTGGTCATCACGAGGGCGTAGTCGATGCCGGAAACTACGTCGGCGAGTGGCACGGCGGACGCGCCGAGTTGTTCGAGTCGAGTGTCGTCGAACGCGGTCATCGGCAAAAATTCGTAGAAGATGCCGGCGTCGGCGATCAAGCGGAGCCCGAGCTCGGGGCTGGCGTCCTGCGCAGCGATGAAACCCTCCGAAGCGGGATAGACCTCGTGGAAATTCACCGTGGGCCCGAGTGCGGCCCGGAGTTCGGATTCGAAGGGACCGAGTGGAACGCCACCGTGGACGAGGCATTCGAGATTGGGCCACACGTCTTGGGCGCAGGAAATTTTTCGTCCCTCGCGAGCAGCATGAGCGCGGAGCGAGGCGGCAAGGATCAGCACCCAACTCGGGATGCCGGCGAGCATGGTGATGTCGAGCGAGGCGGTGCGGCGGACGATGGCTTCGAGCTTGGCGGGCCAATCGGCGATTTGGGCGATTTCGGTGCCGGGCTCGTAGAGGTGCTTTTCGACCCAGCCGGGCAGATTGAGTGCGGTGATGCCGCTGAGGTCTCCGGCGAAGGCCTCGTGCGGGAGAACCTCGGGCAGGGGCGTCAGTGCGGTCGAGCCGCCGAGGAAAAGGTGGCGCCCGCGAAACACCGCGGAGCCGCCGATACGAGCGGTGTAGAACAGGAGGGAATCGAGCCCGGCGCGGCGGAAGTGGGCCAGCATGCCGGCGGTGATTGGCAGATATTTCGTGCGCCCCGCGGTGGTGCCGGACGAGACCGCGAAGTGATGGCAGCGACCGGGCCAGAGGACATCGGCCTCGCCGCGTTTCATGCGATCGACCGCGGGTGCGAGACGCTCGTAGGTGTGAAGCGGCACGCGTCGCTGGAACTCGGCGTAGCTCAGGCCGGTGGTGAGGCCGCACTCCTGCCAATGGGACGCAGTCGCGAGCCGGGCGGTGAGTGCGGAGAACGCGCGCGCTTGCTGGTGCGGTGCGACGTGGCGCCGGCTAAGACGCCAGCCCGCCCGGGCGGAGAGCACCGAGGCTCCGTAGGTGCAAAGGCGTTTCGTGATCACGCGGCGAGCGGGAGTTTGTGGGCTTTGAGGCCGCGATAGAAGGCGGCCACGTGGGGCAGAAATTGGAAGTAGTGGAAAATGAGGGACGCGTGCTGCACGGGGTTCGCGGAGGTGGCGGCGGACACGGTTTTCAATTCACCGGCGGGGAAATAGGCGCGCAGGGCGGATTCGAAAGCGGCGCGGGTGGGCGAGCCGGCGGCGAGCACGGCGCTTTCCTTTTCAGCGTAGAGCACGAGCGTCGGCGCATCGGTGAGCGGGCGGCGGTCGGTGTCGGAGGGAAGCGACAACGGCTGCATGTCGCGCAGGGCGCCGACGCGCTCGCAGGCGCCGGCCGGCGTGATGTTTTGAATCGCGGCGAGCACGCGGTCGCGGACGTGATGGAGCTCGGCAACGGTCAGGAGCGAACGGAGCGCCTCGCGGTTCTGGGCGCCGGCTTCGAACATTTTGGCGAAGATCGCGCGGGAACGGTCGATGACGTCGGACCCGACCGTGGCACCGCTGTCGAGGTAGGGTTTCAGGGCGCGCCCGATGAGCGTGGAGGCCTTGGCCTCGCCCGGCACGACGATATCCGCGGCGCAGGCGACCGGGCTGATCAGCACGAGGCCGGCGATCGCGGGAGGACGGGCCGAAAGGCGGGCGCGGCGCAACCATTCGATGGCGACTCCGGCACCGAAGCTGACGCCGAATACGACGGGGCGCTGGCCGTGGAGCGTGTTGAGTTCGGTGACGAGATCGTCCAGTTGCGCGCAGAGCAGTGCGGGGGAAAAGCCGTCGCGCGGGTAGTTCAGGTAGTAGACGCTGCCGCGGCGCAGCAGGTAGCCGCGGAGCAGAAACACTTGTTCGGTGGAGTCGGGCACGAAGCCGCCGAGCACGATGGTGGGCGTCTTGCCGAGGCGACGCTCGCAGAGGACGGTGGCGAGTTGGTTCAAGCGGGCTTCGCCGGTGGCGAGAACTTCGCTCTGGGCACGAGTGACCGCGGCGGTGTGAGGCAACGGGCGGGGCGGGCGGAGCTTGTAGCCGGTGGCGCGCAGAAATGTGTGGACGGGGCGCGCCGGAGAGAACCGGCTGAGCGAGGCGAGCAGGGCGAGGGCGGGAGGAAGGCTCAAAGCGGGCATAGCTCACGACGCGGACTGCGCGAGCCCGTTGGCAAAGCGAATCCGGGCGTGTCACCGAAATGTTGCGACGCCGAAACGTGGCCGTGATTTTTGTGTCGATTGCGCGACGAGCGAGGGCCGCGGTGGCGGCGGCGGCATGTTGCGCAAACGTCACCCACGGCGGTTGCGCGCCGGAGGCGCTGGCTGAGATTGGAGTCATGATGAAGATGGCTCCCACATGGCAAAGCGGCGGCGAAGAGGTGGTGACGGAGGTGGCGCGGCCGGTCGGTGAACGGGTGGTGAACCATTTCGACTCGCAGGCGGCGGCGGCGCGCTACGCGGGGAACCGTCCGCAGAGTCACGGCCGGGTGCTCGCGGTGCTGCGCTCGCATCTGGGTGCGGAGGTGCCGGTCGCGCGGGCGCTGGATGTCGGCTGCGGGACGGGTCACTCGACGGTGGCGCTCCTCTCGATGGCGCGGGCGGTGGTGGGGCTTGATGCGTCACGATTCATGTTGGCCCAGGCGCTGGCTCACCCGGCGATCGAATACCGCTGTGGCTACGCGGAAGCTCTGCCGTTTGAACGGGGTCGCTTCGATCTGCTGACGGTTTGCTCGGCGTATCACTGGTTTGACCAGGAGCGGTTTCTCCGCGAGGCGGCCCGCGTGCTGCGCGTCGGCGGCCGGTTGGTTTTATACAAGGTGGGCTCGACGGGAAAAATCGCGGACCGGCCCGACTTCGACGTGTGGCGGCGGGACGTGCTGCGCGTGCGCTATCCGAAGGCGGCGCGAAACGACGAGGTGCTTACGGCGAAAAAGGCAGCCGGGTTCGGTCTGATCGATGCGGCGCGGGAAAGTCTGACGCACCGCGTGCGGCACACGATCGACGAGTATGTGGACAATCTGCTGACGCACAGCTCGCTGCTCTGTGCCATGGAGCGGAAAAACGAATCCGTGGCGGACACGCGGGAGTGGTTGCGACGGGAATTGGAACCGTTTTTCACCCACGGCGTGGCGGAGTTTAACCACGAGGACTGGATTCACGTCCTGCGGCGCGCGGGCACCGACGCCGTGGCGGGCTAGGCCGTGGCGGCTTCGGCGACGGGAGCGACTTCGTCGGTCGCGGATTCCTCGGGGACGAGCGGGTATTCGCGGACGAAGTCGGTGAAGTTGACGAGTTCGAAGCGGCCGTCGAAATGCTCGACGATGGCGGTGAGAGATTCGACCCAGTCGCCGCTGTTGAGGTAGTGGATGTCGCCGATGGATTTGTCGGCGGCGGTGTGGATGTGGCCGCACATGACGCCGGTGCAGCCGCGGGCGCGGGCGAGTTCGACGATGTGGGCTTCGAAGTCGCCGACGTGGCTGACGGCTTGTTTGACGCGGGCTTTGATGGCTTTGCTGAGCGACCAATATTCTTTGCCGCGCCAGGCGCGCCAAGCGTTGTAGGCGCGATTGAGTTTGAGGAGAAACTGGTAGCCCCAGTCGCCGAGGTGGGCGAGCCAGACGAAATTTTTGGTGATGGTATCGAAGACGTCGCCGTGGAGGACGAGGTAGCGGCCGTGGGGCGTCTCGTGGATGTAGTCCTCGACGATCCGGAGATTTTCGAATTCGAGTGGAAGGAACGAAGCGAGGATATCGTCGTGATTGCCGCGGAGGTAGATGACCGCGGTGTCGCGCTTCTCGAGTTTCTTGAGCACGATACGAATGAAACGCGTGTGGGCTTTGGTCCAGTGGCCGGAACGGGTGAGCTGCCAGCCGTCGATGATGTCGCCGTTGAGGATGAGTTTTTCGCAGCGCGTGTGGCGGAGGAAATGGTTCACCTCGGCGGCTTTGGATTCGACGGTGCCGAGGTGCACATCGGAGAGAACCACGGTGCGGACGCGCAGCAGTTTTTTCATGGAGGGAGAAAGGCGAAGCCGGCCGGGGCGAGTTCGTCGGCGGCGGTGACGGCGGTCGTGGCTGTGGGGACGACGACGTGGAGACTGCGGGGATGGACGCGGACCTCGACGGTGGCGGTGGTCGCGTGCGTCTCGCCGTCGGTATGGATGAGGCCGGGGGCCGTGCGCGTGATGGTGAAATTGCGGCCGCGGAGGCGGCGCACATGCGGGGACGTGTCGAAGCGGCCGAGGAAGAGGCGGGTGGTGAGTGCGCAGAAACCCCAGGCGCCGACGGGACGCACGGCGATGAGATCGAGGTGTCCGTCGTCGACGCGGGCGCCGGGGGCGATGCGGGCGTTGTTGCCGTATTGGTCGGAGTTGGCGACGGCGACCAAGAGGATTTCGAGCGACTCGCGGGTTTCGCCGGAATAGATGGTCACGCGTTCGGTCCGCAGCTCCCGGACCGTGGCGAGGACGGTGCGGGCGTAGGCGGGGAGGCCGCGTTGGGTGAGGGTATTGAAACGGCGGCTGACGTCGGCATCGAGGCCGAGGCCCATGGCGTTGAAGAACGGGTGGCCGTTGGCGGAGCCGGTATCGATTGTGGCCACACGCGTGGACTCGGTCGTGAGCAGACGGAGTGCGGCGCCGAACGCGGTGGGCAAACCGAGGTGGAGCGCGAGGCCATTGCCGGAGCCGCAGGGCACGAGAGCGAGTGCGGCGGGCGTGTGCAGGAGGGCCTGGGCAACTTCGTTCATCGTGCCATCGCCACCGACGGCGACGATGCGGGTGCAGCCGGCGAGGGCGGCCTCGCGTGCGAGCACGGTGGCGTGGCCGGGCCCCTCGGTGGTGGCGATCTCGGCGTCGAGCGAGCGGGCGGCGATGAAGTCGCGGATCGTGCCGGCGAGGCCGGGGCGCCGGCGATTGTGGCCGGAGTTGGGATTGAAAATGAACCGTTGCTTCATGCGGCCGTGGTGGCGAGCGGCTGACCGCCGGGCGACGCGCCGCGCAGGTGCGGGACGGGAACGGGTTCGAGATCCGCCGGCGCCGGGAGGATATGTGCGACGATGGTGCGCGCGGCTTCGGGGCGGGCGATCGCGGAGACGGCGTGACGCCATTGTTGCCACACTTCGCCACGTCGATCGAAGGCGCGGCGCAGCTCGCTGATGACGGCGTCGGGCGTTTCGGCGAGCGCACCGATGCCGTGGCGGCGGAGGAGCTCATAGTTGCCCTCTTCCTGGCCGGGCACGATCTGGTTAACGATCATCGGGCAACGGGCGGCGATGGCCTCCTGCGTGGTGGCGCCGCCGGCTTTGCTGATCACGACGTGGTGCGTCATGAGCAGGCGCGGGATCTCGTCCGTCCAGCCGAGGAAAACGGCGGGGCGTGAGCGGCCCGCGGCGAGGCGAAGGAGTTTTTGACGCAGGGCTTCGTCGCGTCCGACGGCGCAGGTGAGTTCCCAGCCGCTCTCGGCGAGGAGACGGCGGACGGTTTCCTCGGCGTGAGCGGTGCCGGAGTTGATGATGTAGAGTATCCGGGGAGCTGCGACCGCGAGATCGGTCGGAGCGAAACGGCCGGCATGGGCGCGGAAGAAGTTGGTGACGGGAAAGCCGCTGCTGTGGACGAGGTCCGGAGCGAGGCCGGCGTGACGCATGACAGCGGCGGAGTCTTCGTTCGGCAAAAACCAACCCGCGCAAGGCACGCGCCACCAGAGGGAGTTGATGCTGATGGAATCGGTCACGACGTTGTAATGGGGCGGGAGCGTCCGGCCGCGTTGCGCGAGGGCCTGCAGCATGAACGCGTAGGCGGGAAAAGTGCTGCACAGCACGGTGGGCTGAACGGCGTCGAGGTGCTCGGCGAGCACGCGCATCTCGCGGCGGAAGAGCCAGAGCCCGCGGGGGAAAAAGGTGGAACGGTCGAGCCAGGCATAGATCCCGCTCCAGATGCGCGGAGCGCGGTTGATGAGGCCGATATAGGAGCGACGCGTCACGGCGTTGAGGCGCGGGGCGGCCAACGCGAAGACATCGAGAAGGCGGGCGGTGCCGGGGCCGTGGGCCTCGTCACAAGCGGCCACGAGGGCCCGGGCGGCGGCGTTGTGACCCTCGCCGAAACCCGCGGTGAGAATGAGGACGCGGGGAGATTTCATGCGAGGGCGGTGGCGAGAGCGGCGGGTTGGGTGCGGGCGACGATGCGAGTGAGGTCGGCTTCGAAACGGCCGATGACGCTGGACCAAGACTGGGGTTCGACGGATTCGCGGGCGGAGGCGCGGAGGTGGGCGCGCAACGGTGCGTCGGACGCAAGACGGGTGGCCGCGGCGAGGAGCATGTCGGGACGATCAGTGGAGACCGCGAGGCCGTTGTGGCCATGCTGCACAAACTGGCGGGCGGCGGCGTAGTCGTAGCCGGCGACGGCAAGGCCGCTGGCGAGCGCTTCAGTGAGGACGTTGCCAAACGTCTCGGTGAGACTCGCGTGAATATAGATATCGGCGGAGGCGTAATGGCGCGCGAGATCGTCGCGAGAAACGAAGCCGGTGAAAATGTAGTCCGGGTGGTCGTGTTGCATCTTGGCGCGCAGGGGGCCGTCGCCGACGAGCACGAAGCGGCAGCGGGGATTGGCCGCGCGCATGGCTGCGAAACACTCGAACAAGAACGGGAAATTCTTCTCGGGGGCCATGCGCCCCGCGTGGATTACAACGGGATTTTCCGGTGAAGCGTGCCACTTCAACCGGAGATCGCCGGAGCGGCGGGCCGGGTGAAATTGCCACGTGTCGACGCCGCGGGAGAGCACGGCGAGGTCGCGGAAGCCCAGTTCGGCCAATTCGGTGCACAGCTCGGTCGTCGGCGCAAACGTGCAGGCGGTGCGATTATGGATCCGCCGCAGCCACCACAGGACCAGGCGATGGAGCGACGCGTAGCCGTAGTGACGCGTGTAGGCGTGGAAGTTGGTGTGGAAGCTGGACGTGACGGCGATGCCCATGGCGCGGGCGGTGGTCACGGCGGAGGCCCCCAGCGGGCCCTCGGTGGCGACATGCACGATGTCGGGGCGATCAGCTTGCCAGCGGCGACGAAGCTTGGCTGCGGCCGGCAGCCCGAAGCGCAGGAGGGGATAACCGGGCACCGGCAGGCCCGGCAGCGGCACCTCGGTAAACTCGGGGTGGGCGGCGTCGCCCGGCAAATCCGCGCGGCGGGGGCGATAGACGGTGACGAGGTGTCCGCGGCGGCCCAATTCACGGGCGATCACCCCGAAGGTCATCGCCACGCCATTGATTTCCGGAGGAAAAGTTTCGGTGACGAGGGCGATTTTCACAGGTGGGCGCGATCAGTGAAACGAGTGTGGTTGCGGATATTGGATGGTAATTTGTTGGGCAGTTTGGCTGGTGAATGTGGCGAACGCGTGGCGGTGGCGTTACGTTTTGGCCAACTTTCCTCTGCGAAACCGACTCGCAACTTAGGGGTTGCACCGAGGCGGACGCTTTCTACGGTCGCCCCTTTTACGCGGATGCAGTCCCACGGTCCAAAGCGCGTCTATACTCCTCACTCCCTCGAATTTTGGTTTGGAAAACTCGAGAACGATTGGTCAGGGGCCTTCACGGACGCGCAGCTGGAAATCGGGCGGCAGATCTACCGGGACAGCGAAGTGCGCGAGCTGGAACTGACCGAACGCGACGCGATCGTGCACCGGCGGATCGAGAAAAAAGACGAATATGCGGTGATCGAGTGGACCGAGAGCGGTTTGAACGTGCGGTCGTCCTCGACGGATATGGAACGCGCCCGGGCCCTCGCGGTGGCGGGGCTGCACGAGATCGAGGAATTGGTGGCGGACGAGATTTCGCCGTTGCCGGGTGAGCCGCCGCGATTGCACGCGCCGAGCGGCCACGGGCACGGTTTTGGACACGGATCTTCGCATGCGAACGTCGGACATGTGGGTGCGAGCGGCCACGGCCACACCTCCGGCCATGGCCACGCATATGGGATCGGCAACAGTTTTGGGCGCGGAGCCGCGGCGGCTGCGGCCGCGAGCAGCGCGGGCAACGGACACGCGCGCCCGGCCGCACCGACGTCGACCGGTCCGGTGAACTCCCACAACGGGCCCTCGCGCACGCTGGTGTTGGTGTTTAAGACGAAGTCGGCCGGGCTGACATTTCAGGCGGCCTGGATGGATGCGGACAAGAAAACCAAGCACCCGGCGCTCGGCCCCGAGGCGCATGGGAACGGCAACGGGCATGTGACCTCCGGCGAGCGTGCAAAGCTGATCGGTTTGGCGGCCTATGCGCGCAAAGCGCACTTTCACTACCACCAGGATACGGGCGTTTATCTGATGGAGTCGCTGGTGGAGATTCCGAATTTTCTGAAGACGGTTTTGCCGGCCTGGAAGCGGCTGTTTGCGATCGAGCTCGACGAGAAATCGGCGAACTTGCTCAAGGGCACGCGGGCGATCGAGATCGAGGCCGTCGCGGAACGCGCGGCGCCGCGCGACGGGGCGGCGGGCGGCGGCGAGCACGCGGCGTTGAACCTGCGCTGGATTTTCCGGGCGGGCGAACGGATGCTCACCGACACGGAGGTGCATGCGCTGCTGAAGCGCCACGGCCAGCCGGTGATCTTGCCGAACATCGGGATTGTGGCGCTCGCGGCGGACAAGTGGGCGACGTTCAGCGCGTGGCAGAAGAACGTGGAGGACACCCAGGGGGCCGATGCGGCGCAACAGGGCGCGCTCTCGCCGTATCTGATTTTTTCACTGTTCAACGACGCACGCCTGAAGCTCACGCTCTCACCGGAGATCGAGGCGTGGCGGCAAAGTGTGCTGGCCGCGCCGCCGGCTCCGCCCGTGTTGCCGGAGCTGTTACGGCCCTACCAGCGGCGGGGCGTCGAATGGATGCACCACTTGTGCGATGTGGGCTGCCATGGATTGCTCGCGGACGAGATGGGGCTCGGCAAGACGCTGCAGGTGCTGTCGCTGCTGGTGGCCCGGCCGATCGCCGGCAAACCGCACCTGATCGTGTGTCCCGCCAGCGTGGTGCCGGTGTGGCGTGAGGAGATCGCGAAATTTTTCCCGCAGCTGCCGGTCGACGTGCTGAAAACGGGCCACGATTTCACCCAGCGCAAAGAAGCGGCCGTGTGGCTGGCAAGCTACACGCAGTTGCGCAAACACCGCACGATGCTGCCGAACGTGGAGTTCGGCTACGCGGTGCTGGACGAAGGGCAGTTCATCAAGAATCCCGATGCGAAGATCACGCAGACGTGTTTCGCGGTGCGCGCGGAACACCGGATCGTGCTCACCGGCACGCCGCTGGAAAACCGCCAGATGGACCTCTGGAGCATCTTCCGTTTTCTGCTGCCGGGCCTGCTCGGTTCCCGGGCGACGTTCGAGGCGGCGCTCCACTCAGATCGCGAGGGCACGCTTACGCGGCTGCGCGCGCAACTCGCGCCGTTTGTCCTGCGCCGCACCAAGAAAGAAGTGGCGACGGAACTGCCGCCCAAGATGGAGATGGACCTGATCTGCCCGCTCACGGATGTGCAACGGGCGGAGTATGCGCGGATCTGCTCGGAAGGATTGGAGCGCCTCGGGGACGACGTGGGCGCGGCGATGCGCGAAAAGAGTTTCGGTTTCCTCGCGTTGCTCACGCGCCTGCGGCAGACCTGTTGCGATCCGGACATGCTCCCGTGGCTGAAGTCGCCGCTGACGGATTCGGGCAAACTGAACCTCCTCGTGGAAAAGCTCACGGAAATCGTGAGCAGCGGTCACAAGGTCGTGATCTTCTCGCAGTTCGTGATGTTGCTGGACCGGGTGCGCGAGTCGTTGGCGAAGCATTTTCCGGATTTGCCGCGTTACGAACTCACGGGGATGACCCTCGACCGGCAGAAACCGGTGCAGAGCTTCCAATCGGCGCACGGCGCGGCGGCGATGCTCGTGTCGCTCAAGGCGGCGGGCACGGGAATTACGCTGCATGCGGCGGACTACGTTTTCCTGCTCGACCCCTGGTGGAATCCGGCGGTGGAGGCGCAGGCGGTCGACCGCGTGCACCGGATCGGCCAGAAGAGCACGGTGTTCGTCTACCGCATGGTGACGGCCGGCACGATCGAGGAACGCATCCAGGCGTTGAAGGCGTCGAAAAAGGATCTGTTCGACAAACTGATCGGCGGCCTCGGCGGCGATTTCGACTTGAGCCAGCATTTCAGCTCGCTGCGCAGCCTTGTGACGCTGACGGCGCACGCGGAGCCCGAAGCGGAGCCGGAGCCGTATACGATCGATTGAGACAGGCGCGCGACAGGCGGGGACTGACGGTTCAACCGTTTGCCGAGATCGTGTGGCGGCGGGCTTGTTTTGCGGAGAGAGCGACTTAGCGTGGATCAACTGTGATTGAAGCGAACGAACTCATTGCGAACCCGGATTGCGTCGTGCTCGGCCTGCAGGCGGAGACGGGGGAGGCGGCCATCCGGGGGCTGCAGGGGGAACTGGGCGGGGCGGCCGGCGGCGTAGCGGACGAGGCGGTCTTTCTCACCGATCTGCTGGAGCGCGCCCGGCTGGCCTCGGTGTGTATCGCGCCCGAGGTCGCCATGCCGCACGCGCGCACGGCGGCGGTGGAACGGATGGTGTTGGCCGTGGGGCGCACGGTGCAGGCGTGCGCGTTTGATGCGGAGCACCCGGGCGTGCGGCTGGTTTTCATGATCGGCACGCCAAAAGAATCGGCGACGGAGTATTTGAAGCTGGTGGCGGCGTTGTCGCGGATGTTGCGAACGGCGACGGTGCGGCAGGGTTTGCTGGCGGCCACAAACGAGGCGGAATTTCTCGCGTGGCTGGCGCGCGGAGTTAAGACGAAGCGATGAAAGCAGTGACCGAACCGGCGGAGGTGCTTTTGCGCCGGTTGATGCGGCTGTTGCGGTGGCGCCTATGGGTGCAGGACAAGCTGCAGCCGACGGAATGGCAAATCACGTTGTTGTGGTCGGCGCTCGCGGGATTTTTGGGCGCCCTCGGGGCGCTGTTGTTCACGGGGCTCGCGGAAGGCGTGCACGATTTGTTCGGCTACTCGGGCACGGGAATCGGCGTGGTGGAGTCGATGCGACAATTGCCCTGGTGGGGCTGTCTGTTGGTGCCGGCGCTGGGCGGCACATGCGCGGGCCTTGTGTTGATGTTTGGACAGCGCATCGCGAAAGGGCAGAGTTCGACGGACTACATGGAGGCCATCGCGATCGGCGACGGGCGCGTGCCGATCCGGGCGAGTTTGGTGAAATGCACCGCGGCGCTGTTCTCGATCGGATCGGGAGGCTCGATCGGGCGCGAAGGCCCGATGGTGCAGCTCGCGGCGATGTTAGCGTCGCTCGTGGGGCGGTGGCGGCAATTTACCCCGCCGCAACTGCGCTTGATCGTGGCGTGCGGCGCGGCGGCGGGCATCGCTTCGGCTTACAATGCGCCGATCGCGGGATCGTTTTTCGTGGCGGAGATCATCCTTGGCACCATCGCGATGGAGAGCCTCGGACCATTGGCGGTTTCGGCGGTGGTGGCGACGCTCACGGTGCGCGTGCTCACCTCGGCGCACGTGCTGTATCGGGTGCCGGCGTTTCAATTGAACTCGCCGTGGGAGA
>CALRZR010000236.1:0-12321 GCA_943372705.1 Opitutus sp. GAS368 | reverse complement strand
GCCCGCCCGCGCTGGCGGCGTCCTGCGATTGTGACCGCGCTGGCCGCGGCACTCGTGCTCGCCGCCGGCGCACTCTGGCTGCGCCCCACCGCCACGCCCCCTGGCCTGACCGTGGCTCACGGCGAAACCGGCGGCTACGAACGCCGCGTGCTCGACGACGGCTCCGTCGCCGAGTTGAACCGCGGTGCCGAGATCGAGGTCAACTACACCGCCGGCGAACGCCGCGTCGTGCTCCGCCGCGGCGAGGCCCATTTCACGGTGGAGAAAAATCCCGCGCGCCCCTTCGTCGTGCACGCCCGCGGTGTGGCCGTGCGCGCCGTCGGCACGGCGTTCAATGTCCGTGTGGATTCCGCTTCCGTCGAAGTGCTCGTGACCGAGGGCAAAGTCCAAGTCGCACCTCCGCCTGCGCTCGCCGCCGCATCACCCGCCGCTGCACCGACGTCGCCGCTCGTCGCCGCCGGCGAACGCGCCACCGTGCCGCTCGCCGCGCTCGCTCCTCCGCAAGTGGTGCGCACCACCGCGGCCGAACTGGCCCGGCTCCGGGCATGGCAGCCGCAGCTCCTCGATTTTGCGTCGACGCCACTCGCCGAGGTCCTCGCCGAACTCAACCGCCGCAACCGCGTCCAACTCGTCCTCGCCGATCCGGCGCTGGGCCGTCTCGCCATCGCCGCCTCGATTCGCTCCGACAATGTCGACGGCTTTGTGCAATTGCTCGCGACCACCGCCCGGCTCCGCGCAGACCCGCAGGGTGCCTACCGGATCGTCTTGCGGCGCGCCGATTAAACGCCGCGCGACTATTTTTGGATTTCTTTTGGGGGATGCCGCCGGTTCACCCGTCTTGTAGACGAACCCAACCCCCGAACCGCCGGTCCACATGCCGCTTTCTTTTTTCACGGCCTGGCAGCGCCCTCGCCTCCGCGCCCTCGCCTGCCGCCTCTTGGTGTTGGCGCTCACGGCCCGCGCCGTCGGCGCCGACACCGTCGCCCGCACGTTTGACGTGCCTGCCGGCGAAGCCGTCGAGACGCTTCGCCTGATCGCCCGTCAGGGCGGTGCCGAGATCGTCTTTCTGGTTGAGACGGTCCGCGGGATCCGCACCGGCGCCGTGCGCGGCGAGATGACCTTGCGGGAAGCCCTCGATCTGCTCGTGGCCCGCACGCCGTTGGTCATCACGCAGGACCCGCGCACCGGCGGCTTGCGCGTCGAACGCCAGGTGCCGCCGCCTCCGCCGTCGGCGCCGCCCCCGAAGTCCACTTCCACCATGCAAACCACCCGACCCTCCCGTGGCCTCACCGCCCTGCTCGTCGCCGTTTTCTCCGCCGCGCCGAGCGAAGCCCAGTCAGTCAGTTCCGCCCCTCCCGCCGAGACTGTGCAGCTCTCGCCGTTTGAAGTCACCTCCTCGCGCGACACCGGTTACACCGCCACCAGCTCGCTCGCCGGCGGCCGCCTCGCCACGGACCTCAAGGACACCCCGGCCATGATCTCGGTGCTCACCCGGGAGTTTCTCGACGACATCGCTGCCAGCACTTTCATCGAGGCCGCCGAGTGGGCGCCGAACACTGCGAGCATCTACAGCTACAGCCCGGCGAACCAGTTCAACGACTACTCCACCTCCACCCGCTCGTTGGGCAACAGTTTCCAAGCCCGCAACTATTTCATCTGGTATCTCAACTCCGACGCCTACAACACCGAGCGCGTCGACTTCGCGCGCGGTCCAAACTCCGTCGTGTTCGGTGACGCCAATGTCGGCGGCACCGCCAATATCTCGACCAAGCGAGCCTACCGCGGCGACCTCACCGAACTGCAATTCCGCACCTCCGACTGGGGTGGCCGCGGCCGCGCCAGCCTCGACGTGAACCGCGCCATCAACGACCGTTGGTTTGTCCGGCTCAACGGACTCTACGACCACTCCAGCGGCTGGGAGGACCGCACCAAGATCGACCGCGCCGGCTGGTTCCTCACGACCACGTGGCAGCCGACCAAAACCACCACCCTCCGCGCCGAATACGAGTGGGGCCGCGTCAAACGCGTCGTTGCCAACACCGCGGTCGATTCCCTTTCCAGCTGGGATGGGGTCACGACCGTCGCCGCGCCGCTCACCGCCGGCAACTTCACTGGCGGCCTCTCGCGCCGCACCGCCGATTTTCTCACCTTCACCCCGGCCAATCCCGGCCTCGGCGTCGTCAATTGGCGCAACTTCGGCGCCACCGTCGGCAACAGCCGTGCGCTCGACCTCCGTGTGCCCGGCTTCTCTCCCGCCAATTTTCCCGTGCTCCCTTATTACGGCTGGAATTTCACGCCGCCGAACAACTACGCCGACAACAAATACGACAACTACTCCGTGTTCTTCGAGCAACGCGTCGGCGACCGCCTCTTTTTCGAAGCCGCCTACAACCACCAGCACCAGTATCGCTACGTCGACCAGCTCGTCTGGGAAGGTGTGGCGGTCGACGTGAACGCCATCCTTCCCGACGGTCGCGCCAATCCGTATTTTCGCCAGCGTTACGCCGAAGCCGGCAACACCCAACGGCAGGTGCAGGGCAATCGGGTCGACGACTTTCGCGTCTCGGCCGCCTATTCTCTGGAGACCGCGCTCACCGGCCAGCGCCTCCTCGTCTCCGCCGGCCGCCGCATCGACTACTTCGAACTTTGGGTCGACCGCCTCGGTCGCGTCGGCAACCCGGCCGTGGCCGATATGTTCAATGCCGCCAACCAAATCCGTCTCCGCCGCTACGAATCCGAACTGGACACGGAGTGGCGCCCCTTCGTCGGCACCTCGAATGGCGTTAACGTCCGCTACGGTGTGCAGTCCAGTCAGGACCAACGCCAGTCCATCGACTACCTCCAGGTCGCCGCGAACGGCGGCTGGTTCAAACACCGCCGGCTGAAGACCCTGCTCGGCGTCCGCCGCGACAGCCTCGACCGGCTCGGCAACAATGGCGTCCTCTTCCGCGGCCCCGCCAACGACATCACCGGCCGCGGCCCGCTCGTGCGCACACTCGAGAAAGACGTCACCACGCTCACCTCCGGCGCCGTCTACCAGTTCAGCGATGCCGTCGGCATCTTTGCCAACTACGGCGAATCGTTCCAACCAGCCGGTCTCGCGATCGACATTAACAACGGCTCCCTGCCGCCCCCGCAGAATGAGGGCATCGATGTGGGCCTGCGTCTCAGCCTTTTGCAGGGCCGGATTTCCGGCAGCGTCTCCTACTACGCCAATCAACAGGACCATGTCCGCCTCACGGGCGGCGCCACCGAAATCAACGCCATCTGGGCCGACCTCGGCAGCAGCAATACGGTGCCCACCGGCTACAATGATGCCTACACCCTCAAAGGCCGCGGCATCGAAGTCGATTTCACCGCCAACCTCACCCCGAGCTGGCGGCTCCTCGCCAATATCGCGTTTCCCCGGACCGAGCAGGTGAGCGGCTACGAAGCCACGATCGATTACTACAACCGCAACGCCGCCGGCTGGCGCACCTCGGCCGCGGCGCTCACGGACACCGTGCTGCGCAACCGCATCGCCACCAACCTCGCGGCACTCGAAAACCGCATCAGCGGTTTCGCCGTCGGCCGTGCGCTCAACAACACCTTCGCCTACACCGCGAACGTCTTCACCAACTACGTCTTCAAGACGGGTGCGTTGAAAAATTTCACCGTGGGCGGCGGCGTGAATTTCCGCGGTCGCCGCCTTGTCACCAACGGCCCCGCGTCCTCGTTCGACTATCTCTATGCCAATCCCTACCAGCTCGTCACCCTCACGGCCGGCTACCGTCTGCGGATCCTCGGCAAGGATACCCGCTTCCAGGTCAACGTGAGCAATGCGCTCGGCGACGAATTCAAACGCTACACCACTTACGGCAACTTTACCGTGAACGGCGTCACCACCTTTCAACCCAACCGCTACAAGATCCAGGACCCGCGCCGCCTCTCGCTCACCACCACGGTTCGCTTCTGATCCCGCCGCGGCCCGGCCGGACTCGACCGGGCTGCCCCGACGTGGATACTCCCTGCATGCCCCCGCCTCCCCGGTGCCTGGTGCCCATTCTGGTGATCCTCGCGTGCGCGTTCACCGCGCCCGCCTCCACCTCCGGCGCCACACCCACGCGCCCGAACATCCTCTTCGTCCTCACCGACGACCAGGGTTGGCCCACGCTCGGTTGCTACGGCAACCAACTTGTCCCCACGCCACAGCTCGATCGGCTCTCGGCCGAGGGCGTGCGCTTCACCGCTGCCTACGTCGCGCCGCAGTGCACGCCCACGCGTGCGATGCTGCTCACCGGCCAGCACACCGCGCGCAACCGCCTCTGGCACGTCCTGCCATGGTATGGCTTTCCGTGGGCCCTCGTCCGTGAGCCGGTGTTCGCCGAGCAGTTGCCGCGCGACACGTTCACGCTCGCCAAGGGCCTCCGTGCCGCCGGTTACGCTACCGGCATCTCCGGCAAATGGCACCTCACCACCGGTGCCGACGGCGACTATGTGAAACTCAACGCCGCCGCCGCGCACCACTACGGTTTCGATTTCTCCGCGCCGCCCGGACCCGGCTCGCAGAACGAAGGCGACAAACACGTCTCCCACCTCACCGATCAAACCATCGCCTTCATCGAGCGCCACGGCGACCGGCCGTGGTTCGCGTTGCTCACCAACCACACCGTGCACGGCCGCGTGTCGGCCCCGCGCGCCCTCGTGGAAAAACACCTCGCGCGCGGCGCGCCCGCGACGGGCCTGCACAACGCCACCTATCTCGCCGCCCTCGAACACCTCGACACCGAGACCGGCCGCCTCCTCGCGCGGCTCGACGCCCTCGGCCTGCGCGAGCGCACGATCGTGGTTTTTCTCTCCGACAACGGCGGCGTCTTCCGCCAATGGGATCCCGAGCCGTCGCGCGCGGGCTCCGGCGCGATTTTGCCGCTCGTCGAGCGCGGGCGCGAATTTTCCAACGCCCCGCTCCGCGCCGGCAAGGGCACGCTCTATGAGGGCGGCATCCGCGTGCCCTGCCTCGTGCGCTGGCCCGGCGTTGTTGCGCCCGGCCGCGTCGAAGCCGCGCCCGTGCATGTCACCGATTTTCTCCCGACGCTGCTCGCCGCCGCCGGCGCGACGATTCCCGCCGATCATCCGGTCGACGGCCGCGACCTCGGCCCGCTGCTCCGCGGCGGCACCGTGCCCGCCCGCCCGATTTTCACCTACGCCCCGCTCTACGATCTCGCGTGGGGCGCCACGCCGGCGGCCACGGTGCGCGACGGCGATTGGAAACTCATCGAATCGTTCGGCGATTGGTTCGACGACGACGGCCGCTACCACGAGGGCCGTCATCTCGAACTCTACAATCTCCGCACCGACCTCGGCGAGACCCGCGACCTCGCCGCCACCGAGCCCGTGCGCGCGACCCGGTTGAGCCAGCAACTCCACGCTTGGATTCGCTCGATGGGAGCGGATATTCCCGGGCCCAACCCCCACTTCGATCGCGCCCGCGCCCACAAGCGCCCCGCCCAGAAGCCGCCGCCTCCCTGACGAGTTCGGCTTTCAGTTTCCCACCCCATGAACCCACCCCGCCACCCCAAGTTCCCCCACCACCTCGCGCTGTGTATCGCGCTCGCTGCAGTCGCCGCCGCCCAGACCGCCACCGCGCCCACGAAACCCGCGACCGACGCGACCGTTACCCTTTCGCCCTTCGAGGTCCGCTCCGAACAGGACACCGGCTACACCGCCACCAACACCCTCGCCGGCTCGCGTCTCAACACCTCGCTCCGCGACACGCCCGCCGCGATCTCCGTTTTCACGAAGGAGTTCCTCGACGACATCGGCGCCATCAATGTCACCGAGGCGCTCGAATACGGCCTCAACGGCTCCAAGGACACCTCCGACTACACCGGCAACACGCCCGTCTCCAACGACCTCATCTTCCAGCTGCGCGGCTTCACCGGCGCCTCGCTCGGCCGCAACTACTTCGCCTGGTCGCTCTCCTCCGACAGCTACAACATCGAGCGCCTCGATTTCGCGCGCGGCCCCAACTCCATCCTCTTCGGTATCGGCGGGCCCGGCGGCATCCTCAACACCTCCACCAAGCGCGCCGCGATCGACGGCCGCCCGGTCAACGAACTGCGCCTCCGCGTCGGCAGCTGGGACGACTACCGCGGCACCCTCGACATCGGCCGCACGCTTGTGAAGGGCCGGCTCGCCGCCCGCGTCAACGTGCTCTGGCAGGACCGCCAGGGCTGGCGCGAGTTCGACCGCCTCGACCGCACCGGCGCCGCGCTCGCCGTCACGTATCGGCCGTTCAAACACACCGAAATCCGCTTCGACGGCGAATACGGCGACGTCAACCAAACCGTCTCGCAGCCGTGGCCCGCGCAGGAGCGCCTCCAGCCGTGGCTCGACGCCGGCAAGCCGATGTCGGCCACCTTCGGCGCCGCCGCCACGGGCACGGGCAACAACACCGCCCGCCAGTTCATCTATGATCCGATCGGCGGCGTGGGCCCGATCTCCTGGTTCGGCGGTCGTCTCACCAACACCGGCCCGACCTCGCCCGCGCTCGGCAACAACACCATTGCCATCACCGATTGGTCGCTCGTGCCGCGCAACGCCACGCTCAGCGGCCCCGGCTTCACCGGCGATTTCTTCTACCATAACACCGGCCTGTTCGTGGAACAGCGCATCGGCTCGCTCGCGGTCGAGGCCGCGTGGAACCGCCAGTCCGAGCAACGCGAGCAGTTCCGCCCGCAGGTCTTCAACGACGTCGCTCTCCGCGGCGATCCCAATGCCTTCCTCCCCGACGGTCGCCGCAATCCCGGCGCCGGCAAATACTACACCGACGGCCAGCTCCAGGTGGACTACCGCGACCAGGTCCGCACCGATTGGCGCCTCACCGCCAGCTACGCGCTCGACTTGCGCAAGCACGGCGAGTGGTTCGGCACCCACACGCTCGCCGGCCTGCTCACGCGTCGCGAAAACGTCGGCCACAACGATTCGCTCAACGAGGTCAACGCCACGCCCGACGGCTCCGCCAACTATCCGCGCGACCTCACCAACGCCAACAACCAGCTCCGCCGCCGCACCTATCTCGATTTCTCCTCCGGAAACCCCGACCTCCGCGGCATGCACGACCCGCGCCGTTTCCCGGTCAACAACGTCAACGGCGTCACCTCCGCCCTCGTCCGCACCCGCGACGCCACGACCAACGATCTCACGCGCACCGATTCGCAGATGATCGCCACGCAGAGCCGCTTCCTCCGCGACCATCTTGTCGTCACCGTCGGCGCGCGTCGTGACAAGCAGGCCGTCTGGGGCAGCACCGCCGACCTCGACGCCAACGGCGACCTCAACAACGACCGCGATCCCGTTTCGCGCACGTTCCCCAAGCGCCGCCGCCTCGCCACCGCCGCCCGCACGCAGGGCCACACCGCCACCTTCGGCGCAGTCTACAACGTCACTCGCCACCTCGGCGTGTTCTACAATCAGGCGAATAATTTCGTCCCGCAGTCCGACCGCGACATTTTCAACAATCTCCTCGGCAACCGCCGCGGCGAGGGCAAGGACATGGGCATCCGCCTCTCGCTCCTCGACAACCGCATCAGCGGCTCCATCTCCCGCTACCAGACCGCGCAGGTGAACCAGTCCGTCGGCCGCGACAACGCCTACATCAACGCCATGAACGCCATCTGGCAGGCCATCGGCCGTGTCGACCGTTTCGCCGACACCGCGTCACGCGATTCCCAGGACACCGACGGCCGCGGTTGGGAATACGACTTCACCGCCAACCCCACGCCCAACTGGCGCCTCTCCCTCAACTTCGCGCAGACGAAACAGATCACGACCAACATCCAGCCGCGCAACCTCGCTTACGTCGAAGCCAACCGCGCCGAGTGGTCGCGCAATACCACCCTCGTCGTGCCGACCGGCTTCGGCCTGCCGGCCAACGCCACCATTGCCACCGCGCTCTCGACTATCGACGCGCTCTACGCCGGTTTCAAACAAAGCGAGGGCCAGACCCGCCGCCAACTCCGGCAGGACACCGGAAACTTTTTCACGAGCTACACGATCCGCAGCGACAGCCGCCTCAACGGCCTCACGCTCGGCGGCGGCGTGCAATACCGCGGCGACGCCGTCGTCGGCTACGACACCACCCGCAACAACGCCCCGCTCTTCGGCGGCGCCTACACCGCCGTCAACGCGATGACCGCCTACAATCTCCGCCTCGCGTCGAAATATCGCGTCCGGCTCCAGCTCAACGTCGATAACCTCCTCAACGACGACAAACTCCAGGTCATCGACGCCGACCAGATCCGCGCCTACCGCTACGTCTTCCCCACGCCCCGTCGCTGGAGCATCACGAGCACACTGACGTTTTAAAAGTGGAGTGCGTTGCCCCCGGCGCGCTTTTAGGAATCACACCGCCGACCCGTCCCAAATGAAAACCCACGCCGCCGCTGCTTCGGCCTTCTTGATGCTGCTCACGTGTGCGCGGTCGACGGCGGCTGACTACGACTACGGCCCCGACGATGCCGCGCCGTGGATTACCAACGCCCTCGTTTGGAACAAGGCGCCGGTCGACGTTTCGTTTCTCAATCACACGCCGGCGGGTAAATTCGGCCGTGTTGTCGTCCGCGGCGAACAGTTCGTCTTCGAACAGAACGGCGCCCCCGCGCGCTTCTGGTCCGTTAACATCGCCGGGCAGGGTTGCTTCGGTCCCGAAGACGAAACCGCGGGCAAAGCCTACCTCTCCACCGTGGCCCAGCGCCTCGCCGCCCTCGGCTTCAACCACGTCCGCCTCCACCACACCGACAACAAGCCCTCGTCCGGTCCCGGCGGACCGTGGCGCAGTTGGGCCGGTCCTAGCATCGTCGACTATACCGGACGCGGCACGCTCGGATTCAACGTCAAGGCCCTCGACCGCCTCGACTATTTCATCGGCCAACTGAAAGAGCGCGGGATCTACGTCTACGTCGATCTCTTCAACCTGCGCGAATTCGACGAAGGCGACGGCATCGCCGATCTCCGCGAGCTACGAAAATTTTCGAAGAACAAATACGCCTTCCACGTCGACGCCGATCTCCAGCGCAACATGAAGGCCTTCGCGGCCAACCTCGCGCGTCACCGCAATCCCTACACCGGCACGACGTGGGGCGACGAGCCTGCCATTTGCATGGCCACGCTCGCCAACGAAAACGATTTCACCTTCTTCACCACAAAGCAGGTTCTCGAAAATCCGACCTACCAAGCCAAGACCCTCGCACTCGCCCGCGAACTCGTCGCCGCCGGCAAACTCGACCTCGATCCCGCCAAGGCCGTGCGCTTCCTCTCGCCCGAACACAACCGCTTCGCCGCGTTCGTCGAGGAGACCGTTTACTCGGATATGATCGCGTCGGCGAAATCCGCCGGCTGGCACGCGCTCATTTCGTCCGGCAACTGGACCTACCGCGGCCCGGTAAGCGTGCTCGGCAAAGTGCGCAGTGGCGACTTCACCGACAACCACGCCTACCAAGCCGAGTCGTGTTTCCTCTTCGACGACCCTGCGACCACGCGCACGATCTACACGAAACTCGCCGGCGCGCACGTCGCCGGCCACCCGTTCGTCGTCAGCGAGTGGCAGACCGGGCGCAGCGCGACGAAACAGATGCACCTGCCGCACCGCGCGACGAGCGTCCTCGCCGCCGCCGCGATCGGCGCCCACCAAGGCTGGGACGGCATCAGTTTCTTTTGCTATGCCGGCCCGTGGGATCAGGCCAACCGCGTCGGCGGCGGCTACGATTCGGCCCTCGATCCTGCGCAGATGGGCGTGATGCCGATCGCCGCACTGCTCTACCGGCGCGACGTAACCGAGAGCCCCCACGCCACCGTCGTCCTCATGAGCGACGCCGACACCTTCGGCGGCAAATACGACCGCTGGAACACCGGCAAACCCGGCGACTCCGGCGTCCCCGTCGCATTTCTCACCGGCTTCGAGAAATCCAAAACCACCATCGCCTTCGAGCGCGACTATCAGCCCACCTCCGGCGCGACTGGCCTGCGCAGCGCCGATCACACGAAGAATTTCCTCGGCCCCACCGCGTCGTCCTCCGAATCCGATACCCACCAACTTCGCCGCGACTGGCGCGCGGGTTGGCAGGTCATCGATACGCCGCGCTCTCAAGTTGCCCAGGGGTTCTTCGGCGGCGCGGAGTTGCGCACCGCCGACGTTTCTTTTCGTCCAACAAATGCATTTGCCGTCATCGCCGTCGCGTCGCTTGCCGACGCTCCCATCGCGCAAAGCTCGCAGCTCTTCATCACCGCGATGGGACCGAGCCGCCGGGTCGAAGGCCGTGAGGAAAACTACCGATCGCAATGCCTCGGCGGGACCCTTGAGCTGCGCTTCAAAACCCGTCCTGCGGCCGTCGCGGTCATTCCGATCCGAGGCGACGGGCACCGCCTTCCGCCCATCGCGCTGACCCCGGACGGCGACGGCACCATCACCATCAACTTGGGCGCCGAACAAACTCATTGGTGGATTGTGGAAACTCGCTTCGCCCCCTGACGCTGCGTGCAGGCGGTCATGATTTCCCCGTCCGCCGACCGCTCAAAATTTCACCCCAAATACCCCATGCAACTCGACGCCTGTCTATCACCCAAACTCCCGACCATATTGATCGCCTGCGCGCTCGCGCTCTGCGCCCCAACCGCACCACACGCTCACGCCCAAGCCGCCGCCTCGCCGCCCGCCGCCGCCACCCCGGAGTCCACCGTCACACTTTCGCCCTTCGAGGTGCAGACCGACAAAGACACCGGTTACGCCGCGGCGAGCAGTCTCGCGGGCAGCCGGTTCAATACGCCCCTCAAGGACATCGCTTCGCCCATTTCGGTGATGACGAAAGAGTTTCTCGAGGACATCGGCATGGTCGACCTCAACCAAGCGCTCGAATACGGCCTCAACACGCAGACCGACATCGATCCCACCGGTAACGGCCGCGTCGGGGCCAATGCCGTCTCCTACAAAACCCGCGGCATCGGCGGCGGCGGTCGCGCCCGCAATTATTTTTCGACCGGACAAAACGTCGATTTCTACAACACCGAGCGCCTCGATTTTTCGCGCGGTCCGAACTCCATCCTCTTCGGTCTCGGCTCGCCCGCGGGCATCATTAATTCGTCGACGAAGTTTGCGCGCTTCGGACGCGATTCCAAAGAAGTGACGACCCGTATCGGCAGCTACGACGACCACCGCGTCACCCTCGACATTAACGAAAGCATCAACCGCCGCCTCGCCTTCCGCGCAAACGTCCTCTGGGAAGACACGAAGGGCTATCGCGAGTTTGAGTTCGAAAAAAAGAAGGGCCTCGCCGTCGCGGGGGCGTGGCGGCCGTTTGAAAAGACGCAGCTCCGGATCGAAGGGGAAAAGATCAACCGCGATCAGAATCGCGCCCGGCCGTTTGCCCCGGTCGATCTCTATTCCGTGTGGCGCAACGCCGGCAGCCCGGGCTCCGGTTCCGCCACCACGTGGGGCACCGCCGCCGCCGGCACCAGCGCCACCACCAACATGCTCGTGCTCAACAGCGGCCCGCTCGCCGGCCAGGTATTTTGGAACACCGCCGCGCAGGGCTTCCGCACCTCGAACGGCCCCGCCACCGTCTCCGGCCTCAACACCGCGAATTTCGTCCTCGATTGGAACCTCGCCCCGCGCAACTCCAACTTCGCCGGCCCCGGGCCCCGCATCAATTCGCGGGCGAATATCGGCGGCATCTACCTCGAGCAGCAAATCGGAGACGACCTCGTCGTCGAATTCGCCGGTTCCACCGAATACGAAAAAGCTACGCAGATCGGCTACGTGAACTTCGGTCAGATCGGCATTCGCTACGACGCCAACGCCTTTCTCCCGCAATACAACGCGGCCGGCGTCTTTACTGGCACCGTGCCGAATCCGAATTTCGGAAAAATGTTTCTCTCCGCCCTCGGCTCGACCGGCAACAACAGCCACGTCTTCCGCCAGTCCTACCGCGCCGAGGGCCGCGCGACCGTCGGCTACAAACTCGATTTCGCCAAAGTCCTCTCCGGCAAGGATCGTCTCGGCAGCCTGCTCGGCCGCCATCAACTCGGCTACCTCTACGCCGACCAATACCGCGACGGCGACAGCCGCACCCAGCGACGCGTCAACGTTTCCCCCCTGCGCGCCGGCGGCCCGACCTCGAATTTTTTCATCGCGCAAAATCACGTCGTCGAGGGCAGCTACATCGATCCGTTCAGCAGCAACCGCGCGGACCGCGGCTTCCTCGACATGGACCGGTTCACCGTCCCGAACCAGACGATCCGCGGCAACAACGCCTTCGCCGTCCAATCCGAATTGCGCAACGTCGCCTG
>CALRZR010000235.1:0-12327 GCA_943372705.1 Opitutus sp. GAS368 | reverse complement strand
CGCCCTCCAATCTCATCTCGCCGCCGCCGACATCGGCACCGGCATTCACTACCCGATACCGCCGCACCTCTCGAACGCCTACCGCGCCGCCGGCTGGAAACGCGGCGACTTCCCGCTCGCCGAGCAGTTCGCCGACGAAGTCCTCAGTCTCCCCATCGGCCCGCACCACACCGCCGAGCAGATCGATTTCGTCTGCACGAAGATACTGAATTTCTTCCGAACGTAGCCCGCCTCGTGAGAGGCGGGAGGGATAAAGCGCCAGCTCTCTGCTCCCTGCTCTCACGAGCAGGGCTACACAAAACTCGCCACCGCGCCCAATTATGCCACCAGCGCCTGCGAAATATCCGCCTTGATATCGTCGATGTGCTCGATGCCGAGCGACACCCGCAATCCGCCCGGCGCGACGCCTGCCGAGAGCTGTTCCGCCGCGGACAATTGCGAGTGAGTCGTCGAAGCCGGGTGGATGATCAGCGTCTTCGCGTCGCCCACGTTCGCGAGGTGTGAAATCAGCTTGAGGCTGTTCACAAATTTCTCGGCCCGCGCGCGGTCGCCCTTGAGTTGGAACGACAACACGCCGCCAAACCCGCGCGTGAGGTATTTCTTCGCCGTCGCATGCGTCGGATGGTTTTCCAATCCAGGATAATTCACCGAAATCACCTCCGGATGCGCTGCCAGCCACCGCGCCAGCGCCAGCGCATTCTCACACGTGCGCTCCACGCGCAGTGAGAGCGTCTCCAGCCCTTGCAGCAGCAAGAACGAGTTGAACGGGCTCTGCGCCGGACCCCAATCGCGCAGGCCTTCCACCCGGCAGCGGATGATAAATTGGATATTCCCAAACGGCCCGCCGACGCCGAACACGTCGTTCAACACCATGCCGTGATAGCTCGGCGACGGAGACGTGAACTGCGGATACTTGCCGTTCCCCCAGTTAAACGTGCCCGCATCGACGATCACACCGCCCATGCTCGTGCCGTGCCCGCCAATCCACTTCGTCGCCGACTCCACGAGCACATGCGCCCCATGCTTCAGCGGCTGGCAGATCGCACCGCCCGCGCCAAAGGTGTTGTCGACGATCAGCGGCAGATCGTGCTTCTTCGCCAGCGCCGCAAACGCCTCGAAATCCGGCACCGTCAGCCCCGGATTGCCGATCGTCTCGAGGTAAATTGCCTTGGTCTTCGCATCGATCAACGGCTCGAAACTCTCCACCTTCACGCCATCGGCAAACCGCGCCTCGACACCGATGTTCTTGAAAGCGTTTTTGAACTGATTGTAAGAGCCGCCGTAGAGGTGCGACGTAGTGACGAAATTGTCGCCCACCGACGTGATATTATTGATCGCGATGAACTGCGCCGAGTGTCCCGACGAAGTCGCGAGCGCCGCCACGCCGCCCTCGAGTGCCGCCACGCGTTTTTCGAAAACATCATTGGTCGGATTCATCAACCGCGTGTAGATGTTGCCGAATTCTTGGAGCGCGAACAGCCGTGCTCCGTGCGCGGAATCTTTGAACTGATAAGCCGTCGTCTGATAGATCGGCACCGCGCGCGAACGCGTGGTCGGATCGATCTCTTGTCCGGCGTGCAATTGGAGGGTTTCGAAGTTCATGGAATGAAACGATGTGGGGTTGGAGTGAATGAACGAAGCGCGAGAAAGTTTGGATTTCGAGCACCGCCGCAACTCTGGAAATCGCATTTTCGAATTCCCGGCGCGGGTAGCACAGCGCAAGCCCCACCGCGGGCATGTCGGAAGCAGGGGACAAAGTAAGGTCGCCGAGACTGCGATTTGCCTGTTGAGCCAGGTTCACTGCGCGACCTTACTCCCAAGAAAGGCATCAAGCTTCGCTCGGGCTTTTCGCTGAGCCCGACGACATTGTAGGTCAAAATGATCCATCACTCAGACGAGAAGTTCTTTCGATTCGTTGAGCTCACCTGTTATTGGGGCTTGGTTCTCGGTTTTCCCCTATTGAGGGCAGTTGGCAGCGATAACACCTATTTCGTGCCCACGCTATTTCTGATGCTCAGCGCTACGGGCCTTGCGTTCATGACGCGCCATTTCGTCTACAACGAGCCGCACCAAATTTGGAGTCGTTCACGTGCCGCAGTAATCGTCCTATCTCGGTCAACGAAGATCGCTCTGGGAATTGGCTATTCGATGTGCGTGCCAATGTTTGTTCTTGGCTGTATTGGAATATTCCAGCCGAACCTGATGGTCACAATCATTCGAACTCTCTCGCCGATGCGGTTCTTACTGGACTGAAATCAGGAGAATTCAATCGAGCAATCGTCGGCGACGAAGCAACCGCGCACCTGCGGGAGCAATCTGCTCCCGGCATATCCACTCGTCGTGGCCGAGAATTCCCCCCTTCTCCGTGCCCTTGAGAATCCGCCAGCCGTAGCCGCGCAGGGTTTAGCTACCTCCGACGTAGAGCACGCAGATCGGATGCCTGAACACGCCTACCTCCAACTGGCACAATCTTTTTTGGGTTAGCGCCCCGCCCGAACCTGAACCTTTACGGTGTCGACCAACCATCCCGCCGCGTCTGGTTCTGTGGCTACAGAGCGCAATCGGAGGTAACTGATTCCCGTCGTCGTTGAGTTCACCCACGGCAGGTCGCGCACCTTGCGCCCTTCGACCCGCAACGTGGCGGAGCGCTCACGTGCGTCCCACTGCAATTCGATCCTCTGCCACTGATCAGTCGGCAGGACGATTTGCTCCGACTTGGCAGCGAGGCCAAGCGCCACCGACACCATTGATTGCGATTCCCCGGTTCGATCCGTCGGGTCAAAAAAGCGGTCGGTCAAGGCGACGGTCGCTCCCTGGCACCCCTTGTTGAGGCGAACGCGCATCTCCAGGGTGCCTTGTTGCCCGCTCGGAAAATTCCACGTCGCGCCGTCCGGATCTTTCTCATCAGCGCGTCGCAGGTGCAGCGCGCGCCGGCCGGCCTCGTCGGGGTGATCGACGAGCCGCGCTCCTTGCGTGCGATTTCTCCACCAACCGCTGGCCGGGCCAAACGGGGTGAAAACGCTCCAGTTCTCGAGCCCGCGGGAAAAGTCCTCTCTTTGCTCCGTTTCGTCCAACCATGCGGGATCCAGCAGCAGCAACGCGCGGCGCCCGCCTTGTCCCGCAACGACCGCGATACGGTCACCTCGCGCAGGAAGTAGCTCGGGATAGGCCGTGCCCCGATCGCCGCGTTTCGGCGGCTCGAGGTTGCGGGTCGGATCACGATAGATCTCCCGTAGTCCCTTCCAAGCGGTTGCATTTCCGTCCGCCACCGCGGCGTGCAGCGCGTCCCGCCCTGCATAGACGCCTTGGCCGTTCACTTTCGGAGGCAACGCACAGTTGTTCCAAACGAGGAGGATGCGACCATTCTTCAGTTTCGCCAACGCCGCGGGTCCCGTGGACGAGTGCAGCTCGCTCGGTGTGGCCGGCGCCCAGCGGATGCCATCGGCTGAAATCGATTGGTAAAGCCGCCCGGTCTGCGTGCGGAGAAACATCAAAACACGTCCGTCATGCAGTTCGATCACCGCCGGCTCACACGCGCCAACTTTGTCGCCATTGAAATCGTCCGCCACCGGCGCCACGAGCCTTGAGGGCGACAGGTGGAACGTCGCGCCATCGTCGTCCGAATACAAAGCCGTGGTCTCGATGGCCCCGGTGGGCGGCTGCCGTTCGCGTCCGGCCACCCAATCTCCAAACGGCATCACGATGCGACCACTCTTGAGCTGAATGGCATTCGAGACAGCGCCAATATAACCGCCGTGGATGCGCACCGGCTGGGTCCAGACGGACCGTCCACCCGTAGATCGCAGGTGCCACATATCGAGAAACCGATCGACCGCAGGCTTCTTCCCGCCGCTGGCGTCGCGCGGACGAATAAAGAAGAGCTGCACCTCGCCGCGCCGATCAATCAGCGCCGCGCCTCCGCCCCAAACGCCGGCCGGCAGATCACAACAACGATGCGGCTCGCTCCACGTGGCCCCCTCATCGCCAGACTCCCGGAACGACAGAACATTTCCCGAGCCCTGTCGGCCCACCTCGAACCGTTGCCACACCCCCGTGCCCGTCGCGACGACACTGCGCCCGCTCCACGCTTGGACGGACGGGAATTCCGGCGGGGGAACGTCCCGCGCCACCAAGGCGAACGGTATCAGCAGCACGAACCGGAGAAGCAGTCGCGAACATGATTTCATCAACGTGAGTTCGAGTTTCATCACGCCCGCATCCGACCGAGGACGGAGTTTTTTCGCAATAGCCAGTCGGTCGCCCGCGTTCTTCAACCGAGCGCCTGCGGGGCAATCTGCTCCCAAAACATCCGCTCGTAGTGGTCCTGGATCACCGCCAACTCCGGTCGCTTGAAAATCCGCCGGCCGTCGGCTCGCACGGTGTAGCCGTCGTTGGCGTGGAGCACGTAGATCGGTTGGCCGGCGTGATAGGCCTTGATGCCGGAGGCTTCGCAGGTGTGCAGCGACGTCTTGCCGCGTGAGTGCCACACGCCGCCGTTCACGGTGCGCAGGCGGAGTTTTTCGTGATAGATCGCCGCCACAAACGCGTCGCCTTCCCAGAGGTTGCCCTTGCCCTTCACCTGCGTGCAGAGGCGCGAATAATTTTCCAGCAACACCCCGCGTCGCGCGATCCAGCAGCCGGCACTGAAATAGGAATCGTCGCGCCGAAACGCCTCACCGCCGCCCGCGGTGCGCAACAGCACCTCGCGGTTGCACTCGTGCATGATCTCGCCGACGGACTGGATGTGCGCGTCGATGATCATGTCGTAGCCCGCCATCAGTTCTCCGAGGTTCGGATACGGATGGAGAAACAGCGCATCGGCATCGATCCAGACGAGCACGTCCCACGGCTGGCGAAAGCTCTCCAGAAAAGTCCCGAGCCGCGCCTTGCCCTCCCACGGGTGATCGTAGTTCGGCGTCGGCCCCGGCGCATAGTGCACCCCCGGGATCGCCTTCAGCATCGCGACCTGCTCCGCCGTGAATCCATAGTCGCACACGACGAGCGGCAGTGTCGGGTTGTGCGTTTTCCACGAGGCGATGAGCATCGCGATGTGCGGAAAATGGTAGGCGTTGGCGCCGGTCGCGATGACGCCGGAATAGCTCGTGGCGGGCTGACTCATGTTCGCCGCCAGCAAGGCCGACCACCCCACCCGCTCAAGCCAATAACGGCCGCCGAACACACGCACGCGAGGCCGCAGCGGGGATTGCGCTTTGCCGGCCGGATCCTCACAACGTCGCGACCAATCACGTGACTGCCACCGTAATCAAATCCCTCGCGACCATGCTCAGCCCGTGGCACATCGGGGCCACCCTGTTTCGCCACCGCGAGTTGGCGTGGCAGTTCACCCTGCGCGAAATCCACATCCGCCACAAAGGCAGCCAGCTTGGCATCGTGTGGGCGCTCATCAATCCGCTCTCGATGCTGGCGCTCTACTGGTTCGTGTTCGGCGTGATCTTCGGCCAGACCTACGGCGTCCTCAAAAACGAAACTCAGGTGGATTTCGCCCTCGCGCTCTTCCTCAGCCTGAGCCTCTTCCACGTGTTCTCCGAGACACTCGGCTGGGCCCCGTCGCTCATCGCGAACAACCCCAACTTCGTCAAAAAAGTCGTCTTCCCCCTCGAAGTTTTGCCCGTAGCGAAAATCGGCGACACCACGTTTCACCTCGTCGTGAGTCTCACGCTGATTCTCGTCGGCAGTCTGTTTGGCTCGACCGGCCTCTCGTGGAACGTGCTCTGGCTGCCGGTGCTGGTGCTGCCGCTGATGATGCTCGCGCTCGGAATCGCGTGGACGCTCGCGGCCGTGGGCGTGTTTCTCCGCGACATCGGCCAGGCCACGGCGTTCATCTCGACCGCCGTGATGTTCGCGAGCGCCGTCCCCTACCCGACCACGCGTATCATCAACAGCCCTTGGCCGATCCTCTGGGAAATCCTCCGCTTCAATCCCCTGCTCCAGCTCATCGACCTCGCGCGCCACGTGCTGCTCTGGCACGAGCCGATGTCGTGGGTGAAGCTCGGCTACGTCTACGCCGTCGCCCTCGCCGTGCTGCTCGCCGGCCACCTGTGTTTCTCGCTCTTCCGGCGCTCGTTTGCCGAGGTGATCTGACGCTGCGCTACGGCGCGCGAGAAACGCCGATTTCGTAGGGCAACCGCACCAGCCCGTGCACGACCTCTTGGTCGGGCGCGTTGGAAATTTCGAGCACGGCCACGTTCAGCACGCGGTCCCAGATATTTTCCGAATCCGCCGCCGCGCCGCACCCGAGGTCGAGCGTATATTGGCCCGGCTGCAATTCGAGACGGAAGCGGATCGAGACCACGCACACCTGCCCGGCCGGAATCTCCGCAATCAACCGCTGCGCCACGCGCAAGCCCGTCGCGAAAATCACCTGCCCATGGCGGTTGCGCAGCTCGCAGCCCGCGCTCACCTCGCGCGCATGGCGTTCCGCACGCAGCATGATCACCGCGACCGCCCAATCGCCCACGCGAAACGCCGAGCCCGCACTCCCGTCTCCGTGCAGCAACCAAGCGCGCTCCACGCGCACGCCGCCACAGCCGAGCCGCTCCTTGTCCGCCAGCGCCAAATCCGGCGCCGCCGGCAGCGGCACCACCGAGAGCGCTCCGTAGTCGGCCGTCGGCGCCGCCGCGTTGCCCGAGATCGCCGCCATCGCTGACACGTATTCGCGCACGCAGGCGCCGGCCTCGCCGAGGAACCGGATACGGCCCTTGTCGAGCCACATCGCCCGCTGGCACATGTTCAACACAAACGACGTGTCATGTGTCACCACGAGCAGCGTCACACCGCGGTCGAGTAACTCCTTCAGCCGCCGGCTGCACTTTTGCTGAAACAAAATATCTCCGACGCTCAGCGCCTCGTCGATGATGAGCACGTCCGGCTCCACCGAGATCGCCACGGCAAACGCCACGCGCATCATCATGCCTGTCGAATACGTTTTCACCGGCTGCTCGATGAAGTTGCCGATGTCCGCAAATTTTTCGATCTCGGCAAACTTGCGGTCCATCTCCGTGTGGGTGATCCCGAGAATCGACCCGGCGAGATAAACATTCTCCCGCCCCGAAAACTCCGGATTGAAGCCCGAGCCGAGCTCCAGCAGCGCCGTCACGCGCCCGCGCACGTGGCACTCGCCTTTGGTCGGCCGCAACGTTCCGGCGAGGATTTGAAGCAGCGTGCTCTTGCCCGCGCCGTTGCGCCCGATGATCCCAAACGCCTGCCCCTTCGGCACCGAAAACGACACCTCGCGCAGCGCCGCGACGCTCTCCGGATCGTCGTAGGACACATTTTCCTCGCCGACGCCCAGCCCGCGCGCGAGCCAATGCCGGAGCGAGACATTGCGCCGGTAAATCTTCCCCAACCCGATTGCCTCGATCGGCAGCACGGCCACCGCGGCTGCATCCGCGATAGGTTGAGAGACAGAACTGGGCGCAACAGCCAAAGACATCCACTCAGTTACATCGCCCACCCCCGGCCGAACCAAGTAAAAAGGCACTGGCGTCGTTGCCGAACCCGGCAGCCTCCCCTGCGTATTCGCCGCGCCCACCTCGGGGAACTTTTTGCTGCACAACGGTCGTTCGGCCAACTAACTTTTCACACTCCGGCGCCTCAACTCCACGACCTATTTCCATGAATATCCTCCTGATCGAAGATGAATTTGCGATTCGGGAGACCCTGCGCGAAATCCTGGAGCTGCACGGCCATGCGGTCACCGCGGCCTCCGACGGCCCCGAGGGCATCGCACTCGCCGAGCAACGTCCGGACCTCATCCTGTGCGACGTCGGCCTGCCGGCCATGGACGGGTTTGAAGTCATCCGCGCCGTGCAACAGCTGCCGCAGTGCCGCGATGTGCCGTTCATCTTTCTCACCGCGCATGCCTCCCGCGAGGATCAGCGTCGCGGCATGGCGCTCGGCGCCGACGACTACATCACCAAACCTTTCAGCCAGCGTGATATCATCGACGCGATCAACGCCCGCATCCGCCGCCAGCAACCCCTCCGCGAACGCGTCGAAAAAATTCTTGCCGCCCGCCGCTCCGAGATCGGCGCCGATTGGTCGCACGAACTCATGACGCCGCTCAACGGCGTGCTCGGCGGCCTCGAACTCATCGAAGCCGAGGCCGACACGATCAAGCCCGGCGAACTTAAACAACTCCTCGGACTCATCCGCGCCGGCGCCGAGCGGCAGCATGTGCTCTCCCGCAAACTCGTGCTCTACTTCGAACTGGAACGCTGGAAGGTCGCGCCACCCACCCAGCCCTTCTCTTGCGCCGCCGCCGACGCCCTCCGCGTTGGCGTCGAAACCGCCGGGACCATTCACCGGACGCGCTCCGCCGACATCGAGGTGCACTGCGACTCCGCCCGTGTCCCTTTGGCCGACACCCATCTCGCCGGAGCCATCACCGAACTCGTCGACAATGCCCTGCGGTTTTCCCAACCCGGCCAACCCGTGTCACTCGTCGGCACCCGTCAAGGGTCCCGCTTCCGGATCGACGTCACCGACGAGGGCCCCGGCATGAGCGAGGAGCAACGCAACCATTTCGGCGTCTTCGAGCAGTTCGGCCGCGACACCCGCGAGCATCAGGGCCTCGGCCTCGGATTGGCCATCGCCCGTTCCGCCGCCGAGATCGCCGGCGGCACGCTTACTCTGCAGGCCGGACCGGGCGGACGCGGGCTGCGGGTGAGCATGGTTTTGCCCTGCACCGACTGACGCCCAACCGGACGCGCTCAAAACCGGATGCGCGTCACGCGGGCTTTGTTGGGAAAATCCGCCAACGGCGCGAGCTGCCGTGTCGGCGGATCATACACCAAAATTCCATCCTCTGTGGCGAACACGATATAGGCATCGTCGGCCCCGTCACCCGGCAAATCGCCCCACGGCACCGCCCGTTTGCAGGTCAATACCCCGATCGGCATCGCGAGCGTCACGTCCTTTTCCCGCAACGCCGCCAACGATGTGCCGACGGTCAACAAGCGCGCAAACACCGCGCCGTCGTAGCCCCGCGTGCGCGCCTGCAACAAATCGAAATCCACGGCACGGCAAACTGTCTCCAACCACGCCGCCAACGAGCCCAACGCACCGCCCTTCAACAGGGCATAGTCTGCATCGGACGCCTCGAAATTCTCCGAACCGTGCACACCGCCGCGGTGCACTTCGCGCAGCAGGCGGGTCGAACTGAATTCCTTCGGCAGACTTCCGTCGCGCACCAATGCGGGCAACGGAAACGCCGGCAACTGCAGCCCGCCCGTGGCCGCAACCACGGCGCATCCCGGGCCCGCCATCAGCAGAAAGAGGAAGAACCGCTTCATCGTCAGAAATAGACCTCCTCGATCGTGTGGCGGTTGGGGAAATCGCGCAGTGCGACCATCGTGCCGTCCTGCGGCTCGATAATAAACAGGCCTTGGCTCGTGCCGACGATGACCACGGCGTGCGCCCCGCCCGCGCGGATGCCGGCAAACTTGAAACGGTAGAACACACTCGCCCACCCGATGCACACCGAGCCCCGCGTCTCGCCCGCCCGCAGCGACAGCAGATCGGCAAACGCCACGAAGCAGTTCGCGTAGTTGTCGCAGTCCCACAGCTGGTCCACGAAGCGGATCTTCAGCGGTTTTTCCAGTTTGCGAAACCAGCCCTTGAATTCGACGAGCTGAGCGTGGTCGGGCCGCAGCAATTTCGAGCGCAGAAAATTCACCCGCGGGGGCGTGTCCGTCACCCGCGCAAACTCCGCCTTGATATCGTCGATCGTCCAGATCGACGCCGTCCGCGTCGTATCCCACGGCGGCGGCGCCGGCAGCACGACCAGCGCTTCGCGTGCGATCGCCGCAAAATCCGGCACGACCCGCGCCGCCGGTTCGGCCCGCACCCCAGAACAAACCAGCGCCAAGAGCACCAGCGCGCGCAGACAGGACCGCCCTATCGGCCGATGGCGTCGGCCGTCACTCGGGGGCGGAAATTTTTTCGTCACGGTTTCCACCTCTAAACGGCGCGAACGCCGGCAGACTCAACGCTATTATTCCGCCACGCCCGCCGCCGGTGAAAACCTCGACTTGCTCCTTCAGCAGGACAATTCTGCGACGATTACCTGAAAGCTCCTACTCCATGCGCGTATCCTTCCTCCGCAGCCTGCCCGTCCGGCTCGCTGGGCTGATTCTGCTCCTTAGCGGACTTACCCTGCTGGCTCTTTCCGAGCTGAACCGGCGCGCGGTGGAGCGCCTCCTGCTCGAGCAGGCCGAAGTCCAGGCCGCCACCGCCGCCACCGCCGTCGTCGACGGGCTCGATGCCGTGATCGGCTCCGTGGAACGCCTCGCCCGTTTCGTCGCCAAAGACCTCGAGGGCCGCGCCCTCTCCGCGGCTGAAGCCGAAAAACTCGCCCGCGACGTGCTGCTCGACAGCGCCCATATTCACGGCTGCAGCATCGCCTTCGAACCCCGCGGCTCGCCGCCGGCGCGCCTTGGCGTTTCCGTGCATCGCACCAATTCGCCGAGCCGTTTTGTGACCCGCGACCTCACTGCGCCCGACCAGACCTTCTGGACGCGCGACTGGTATCGCGAAGCGCTTGAGCGCGGCCAAGCCGTGTGGGGCGAGCCCTTCTTCGACCAGGGCGGCAGCGACCGCAACGTTGTGCGCATTGCGGTGCCGTTCTTCCGCGCGGAAAACGACGACCGCGTGCCCGCCGGTGTCGTCGCCGCCGTGATCGAGTTGGATTGGCTCCGGCGACTGGCCAACGTCAACGAGTTCTCCGACACGAGTTACACCATCATCTTCTCGCGCAGCGGCCGGCTCATCATTCACCCCAAGGCCAACTACGTCATCGCCGAGACCGTCGAAACTCTCGCCACGAAAAACAACACCCCGGAACTCGCCCAGATCCGGCAAAATATTCTCGCCAAACGTCAGGGTTCGCTCCGCTACGCCGAGACGCTCCCCGCCCGCCGCGTGCACGTGAACTACAAGCCCACCAAAGTCGCCGGCTGGGGCGTGATCGTCGGCTACGACGAGGCCGAGTTTCTAAAAACCCAGCGCGCCTTCCGCGGCATCACCGCAGTCTTCATCGGCTCGTTGCTGGCGGTGCTCGCCGGCATCGTGATTCTCGTCACGCGCTTTGCCCTGCGCCCGCTCGGCGAACTCGCCATCGCGGCCGACGAAATCGCGCGCAAGAATCTCGACTGTGAGATCGCCCCGCCGAAACGCGACGACGAGGTCGGACAGCTCACCGCCTCGTTCCGCAGCATGCGCGACGCCCTGAAGGCACAGCATCTCGAACGCCGCTGGGCGGGCCAATCGATCGAGCACCAGCTCCGCTACAACCAGCTCATCATCGATTCCGTGGGCGAGTTGGTTTTCGTGCTTACGAAAGCGCTCAATATTTCCCGGATAAATCCCGCCGTTTTGCGCTCCACCGGACACACGGAGATCGAACTCATCAAATCTCCGCTCACGCGCCTCGTGCGCCTTTCGCCGGCCCCCGAAGGCGGAGAAGTTGCCACTCCGGCGGTGCTTGCCGCCGCCCTCAAAGACGGGCGCAGCCTCCACGATCTGCCCGCGACCGTGGCACGCAAAGGTGGCGGCGAACTCCCCGCCCTGCTCACCCTCGTCCCACTGCGGGATGACAACCGCGTCGTCGGTGGCGTGATCACCCTGCGCCTCGCCAACCCTCAGCCAACGAATTTATGAAGAAGCACATTTTGACGGTCGACGACGAATCAGAGATCCGCGAACTGCTGCGCGAGATCCTGACGGCTTCCGGCTACCGTGTCTCCGGCGCGAGCACGGTGGCTGAGGCGATGCGCGTAATCCAAACCGATCCTCCGCAACTCATCATCACCGATCTGCAGCTCGAAGAAAACGACGGCTTCGATGTCGTCGAGGAGGCCAAGGCACTGGCCCCGCAGATCCCCATCATCATGCTGACCGGAGTCCTGTTTGACGAGGAAGTCGTGCGCGGCCCGGTCGGCGAAAAAATCGCCGCCTACATCGAAAAAACCGCCCCCCTCGAAAAGGTCCTGCAAGCGGTGCGCAACCAGTTGCCCGCGTGAGTGGCAGGACCTCTCCTCTCCTAAAAAGCAGGGCATCGAAAAGCGTAGCCCACCGTGTAAGAGGCGGGAGGATCGCGCGATTGCGCTCGCATCCCGCTCTCGTGGATGAGCCGGCAAAGCTATTGAAGCTCACGCAATGCCAGTCAGCGGTGGGCGGGCGCGTCCCTGCGCCCGCATTGGCCGTGGAGGCAAAGCTCTTCCCATGCCGGCCCACCCCTCGATCGTCAGGCTATCGCACGCCCCTCAACAGGCAGGCATTCATCAACAAAAAGGCCGTGGGCGGAAC
>CALRZR010000234.1:0-12412 GCA_943372705.1 Opitutus sp. GAS368 | reverse complement strand
ATAGAATTCGGAACCGGTGCCAGCATCGCATTCAATGCTACTGAAATCGCGGCCGGTCATCGAAAGCCATAAGCACCAGAGCTAAAATACAGAGACTGATTCCCGCGCCAAGAAACAGCCAAACCACATACGACCACCGGTGATGCTCGTTTTTTCTTGTGAGGACTCGCCCAACACCCGCAACAAGCGCTGCAATCAGCATGCTTGCAATGCCTGCCATCATCACCTCTACGGGAGCAAAAAGGAGCTCTCGATAGGGCGATTCTATGAGGACGGAGAGAGGCATGTTTCTTGTCTCCAAATATGTTCTTAATGGCCATCTCATCGAGAAACTAATCACGCCTAGCTGCATATCCGGACTACTGCCGAGGACCAAAACTCTTCCGCCCTCGCAGACCGATCGCTGCGGGTAGCGCTCACCCCTGGATTTCGCCTTTCCGCGTTCGCCTTGGTTACCCTGAAACTTTCAGGAATGTTCATTTTGACACCGCCCCGCCTCAGATGAGCGTTCGGACCTCCGACCTGCGCCCACCCAATCATTCATGAGCGTCCCCGCCCTCCCCGCTGTCACGTCCGTCTTTCACCCGGTTTCCCCCGCCCCGGTTGAGCTCACCGCGGCCGCCGAGCTCGCCCGACTCACCCGCGCCACGCTCGCCGCCAGCCCCGCCCCCGGCCGCGGCGTAAATATCTCGCTCGCCACCCGCGCGTGGCCCGCACCCGCCGCGTTCACCACCGCTCTCGCCAACCACGCCGCCAGCCGCTCGGCGCCGCCTTCCGCCGAACTCGCCTGGATGTGGCTCCGCATTACCGACGACGGCACCGGTGAAATCACCGCCAGCCACGGCTCGTTTCTCTACGCCGCCGTGCGCCTCCTCGCCCGCGGCATCGGTGAGTTCACCCGCGAAAAACTTGCCGCCGGCCTTTTCCTCCCGGCCTCCTTCGGCTGGCACCGCCCGCATTGGGATGCCTGCTACACGCAATACTGGCGCTCCGCCCGCGGCTTCGATCCCGAGCAATACGTCGCCACGCTCGCCGAGGCCGGCTTCACCCACTGCGAGGTCAACGGCCTGCAGGCCCACATGCCGCACGAGGATCTCGTCCCGCACGAATACTACTCGCAGTTCTACAGCTACCAGCCCGGCCTGAACCACTTCGTCGACACCCCGCTCACCCACGGCATCTGGCCCGCGCTCTACCTCGACGCCAATCTCAACCACCTCCGCAAACTCGCCGACCTCGGTCGCCGCTACGGTCTCAAGCCCGGCGTCTGCATGTTCGAACCGCGCACCATGCCGGAGCGGTTCTTCCAAAAATTCCCCACGCTCCGCGGCGCCCGCGTCGACCATCCGTTCCGCTCGCGCCTCCCGCGCTACACCATGGCGCAGGATCACCCGATCGTGCAGCGCCACTTCCGCGAAGCGCTCCAGAAACTCATCCGCGCCGTCCCGGACCTCAGCTACATGTCGCTGTGGACGAATGACAGCGGCGCCGGCTTCGAACACAGCGCGTCGCTCTACGTCGGCCGCAACGGCGGTCCCTTCATGATCCGCGAATGGCGCAGCCACGAAAAAGTCGCCGAGGCCTCCGGCAAGAGCATCGTCCGCTTCCTGCGCAACCTCCAGGCCGGCGCCGCCGAACTGAATCCCGACTTCGACGTCTTCCTGCGCCTCGAGCCCTTCAAGATGGAGCACGAGCACATCAAGGCCGGTCTCGGCCGCCATGTCTCCTACGAGGCTCCGTCGCTCCTCGTGCGCGGCTACTCCCTGCCCTATCCGCATCCCAAATATCCGGAAAACTTCGGCGTCGCCGGCAGCATTTTCCACGACTGGATGGACGCCGCGGAAAAAACCGCCCTCGCCGAAGACCGCGCCCGCGGCACCGAGCCCGTCCTCCACTACTCCGCTTCCGGCGTCTGGAATCACGAGCCCCTGATCGGCCTCCCGTTCCCACGCCTCGTTCACGCCAAACTCAAGTCCGCCGCCACCACCGGCATCACGCGCATGAGCGCCCTCGGCGGCCTCGCGCACACCACCGCCACGCCCTACTGGCCCAACGTCGTCGCGCTCCAAGCGGCGCAATTCACGCCCGATATCCCCATCGAATCTGTTTTGGGCGACTATGCCATCCAACTGGTCGGTCCCGTCCATTCGCCGGCTCTTGTGGGAAACTGGCTCGAATTCGAAGAAGCCCTCAACTGGCAGCCGCTCGTTCCGCTTTTCTGCGTTTTCGGCTTCTGCTGGCAACGCACCTGGGATCGTCCGTTCGTGCCCGACATCGAGGCCGTCCCCGCCGCCGAACGCGACTACTACGAGCGCCACGGCTGCTTCCAGTTCAACAATCCTGGCATCAACGATCTCGGCAAAGACGTCCTCTTCGACCTCATCACCCGCGAGTCGGGCGCCAAGATGGCCGCCGACATGGACCGCGAAGTTATCTCCCGCGTCCGCGGAGTCCTCGATGAGCTCAACCACGATCTGGCTGAGAAAATTTCTCCAGATGACGCCAAAGCCCGCGCCGTCTTCACCGACCTCCGCGACCGCGTCCGCGCCTATCTCCACTGGGTCACGTCCCTCCGCAGCGTCTGCGCCTGGTGCGAACACGTCTACGGCTACCTCGCCCCCGACGCCACACCCGCGACCCAAGCCGCCTGCGTCGAAAAACTCCAAGCCGCCATCGACCTCGACCTCGCCAACACCCGCGGCCTCCTCGAACTCATCACGACCTCCCCGACCGAGGTCATGGCCGTCTCCAGTGTCGCCGAGAGCACGTTTTTCTACGGCGAAAATCTCGCTGACCACCTGCGCACCAAAATCCGCCTCACCGAAAAATACCGCCACCACTTGCCGCGTATCGACCGCGACATCTATTGGCGCCCCGCCCCCGCCACCCACTGGCCGGAAGGCTGGTCCATCACCACCTAACAGCACCGATAATCCTCTCCGACCCTCGACATTAGTCATTGGACATTGGGCCTTGGTCATTGGTCATTGCTCCTCCTCCCTCTCCGTCCTGCATCTCGGCCACCTTCCCACCATGAGCACCCTCACCGCTCCCGCCCTCCCGCAAATCTACTCCTACGGCCACGCCCTCGATATGGCCGACGACAAGATCGGCCTGCTCCGCGACTCCTCCGACGCCGCGGATGACGTCCCCGAGTTGCGCCAGCGCTTCGCCGCCGATGGCTATCTCTACATGAAGGGCTACCTCGACCGCGACGAAGTCCTCGCCGCCCGCGCCACCCTCACCGACGGCCTCGCCGCCGCCGGTGTGCTCGATCCCGCCTACCCGACCATCGAAGGCGTCTGCAAACCCGGCGCCGGCTACGTCTTCAAGCCCGAGCTCACCAACAACAATCCCGCTGTCCAAAACCTTCTCTACAGCGGCCGCCTTCCCGAGTTCTACCGCAAGTTCTACGGCGAAGACATCCGCCATTACGACTTCACCTGGCTCCGTGCCATTGGCCCCGGCAAAGGCACGAACCCCCATTGCGACCTCCCCTACATGGGCCGCGGCACCCACGGCCACATGACGTGCTGGCTCCCCTACGGCGACATCTCCTTCGAACTCGGCGGCCTCATGGTCCTAGAGGGCTCGCACAAGCGCATGGATCTCCTCGAGAACTACGTCTACCGCGACGTCGACGGCTACTGCGCCAACAAGCCCGAGCAAGTCGCCAACGCCACCACCGGAGCGAAAGGCTTCGGCTGGACCTTCACCGGCACGCTCTCCCACAACCCGCCCGTCCTCCGCAACAAGTTCGGCGGACGCTGGCTGACCACCGAATATCAGCCGGGAGATTTCCTCACCTTCGGCATGTTCCTCGTGCACGCCTCCCTCGATAACCGCACCGCGAACCGCCTCCGCATCTCCAGCGACGCCCGCTACCAACGCGCCAGCGAGCCCATCGACGACCGCTGGGTCGGCCTCAATCCCCCCGGCCACTCCACCGCCGGCAAAAAAGGCCGCATCTGCTGAACTCGTTCTCTTTCGTCGTTATCTTTCTCTTTCGTCAGGCCTCTGCGTCGCCCGCTCTCTTTCACCGCCGAGAGAAAGATTAAGAGAAAGAGGAAAGAGAAAGATGTGAAACCCCATGGTCGCGCCCACCTCCGAACGGAGCGGCGGTTTGCAACCGCCGTCCACGCCCACGCCGAATAAGGGAGGGGCTTCACGCCCCGACTCCGTGCTCCCGCCCCAAACCCCAGACTCCAAACCCAAGACCCCGCCCGCCGCGGGCACCCGCCTCGCCGCCGTGCAAGACATGGCGCGCCTGCAGCGCCTCCTCTTCGAAACCGAACGCGAATTCGTCCGCACCGCCACCACGCTCATCTACCGCGTCGGTGAGCCCGAGCTGAAATATCTCCTCTGCCAGCACGTCTGGGAATCCGCCGGCCACGCCCGCTTCCTCCGCGAGCGCGGTCGCGAGCTCAGCGGTTTCGGCTCCGGCGAAGACGTCCGCCCCGCACTCCGCACACTCTTCAACGAGGCCGTCATGCCCGACGACGCCACCGTCGCACTCGCCGGCTTCTACGGCGTCCTCAAACCAGCCCTACACGCCGCCTACCGCCACTACCTCACCGCCACGCACCATCTCGCCGACTGGCCCTCCCGCAAACTCGTCGAAGAATTCCTCGCCGACGAAGCCCGCCACGCCACCGAGATCGCCCCCTACCTCTCCGAACGGAGCGGCGGTTTCCAACCGCCACCCCCTTCCCCCGCCCTCGATCTTCGCCGATCAGGCGAAGCCCGCACCCCCTCGCCCGCCAGCATCGCCTCCGAAGAATCAGCGAAAATTAGCGGTTCGCCGTCTGATTCCGAATCCGTAGCCGCGAGCGCCAGCGAGTGGACCGCCCACCTCACCACCGTCCTCTCGTCCCTCACCACCCTCAACCCTCTCTCTCCGTTTCCCAATCTATCCGTCTCTCCCGCTTCTTCGCCTCCGCTCCTCTCCGCCGCCCGCCCCTACCAGCATCCGCCCACCTGCAACCGCGGCCGTTTCCCCACCTGCTCCAGCGTCTTCGGCTACGACCCCGCAGAGGTCCCCATCATCCGTCCGTGGCTCACTGACCCCGCCACCGATGCCCGCGTGATCCGCATTATGGTTTACGTCTGGCTCATGATGGAAATGGACGCCGTCGACTACCTCGCGACCGTCTTCTACGACACGCCCACCGCGCCGTTCGATCTCCACTACGATCTCGCCCGCCACCTCTGGGATGAATCCCGCCACAGCCAATTCGGCTACCGTCAGCTCCCGCGCCTCGGCATCGATCTCTTGACGCTCGAGCACTCGCTCGACCTCTACACCATCCTCGTGCAGATGACGCCCCCCGAGCGTTACGCGATGATGACGATGGAATTCGAAGCCAACAGTTTCCCGACCAAAGCCCACGTGATGGACCGCATCCGCGAGCTCAACGATTTCGAGGCCGACACGCTCCTCGCCTTCGACCGCAACGACGAACAGAACCACGTCCGCTACGGCCACCGCTGGCTCCCCGAGATGATGGCCCTTTTCGGCGAAACCCGCAGTCCCGAAGAATTCGTCACCGCCACGCGCGCCCGCTTCACCGAGCTCGCGAAAACCTACGGCGGCATCACCCCCCACAGCCTACCCGCCTCCCAACGCCTCACCGGCGAAAAAATCCTCCACCTGAAAAAGTAGGGCAGGGTCTCCGACCCGCCCTCCACGCCCACGCCAGATTCCCCGTTGCCCTCCGTCGCCCAGCCACCCCTCGCCGCCCGCCAAGCCCCCATGCCGCCCGCCTCTCTCCCCACCTATCGCGCCCTCCTCGTCGGCACCGGCGGCATCGGCGATGCCCACGTCCGCGCCGTCGAAGCCACCCAGGGCCGCGTGCAACTCGTCGCCGCCGTCGATCTCGACGCCGCCCGCGTGCAGGCCTTCTGCGAACGCCACCGCATCCCCGCCGCCCGCACCGACTACACCGCCGCCCTCGCCGAAATTCGGCCCGACATCGTGCTCATCGCCGCACCGCCTTCGCTCCACCGCCCGATGAGCATCGCCGCCATGGAAGCCGGCGCCTGGGTCCTCTGCGAAAAACCCTTCTGCGGCTCACTCGCCGAACTCGACGACATCGAAGCCGCCGAAACTCGCACCGGTCGCCATACCGCCTGCGTGTTTCAGATGCGCTTCGCCTCGTCGACCGCCCACGTCCGCGCCCTCTCCGACGCCGGCCAACTCGGCCGCCCTCTCGTCGCCGTCTGCAACACCCTTTGGTTCCGCGATGCCGCCTACTACGCCACGCCGTGGCGCGGCAAATGGAACGGCGACCTCGGCGGCCCCACCATGGGCCTCGGTATCCACGCCATGGATCACCTCCTCCATCTCCTCGGTGACTGGAAGGAAGTCCGCGCCGTCGCCGCCAATCTCGACCGCGCCATCGAGGTCGAAGACGTTTCCCTCGCTATTCTTACTTTCGCCAACGGCGCCGTCGCCTCCATCGTGAACAGCGCGCTCAGCCCGCGCCAGGAAACCTACATCCGCCTCGACTACCAAAAAGCCACCGTCGAGCTCACGCACCTCTACAGTTACACGCGCGACAACTGGCGCTTCACCCTTGCGCCCACCGCGCAGGACGAGGGCAACTCCATCCTCCAAGCGTGGCAGAGTTTCCCGCCCGACGTCGGCTCGACGCACGCCGCGCAATTCGCCGCCTTCGTCGCCGATATGGATGCCCACCGCCGCCCGCTCACCTCCGGCCCCGACGCCCGCCGCACTCTCGAACTCCTTACTGCGATCTACAAATCCGCCTTCACCGGCGAGATCGTCCGCCGCGGCTCCATTCTCCCCGGCGATCCGTTCTACACGTCCCTCCACGGCGGCCTGCCGTTGAAAAAATAGTCGCCAGCTCCCCGAATCGTCGCTCCGTCATTCTGCGCCGCGTTCGCGCGCTCGCTCGTGGTCCGCCTCATCACTTCCGCCATGAAACTGCTCCTCCTCCTCGTCCTCACCGCCCTCGTCACCGCCGGCCAAGCCTCCGCCGCCGAACCCGTTTTTCCCGGCCTGCGCAGCATCATGACCGACGCCGAGTGGAAACGCGCCGGCCTCGATCGTCTCTCCCCCGACGAACTCGGCGTGGTCGACGCCGCCCTCATCCGCCACCTCGTCCAAGCAGCCGCGATCGCCGCCACCCCTCCTCCCGTCGAACCCGCTCCCGGCACTACGCCCCAACAAAACGCGCTCACCCGCTCCCGCTTCTGGGAACGTTTCGGCCTCGGCAAAAGCGATGCGTCCGACTGGCGCCAGCAGCCGCCCATGCGCGCAAAAGTCACGGGCTGGCAAGGCGCCAACCGCTTCGCCCTCGACACCGGCCAAGTCTGGGAAGGCGTCGAAGCCATTCCCTTCGAAATTCTCGGCGCCACCATCACTATCGAAGCCCGCCCCCTCGGTGCCTTCGCGATGAAACTCAACGAAGACTCCATGTCCGTCCGCGTCCGCCGCGTAAAATAACGTAACTTCCTCGTTCTCATTTTCTCACCGCCAGTCCCCTCGCGCTGGCCTCCATTCTTTCTCTTTCCTCTTAATCTTTCTCTTTCGTCAGTCGCCCAATCCTTCCTCCTGCCTCGACTCCCGACCCTCTCGCCTCCCGCTCCCCAACGACGCCCATGTTCCGCCTCACCTCCGCGTCGCTCGCCGTCGACCTCCTCGACCCGTCCCACCCCTCTGACGCCGCGCACCTCGGCGCCCGCTTCTGCCACGGCGGTTTCATCTGGCAGATCTTTCAACGCGGCCCCTCCGACACGCTCACGCCGCTCCTCTCCGGCCCCGAATACCCCTCGCCCACCCCGGACCCTTTCAACGCCCAAGGCCTTCCCGAATCCTTCCGCCACCGCACGCGCGGCGGCGCCCCGCTCACATGGAACGTCCCCGGCACGCACGGCGTCGCCCTCGGCGCCGGCGAACTCACCCTCGACGCCGCCGGCCAGGTCGCGCTCCACCGCCCCTGCACTTGGCTCGTCACGCGCACCGACCATGAAGCCACCTTCCGCACGCAACACGCCGCCGCCGGCTTCGCCTACGAGCTCACGCGCCGTATCACCGTTATCGGCACCGAGGTGATTTCCGCCTCACACCTCACCAACGTCGCCGCCAGTCCGCTCGCCCTCGAATGGTTCGCCCACCCGTTCTGGCCACTCACCAAAGGCTCCGCCCGCATCGCCCTTCCCGCCGGCACCACTCTCCCTGCCAACCCCGGTTTCACCGTCGCCCCCGACGGCACGCTCGCCTTCCAGCGCCCCTTCCTCACCCCCGACGACAGCCAATTCGCCCTCCTCTCCCTCCCTAGCCTTTCCACGCTTCCATCGACCCCGTCACTTTCCCTCTCCCTCGATCACCCCACGATCTCCCGCGTCGACTTCTCGACGAGCTTCGCGCCCACCGAATGCCCTGTCTGGGCCAACGCCCGCACCGTTTCCGTCGAACCCTACCTCGCGCTCCATCTCGGCCCCGGCGAATCCCGCGCATGGCAGGTCCTCCACGCGTTCCACGCATAGTGCTCTCACGCGCGTAACGGGATTCCCGTTACGCCGAGATCGCCACCGCCGCCCACCGCCCGTCGTTCAGTTGCCCACCGCCAGTTCACGCACTGTTTCGCCGAGCGTCAGCTCACGGGCTCCCTGCGCCCGGTAGAGCGAAACTCTCCCGACGTTGAACACCACGCGCCCGCCGTGCAGCCGCATGATCGCCGCATTTCCCATCGCGACCACCGTCTCTTCAGGATTGAACTTCAAATAAGTCTTCAGCTTTCCCACGCGCGCCTCGTGGTCCGTCTTCGACTCCGGCGTCGCCGGCGGAAAATGCGGGTTGATCACCGCCGGAAACACCCCGATCGCCATCCGGCTTGTGACGTCCGCCGTCGGAAAATCGTTGGTCGCGCCGATGCGCGGCCCCGCGACATTCGCACCCGCACTCGATCCGCCGTAGGGCACGCCCGCCAGCACGCGCTCGCGGATCAGCTCAAGTTGCCCCGTGCGTTGCAGTTCCCCGAGCAGCACAAAGGTCTCGCCACCGCCCACGAAAAACGCATCGGCCGTCCGCAGGAGTTCTTTCGCGCCCGCCGCATCGCGCCGGTGCAGCGATTCCGCTTTCACCTTGTCCCCGAGGAGATGCGCGAAGGCCTTCTGCAAGCGCAGTTCCATCGCGTCGCGCTCCGTCGGATGCGAGGCGTGCAACACCAGCGCAATCCGCGTCCGCCCCGCATAGTGTTCGCGCATGACGGGCAAGACTCCGTCGGCAAAGTGGTTTCCATTCATCATCGAACCGCCGCACACGAGCACCGACGCCGCGGGCGAGCCGTGGAAATCCACGTCCGCCGCCAGCAGGCGCACACCCGCGATAAGCAATCCCAAGCCCACTCCGACCAATCGCAATGCCCGGTAAAATTTCATCTCAATCATTCTGTTTTGCCTGTTTCCGTTTTCCTTTGCCACGTTTCTTCGCGGTCTCGTCCTCGTTCGTCGCTCCGTTTTTCTTCGGCATCGGCGCCTTCACCTCCGCGCGCCACGCGACCAGCCTCGCGTGCAATGCCTTTGCTTTGTCCGGCATGGTCGCCGCCAGATTTTTCGTTTCACCGATATCCTCCCGCAGGTTGTAAAGTTCGAGGCGCCCGTCTTCGAGATACTCCATCAGTTTCCAGTCGCCTTCGTGCACGAGACTCACCGGCGTTGTGCGCCACTGGCCCGCGCCCGCTCCGAGATACCCCGGGAAATGCTGAAAAATCGCCGTGCGTTTCAATGCCGCGCCACCGTTGCGCAGGAGTGGCACCAAACTCTCGCCGTCGTAAACCTGCTTCGCCGGCATCCGCCCGCCCGCCAGCGCCACGAACGTCGGGTAAACATCCACGTGAATCGCCGGCACGTCGCACACGCTGCCCGCCTTCACCTGCCCGGGCCAGCGCACGATAAACGGCACGCGCGTCCCGCCTTCGTAAAGACTGCCCTTGCCGCTGCGCAACGGCGCATTGTCGGTCACGTCCCCGCCGCCTTTTTTGATGCCTTCGCGCACGTAGCCGCCCACGCCGCCGTTGTCGCTCGCGAAGATGAGCACCGTGTTCTCCGCCAATTTCAGTTCGTCCAGCTTCGCCATCACGCGGCCCACGCTCTCGTCGACACTCGCGATCATCGCCGCGTAAGTCGGATTGTTGTGCCCGCCGACACCCGGTTTGTTCTTAAACTTCGCGATCAACTCCACCTTCGCGTGGTGCGGCGAGTGCACCCCGAAGTGCGGCAAATAAAGAAAGAACGGCTCCGCCTTGTGCCGCTCGATAAACCCCACCGCCTTGTCCGTCAAAAAGTCCGCCAGATATTGGCCTTTCGGATACTCGGTCTGCGGCATCGTCGGAAAATCGAAATGCGCACCCATGCTTACGATCGCTTCGTCGAAACCGCGCTTGCCCGGCAGGTAGTCGCCCTGCTGCCCGATGTGCCACTTGCCAAACATGCCCGTCGCATAGCCCGCCGCCTTCAGCGCCTGCGGCAAAATCACCCGGTCGAGCGGCAGGTTCGTCACATTGTCCACCGGCCGCAATGGCCGCCCTTGCCATTCAAAGCGGTCGATGCCGCCCACCGTGTAAACCCCCGTGCGCGCTCCATACTGCCCGCTCATCAGCGCCGCCCGCGTCGGCGTGCAATTCTGGCAGTGGTGATAGTTCGTGAACTTCATCCCCTGCGCCGCGAGCCGGTCGATGTTCGGCGTCTCGTAGTATTTGCTGCCGTAGGCCGCGACGTCGGTGTAGCCGAGATCGTCGGCCATGATGAACACGATGTTCGGCCGGACCGATGTCGCCGCCGACACCGCGGCGACCGCCAGCGACCAGCCGCTCAGCCAGCGTAAAAGAGTCTTCATGTTAGAAAGGTGTTGGTTGAAATTTCGTTTTATTTGGTCGCCGTCGCCGGCACCCGCGCCGCGAGCATAGCTCGCAGATTTTTCAGCACACCGGCGTGCCGGGGATCGTTGGCGAGATTCGTGTATTCGTGCGGATCGTTGACGTGGTCGTAAAGCTCGACGCCGTTGCGACCTTCGTCCCACTCGGTGCAACGCCACTGCAGCGTCCGCACGCTGCGTCCCCAATTGGCTGCGTTCGCCCCGCGGCGCGCCTGCGTGAAGACGCCTTCGTGCAGCGCCGTCGCCGGATCGGCCAGCACGGGTCGCAGGCTCTTGCCTTCCAACACCGCGGGCGCCGGCACCCCGGCCAGATCGCACAAGGTCGGGTAAACATCCACGAGCTCCGCCAGACTTCCGCTCGCGCGCCCGTTGGCTTTCGCCCCCGGCGCGTGGACGATCAGCGGCACGCGCGCGGACTCCTCGAAGAGGCTGCGTTTGTGCCACAGCCCGTGCTCGCCGAGGTGCCACCCGTGGTCTCCCGTAAACACGATGATCGTGTTGTCCGCTACGCCCAGCCGCTTCAACGCGTCCAGCACGCGCCCGGCCTGCGCATCCATGTAGCTTACCGTCGCGAGATAGGCGCGGATCGCCGCCCGCCGCTGTTCCGGTGTCGCCGTCATCGCATATTGGCCCACCGCGCCGTTTCGCGCCGGCAACGGAATGTCGGCCTCATCGTCCGCCGGTTCTTTCCGCAGGGTGATCTTCTCCATCGGATAAAGATCGAAATATTTCGCCGGCGCGACGAACGGCAGGTGCGGCCGGTGAAAACCCACCGCCAGGAAAAACGGCTTCGCCCGATCGCGCCGCTCCAGCCAGTTGATCGCCGTCTTCGCGATTTGCCCGTCGATCAGGCGGTCATCGTCGCCCGGAATCTCCTCCCACGGCAGTCCCTGCTTCTTGCCTGTCTTTACCTTCACGGCGCTCTCGCGGCTCGGCGGATACGGACGCTCGTCCGCAAACGGCCGGCCAAACTCCCACGCCTCCGGATCGTCCATGCTCTCGAGTCCGCTCGGCACCCCGAGGTGAAAAATTTTCCCCGAACGCGCCGTCGCGTAACCATGCTGGCGGAAAAGCCGTGGCAACGTCACGACGCCGGGCACGTTCTTGTAGAGATTGTCCGCATTGCCCGTCACACCCGTCGAATTCGGCCGCAACCCCGACATCATCGACGCCCGCGAGGGATTGCAGTGCGGGAACTGGCAATACGCCCGGTCAAACCGCACGCCCCGCCGCGCCAGCGCATCGAGATTCGGCGTCACCGCCACCGGATGCCCAAACGCCCCGAGCGTCACCGCCAGATCGTCCGACATGATCAGCAGCACATTCGGACGCGACACGCCTGCGCCGGCCTTTTCCGCCGCCATCGCCGGCATCGCCAAAGCCGCCAACACCACCGCCCACACGGTCATGATGCCCGCCTTCATGGATTCTTCCCCGCTTTCTTCTTGTTGTTCCGCACGGACCCGAGACCGGCAAACACCGGCGCAATCAGTTCCTGGTCCCACGCCTCCA
>CALRZR010000233.1:0-12512 GCA_943372705.1 Opitutus sp. GAS368 | reverse complement strand
GGTGTGGCAGACCAGCCAGTAGTAGTCGCTCATCCGCTCAGTTTTTCAGGAGGTAGCGCACGGCGGCGTGATAACCTTCGAGGCCGAGCCCGGTGATCACGGCGATGCAGGCGGGGGCGGTCAGGGATTTGTGGCGAAACTCCTCGCGTTTGTAGATGTTGGAAATGTGCACCTCGATGGTGGGTAAATGGGCCCCGAGCAGGGCATCGCGCAGGGCGACACTCGTATGGGTGAAGGCGCCGCCGTTGATGACGATGCCGTCGAACTTGGCATCGGTGAGCTCGGCAATTTTGTCGATCAGCGCGCCCTCGTGGTTGGACTGGAAAAAAGTGAGCTCGGCCCGCGCGGAGAATTCGGCGCGCAGCGCGTCAGCGAGATCGGCGAGAGTGGCGCGGCCGTAGATCTCGGGCTCGCGTTTGCCGAGGCGGTCGAGGTTGGGGCCGTTGAGGATGGCGATGCGTTTCATGATGAGGGGCGACGCAACACGCGGAAGCGACGGAAGTGAAGGCTAAGTTTGCGCGGACCGGAGCGGAGGCGGCGCGGGCTCAGAACGGATTCTCGGTGCCGATGAACTCCCAGGGGAGTTTGAATTTTTTTGCGAGTTCGGCGGCGAGGGCTTTCACGCCGTGAACTTCGGTCGCGTAGTGGCCGCAGAGGTAGAGGTTGAGTTTTTCCTCTTGGGCGCGGTTGAAGCAGTCTTCGCGGAGCTCGCCGGTCACGAGGGTGTCGACGCCGGACGGGAGCAATTCGGGGACGGCGCTGTAACCGCTGCCGCTGCAGAAGGCGACGGCGGCGGGGCGCTCGCTGCCGTATTCGATGGCGATGACGTGCGGGTAGAGGGATTCGAGTTTCGCGCGCAGGGCGGTGCGGGTGAGGCGGGAGTTCGCAATGTTGCCGATGGGCTCGCCGTCGCGGACGAGGAAGGGGCGGGACGGCTTGAGGCCGAGCTGTTTGGCGAGCAGGGCGTTGTTGCCGAACTGCGGGTGGCCGTCGAGCGGCAGGTGGTTGGAGTAAAGCGCGCAGTTGGCGCGCATGAGTGTCGCGACGCGTTCGTAAGCGGGGCCAGTGAGCGGGCGGGGCATGTCCCAATACATGCCGTGATGCACGATGAGAAAATCGATGCCGGCGGCGACGGCGCGTTGGAAAGGGATCACGCCAGCGTCGACGGCGGCGCCGATTTTGGTGACGCGGCCGTCGTTGGCGAGTTGCAGGCCGTTGAACGCACCGGGGGCGTCTTTGTAGGCGGAGCGACGCGTGCGCTGGTCGCAATAGGTGACGAGATCGGAGAGCGTGGGCATGAGGTCAGAGGCCGAGGCGGCAACTATGGGCGCTAAACCCTGCGCCAAAACTCACGAGCCAAAAATCGCCGTCGGCGGTGTTGGGGGTAGTTTCGCGAAGCGTTTCTTCGAGGGCAAAGAGGACGGAGGGGCTGCTCATGTTACCGTAGTCGCGGAGGACGCGGGTGCTGGCGGCGAGCGAGTGCGGGGCGACGACGGGTGCGACGGCGTCGAGCACATCGCGACCGCCGGGATGCGAAACGACCCGGGAGACAGGCCGCGGTCCGCGTTGTGACCAGAGGTGGCTGACGGCGTTGGCGGCGAGCGTGGGGACGGAGCGGTCGAGGAGATTGCGGAGTTTCCCGTCGCGCTGCTCGAAGCGGAGTTTATCTCGGTCGGCCGGGACAAGGAGTGTATCGAACTCGAACGCGCGCAGGGCGGTCGGGCCGGGCGTAGTGCGCCAAATCGTGGCGGCGGCGCCGTCGCTGAAGAGGCACGCGCTGATGATGACGCCGGGATCGTCGTCGAGGTAGAACGCGGCGGAGCAGACTTCCACCGCGATGCAGGCGACCGTGGCGCCGGGCTGGGCGGCGAGGAGATGGCTGGCCGCGCGGAGGGTGGGAATCGCGGCGCCACAGCCGAGGCCAACGAGATCTTGGAGGAAGGCATTGGGGCGCAGTCCCAGAATTTCGGAGACGTAGCTCGTGATGCCGGGGCAGAGGTAGCCGGTGCACGTGCAGACGAGGAGTGCGTCGAGTTGGGCGGGCAGAAGTTGGGCCCGGGCGAGTGCAGTGGTGAGAGCGGAGGCGGCGAGTTTCGGGGCCTCGGTGCGGAAGGCGGCGTGGAGCTGGTTGGCAGTAAAATCGAAGACGTTTTCGACGTCGGGCATCGCGAAGTGGCGCGTGGCGATGCCGTGGTCGCCGGTGAGAATACTGTGGAGGATGAGGCGGGAACGTTTCGTGAGGCGTTGGCGGACGGGGGAGCGTTGAACGATGTCCCAGCAGTCGGCTTGAGTGTAGCGGGCGGGCGGGACGGAGGTGGCAAGGGCGTGAAGAAACATGTCAGTGGAGGGCGGCGTAGAGCAGTCGGAGCGGCAGGAGGTGGGCGCGATTGAGAGCGTAGAGGACGCGCTGGCGCGGTGGATCGAAGAAAAAGGGATGGGCGAAAGTGGCGGCGGCGAGCCGCAGGCGAAAGCGGCGGCGCAGAGCGTCGTGGATGAGCTGACAGGTGTTCGGCCAATCGGTTGCTCCGAGCGAATAGGCGAGCAGCGGGGCGAGGGCGCACTCGGCGCTTTGGAAGGCCATCGCCATGCCGTTGCCGGTGAAGGGGGGGATGGTCGCGGAGGCGTCGCCGATCGCGAGGTGGGTGGTCGGCGTGGACGGCACAACACGACGATCGAACCCGACGGCGGCGACGGCGCAGAAGGAGGTGGCGTCGCGTTGGGACGCGGCGAGGCGGGCGGAAAGCGCGGTGAGACCGACGGCCTGGAGATAGCCGAGGAGAAGATCGGCGCCTTTGGCACAGAGGGAGCGGCGTCGGAAAAGGCCGCACACGTTGATTGAACCGTCTTCGACGCGGGCGAGGCCGACGTAGGCTTGATCGCCGAGGTGAAGTTCGAGGTCGCGGGAGAGTTCGAGATCGCGGACGTGTATTTTTAGACCGAGCCAAGTGGACGGACTGCGGCGGCGTCCGGTGGCGAAGACGCGGCCCGGCGTGGGCTCGTGAGTGGAGCAGCGAGTGTTGGCGCGCAGATCGCCTCCCTCGGCGGTGAAGGCGGCGGCGAGCCGGGCGTCGAGGGCGAAGCGGCTGAGCCCGAGGGCGGGCGAGGGGAGACGTTGGACTCGCGCGGGGTGGTTGCCTGAGGTAGATGAACCTATGAACCAGGCGACCTCGCGATGGTGGAGTGCGTCGGTAAAAAAAGGCTCGAGACCGAGGCGAGTGATCGTGGGTGGGGCGAGGCCCGCGATGAATTCGCCGCAAACTCGATGGCGTGGGTAGTGGCCCGCTTCGAATAGGGTGACCGGCACTCCGGCGCGGCGCAGGGCGAGCCCGAGGGAAAGCCCCGCGAGACCGCCGCCGACGATTTCGATGGGGAGGGGTGATTTCACGTATGGCGGATAGCGACCATGCGGTAGGCGCCGAGCGCGGTGGTGGTGCAGCGCCACTGCCAGACAGAAGCCGAGAGACCGAGTGCGTGCGGCAACTCATCGTCGCGAAAGCCGGCTGCGATGCTCACGTGGGCGTCATGGCGGGTCACGTGGTTGGCGCGAAGCAGCGGCGCGGCGCAGGCGAAGAGATGTTGGAAGCGGGCGCGGCGGGCTGGTTCGCTGGCGAGGATGATGCGAGCAGTGCGATTGAGCGTGGCACCAAGTGCGGCGAGTTCGGCGGCGTCGAGATGGTGGAGGATTAGGTTGGCGAGGATAGCCGCGTAGTCGGCATAGGCGCCGAACGTGCGAAGATCGGAGGCATGCCAATCCCGGGTGGCGGGCCACGTGGGCGGCGGCGGAACGCGGTCGAGGCCGTCGGCGCCGACCCCGAATGTGTGAAGGCGCGCGGAGAGTTCGCCGGAGCCGGCGCCGAGTTCGAGGGCGCGTTCTCCGGAGTGGAGGAGCGGTGGCAAGGTGCGGGTGAACCAGCGGTGGTTACCCATAAGCCGGTTGATCAAGCGGAGATCGCGGCGGCTGTGGCGGGCGTCCGGGTGATCGGGCGGGAGCGAGTCGAGCAGCTCGGGTTGAAACGTGCGTGGCATGAAGCGAGAGGAAGATTGCCCGGTTGCGACGGGCTGTCCATCGTGCCGCCCAGATTCATCCATGAGCACGTCCAATCCTGTCGATCTGATCGCGCAAGCCGCGGAAAATTTCCCGCACCGCCCGTCGTGGGACGAGTATTTCATGGCGACGGCGGTGTTGATGTCGTCGCGTTCGAATTGCGAACGGTTGCACGTTGGCTGCGTGATTGTGACGGGTGGGACGCGGAAAAATCGTTTGGTGGCGGCGGGTTACAACGGCTACCTCCCGGGCACGCCGCATGTCTCGCACCTGCGGGATGGACATGAGCAAGCGACCGTCCACGCAGAGCAAAATGCGGTCGCGGATGCGGCGCGGCGCGGGAGTTCGGTGGAGGGATGCGTGGCCTATGTAACGCACTACCCGTGCATCAACTGCGCGAAGATTCTCTCGGCGGCCGGGATCGCTCGGGTGAAGTATCGGCTGGATTACCACAACGACCCGTTGGTCGCCCAGTTGTTGGCGGATGCAGGTGTTTCGATCCTGAAACTCTAACAAAACTGTCATGCGCGAACGCCCGAAAGAAACCAAGGAGACGCTCGCGGGCTCTCTGTTGCTCGCGCATCCCTCGATGCGCGACCCGAATTTTCGCCACAGCGTGGTGTTGATGTCGGTGCATAACGCCGAGGGGGCCATGGGTGTGGTGTTGAACCGGCCGATGGGAAAACGGCTGGGAGAATTTAGCGGGGAGTTTGCGTTGGGGCCGCTGTCAGGAATCCCCATGTTTACCGGTGGACCGGTGCAAACGGAGCAGTTGGTGCTCGCGGCGTGGGAGCAGCGTGACGACGGATTTCGGATGCATTTCGGAGTCGAACCGGACCGCGCAATCCAGCTGTTGACGGAGGAAGGGGCCCACGTGCGCGCGTTTGTCGGCTACTCAGGTTGGTCGGCCGGACAGTTGGAAAACGAGATGAAGCACCATACTTGGGTGGTGGCAGATGTGCCGGCGGATTTACTGTCGCAGGCACAAGACGAGGCGTTGTGGCGCACGGTGCTGGGCCGGGAGGGCGCGGAGTGGCGTTTGTTGGCGGATGAGCCGGAAAACCCCGAGAAAAACTGAGACGGATGCAGTGGTGTCGCGGTGATTTTACGTGCGCTGAGCCAACGTTTTTCGCGCACGGGGACATTTCAGTTGACAGGGGTGGGGGGGGACTCTGTTTTCACGCCTTTTATGAAAGTTGTTTCCTCCATCAAATCCGCCAAGAAGCGTCACCCGGCCTGTCAGGTCGTCCGTCGCAAGGGCAAGATCTACGTCATCAACAAAGTCGAGCCGCGTTACAAGGCGCGCCAAGGCTAATTAACCCCTTACTACTGCGATGAAAGCCGAAGGCCATCCCACTCTTAACAACGTTTGCTTCCTCGATATCGGAACGGGCAAGCGTTTCCTCACGAAGTCCACCATGAAATCGGTCCGCAAAGAGCAGATCGACGGCGTGGAGTATTTCGTCGTCGCTCGCGACGTGACGATGGATTCCCACCCGGCTTACACGGGCGAGAAGCGCATCGTCGACACCGCGGGTCGCGTCGAGAAGTTCACCTCGAAGTTCAAGCGCGGCGCCGCGAAGAAGTAAGTCGGCGTCGGCTGTTTGTTTCAAAGGCAACTGCACCTTTAAGCCCTCCCGAAACGGAGGGCTTTTTTGTGCCCCGATCAGTTTGCGGAGGGAGCGGCGGCCGGCGGGGTGGTCCGTGTGGATGGGACCGCGACTTGTTCGGCCGGTGATTGTGTCGCTGCCGACGGGACGCTGGGAGTGCCGGGCGGCGTGTAGTCGAAGAGTCCGCGTTTCTTGATGGCGGCGGCGACGGCCAGCGGGACCATTTGCTCCCAAGTAGGATCGTCCTGCTTGATGCGGCGGAGGACGTCGCGCGAGAAGATGTGAAGGATATCGCGGTCGAAGCCGATGATGCAGTCGATGTAGTGGTTTTCGAGGAGGTGGTCGTAGAGATTGCGCAGATGGGAAACGATGTGGACGTTCTTCGCGGTGATGAGGACGTTCGAGGAGAAGGCGTGTTTGACGACTGATCCAGTGCTTGCCGGGGCCTCGCCGGTGAGGAGGTATTTGTCGTAGGCCTCCTGCCTCATCGGATAGATGTAGAGGCGCACGGCGTGGCGAAAGAGACGTCCGAAGGATTCGAGGATGCCGCCTTCGAGGTGCTCGTAATATTTTTCGTTGAAGATCTCGAGGAGGTTATCGATGCCCATCGTGACACCGATCATTTCCTTGGTGTAGCGTCGGAAATAGGAGGTGAGACGGAAGTATTCGGAGTAGTTGGAGATGAGGACGGTAAACCCGATGTCACCCAACAGATCGACGCGGTGGAGGAAATCGCGGGCGTCGAGTTCGCCGGCCGAGAGGAGATTGTTCATCGTGATCTCCATTAAGACGACGACGTCCTTGCCCTTCACGTTGGGCTCTTGGACGAACTGCGCGGTCGCGCAATTGACCATGTCCACATTGACGTGGGTCACCGGGCGGAAACTGCCGCGCTCGACGAGAATCGCCTTTTTGTAGAGCACCTCCGAGGGCTGCAGGACCTCGCCGTCGGGGCCGAACATCACGGCGTTGGTGAGGCCGTTTTGGACGAGGGCGAGGGCCATGAGGCGATTGTCAACGTGCGTGAAGGCCGGGCCCGTGAACTTCAGCATGTCGACCTCGATGCGGTCGGGCGACAGGTTGTCGAGGAGAGAGGCGATGAACTTGCGCGGATCATCGCGGTAGTAAAACGCGCCGTAGATGGCGTTGACGCCGATAATGCCGAGCGCCTGTTGCTGAAGGACGTTTTCTTTGTCCCACATCCGCACGTGCAGAATGATATCGCTCGGCGGGCTGTTGGGTTCGGCCTGAAACCGGATGCCGAGCCAACCGTGAGCTTCGTTGGTGCCTTTGAAATTTCGGGCGGAGACGGTGTTGGCAAAAACGAAAAATGTCGTGCGGTCACCGCGCTGGGCGGCGAGGCGCGCGTGGAGCAACTCGTATTCGTGATTGAGCATGAGCGCGAGGCGCTCACGGGAGACGTAGCGGGGCGCTTTGCCGTAAATGGCATCGCTGAACGACATATCGTAGGCTGAAATGGACTTTGCAATTGTGCCCGACGCTCCACCCGCCTGGAAAAACATGCGCGCGACTTCCTGACCGGCGCCGATCTCGGCAAACGTGCCGTAGATGGGCTCGTCGAGGTTGATCGTGAGAGCCTTGCGGTTGGTGGTGAGGAGTTCCTTCTGCCTATTCTCGCTCATAGAAAATTACGATGGGGGTGACACGCCGCGGCGCAAACAGTTCGTCGCCGCACGTGGTGAGCGAAGCAGGTGCGGGAAGCTAAACGGCGAGTGGATCACGGGGCAGAGGCAAAGAGGGTGTTTCGACTGGAGGAAGCGAGGAAAGCGGCTACGGTGCCAACTTCGCATGAAAAATTTCTTCACCTCGATGCTCGGCGCACTGGTCGCGCTGTTCATTTTCACGGGCGGCGCCTTCCTTTTGTTCATTGGGTTTGTGGGAGCGATTGCCGCGATGGGCGGAGGTGAGAAAGCGGCTCCGGAAATCGAAAAGGGGGCCTATGTAGTATTCGATCTATCGTCCAATATCACCGATGCGCCGCCGCCGATCGACTTTGGGTCGTTTGGTGGTGGACATGATGATACGCTGCAATTGCGCACGGTCACACGGGCCCTGCGGGCGGCGGCGAAAGACGAACGGGTCGCGGGTGTCTTTGTGACTGGAGGCCTGCGTCCGGCGAGTTTCGGTTCGGGCTTTGCGGCGTTGAAGGAAGTCCGCGCGGCGTTGGCGGGCGTAAAAGCAGCGGGCAAACCGGTGACGGCTTACCTGACGACCGCGACAACGAAGGACTACTATTTGGCGTCGGCGGCGGGTGAAGTGGCCATCGATCCCTATGGGATGATCATGATGCCGGGATTGGCGAGCGAACCGATGTTTTACGCGGGAGCCTTTGAAAAATACGGAATCGGGGTGCAGGTGACCCGCGTGGGAAAATACAAATCGGCCGTGGAGCCGTTTACCCGCACGAACATGAGCGCCGAGAGCCGCGCGCAGTTGCAGAAGCTACTGGACGATATTTGGAGTGGCGTGCTTGCCGACATCGCCCCGAGCCGAGGCACGACCGTCGAGATGATCCAGACTGCGGTGGATACGGAGGGATTGATTCGGCCCGCGCAAGCCAAGGGCGCCAAACTCGTGGACCGCATCGCCTATCGCGATGAAATCTACGACGACCTGAAGGCGAAAACCGGACGCGCCGGGTCGAAGAAACCCTTCAAGCAAATCACGCTCGCTGACTACGCGAGGCATTCGAAGGACATCGCGGACCTGCCGGATTCGGGCGCGGTAGAGTCAGCGGGTTCGTCGGGCAAGGGCGGGCGCATTGCGGTCGTCTATGCGGAAGGCGACATCGTGGACGGGGAAGGCGATACCGGCGATGTCGGCGGGTCGAAATTTTCCCGTGAGTTGCGAAAACTGCGCCAAGACGACGACGTGAAGGCGATCGTGTTGCGGGTGAACAGCCCAGGTGGCAGCGCGTCCGCGTCGGAGACGATTCAACGGGAGGTCCGGCTCGCCAAGAAAGTGAAGCCGGTCGTGGTTTCGATGGGCAGCTATGCGGCCTCGGGCGGCTATTGGATCGCGGCCTACGGAGATCGCATATTTGCGGAGCCGACGACGATCACGGGATCGATCGGGGTATTTGGGATTCAGTTCGATGTGAAAAAACTCTCAGGGGATTTTGGGCTGACGTTTGACACCGTGAAGACAGGGAAATTTGCGGACGTGATCAGCATCACGCGGCCAAAGACGCCCGAGGAGTTGGCGGTCTTCCAGCGGATGGTGGATTGGATTTACGGCGAGTTTGTCGGCAAAGTGTCGGAGGCGCGGAAGTTGCAACGAGAAGTCGTGGAGGAAATCGCGCAAGGGAGGGTATGGTCGGGAGCCGAAGCGAAAAAACTCGGCTTGGTGGACGAATTGGGCGGTCTCGACGCGGCGATCGCCTACGCTGCCAAGCAGGCAAAGCTAGGCCCGGATTACCGACTCGTGGAGTATCCCCGTCCGAAGGAGTTGTTCGAGGCGGTGCAGGAATTTGTGGAGAAAATCGCGCCGAACAACGCACGGGCTCCCGGTCTGGCGATGCAAATTGCCCAGCGGATCGAAACCGAGGTCAAGGTGCTCCGGTCATTCAACGATCCCCAAGGGATTTATGCGCGGCTGCCGCACAATCTGTCGGTCAAATAATCACGCCCACATGAACCATATTTTGAGCACAGCCTGTCCGGCGACGGCGATTCCGGCCGGGGATAATGTTACACTGCCTGCCGACACGGAGGTATTCATCACGCAAACCTTGGGTGGCAATGTCACCGTCCGCACCGATCGCGGGTTGTTTCGCATCGCGAAGGAAAACGTCGCGGCCATCGGCGGCTATGTGCCCGCGGCGAATGCGGCAACCGTGGAGGGGGAATTTAGCGAACAGCTGGTCTGGGAAACGCTGAAAACGTGTTTTGATCCCGAGATTCCGGTGAACATCGTGGACCTCGGTCTCGTTTATGATCTTTCGATCGAGACGGATGAAGCGGGCAAACATGCGGTCGAGATCAAGATGACGCTCACTGCGCCGGGTTGCGGAATGGGGCCCGTAATCGCCGAGGATGCGCGGGAAAAGATCGCCCGGTTGCCCTCGGTGGCAGCAGCCAAGGTGCATATCGTGTGGGATCCGCAGTGGACGCCGCAGATGATCTCACCGTTGGGTCGGAAAGCGTTGGGCTTGGAATAACCGGCCGGTCCGACCGGGCGCTAGCCCTCGTTTTCGACGATGCGGAATACGATGGGGACGCGCATGCGCGTGTTCACCTTGACGCCGCCCTTTACGCCGGCGCGAAAACGCCACTTTTGGACGCCGTTGGCGGCAGATTCTTCGAAGCCCGGATGGGTGCTCTCGACGGCAAAGGCGTTGAACACCCGTCCCTGCGTATCGACGACGAATTCGACTACGACCGTGGCGCGGCTGATTTCTCGTTTGAGCGCGGGCGGAAAGGTGGGGGCAGGCTGAACAACGGGCTCCGGCACGCGGTCGAGATCGGCGATATTGAAAATGTTGCCCAGGCCTTCGCCGGGTTTTGTGCCGCGCCGAATGGTCTCCGGAATGGTCCAGACTTTCGCCATGCTCAGGTCCGGCCGCTCGATCAATGTGGAGAAATCAATCTGTTGGACGAAATCCGTCGGCTGGGGAATTTGCGGCAGATCCGCCAGCATCGGTGCCGGTGTCCCGAGGTCTGCCCTCGCACCGGGTTCTTCCAACGGGGCCGATTCCGGCTCCTCCAGCTCCTTGAGGTCGGGCATCGTAAACGTGAGTGCCAGGAGCGGCGGCTCGGCGGGTCGGGAGACCTTTGGCCCCGGGCGGCCGAGCCCGAAAATCAGGCCTCCGTGAATGCCAAGGGAGGCAGCCAGTGCGAAGGCCAACAATCCGCGTGATCGCCCGGGGCACGGATAGCGGATAGCGCTGGGCCTCTGACCGGGACTGCTCGGTGCAGTGTGCGGTGTTATCGGCACCACCGGTGCCTTGGCCGAAGTCGACGGTTGGCTCGAGGTGGTCGTCATATGCTGAGTAATCGGCACAACCGCCGAAGTTACTAAGCCTACTTTAGCCTCCAAACCGTGTGGTTGGCAACCGACGGGCGCGTTTCATCGCGACTCCGGTGCGAGCGCCGGCGGATGCGGCGAAATTCAAACCGGCAGATCGATGCCTCAGCCTACGCTTTTAGGATTTCTTCACCCCGGTGGACAGTGCGGTCGGGAGTTTGAATTCCTTGAGCAGAGCATCGATCTTTTCGGTCTTCTCGGCATGCGGCATGGCTGGGTGCAAACCGGTGTGCCGCAACGTGCCGTCGGGCGCGACGATGGCCATGTGAGGAATGCCGGTAATGCCGTAGTCGGGGTTGAAGACCTCCTCTTTGCTGAAGGCGATTGTCCACGTGATATCCTTGGCTTTGATGAAGTCGGCCATGAGCGAAAATTCCTTCTGTGGGTCGCCTTTGGTGTCGATGCGCTGCGGTTGCAGGCCGGTGATGGAACCTTGGATACTCGTGACGCCGAGCACGACCACATCGAGGCCCTGATAGTGGGCGGTTAGCTCGCGCACCTGCGGAAATGACGAGACACAGGGGCCGCACCAGGTGGCCCAAAAATCGAGGACGACGACTTTGCCCTTCAGGTCGGAGAGCGTCTTTAGGCCGTCCTTGGTCGCCCATTGAAAGTTCAACTGCGGAGCAGGTTTTCCGATGAGGGCGGCGCTGGCCTCCTTGGCTTTGGCGCGGCGGGCGAGCGATTCGAGCATCCGATCGGAGGACGCGGCTGCCTTTGTGCCGGGAAACTCGGACTTCAGTTGTTTAAAGAGCTTTTCCATGGTCGCGACGTCATCGAGCACTTCGCCATGAAGCGTGGCTTTCATGAAAAGTATCTGGGCCACGTCGTCATTTTTCTGATCGCGATACTTGGCTAGCAACGCGTCGAACGCTGCCAACTCCGGCGCCAGCCCCGCGGCGGTTGGAGGGCCCGAGCGCAGTTTGGTGCGGATTTGGGCGACGAGGGCTTGCAAGGCATCGGCGGGAGTTTCGGTCGCGGGAGTTTGGGCGACGCTGTTCGCGAGACTCAGGCAAACCAGAAGGAGTGCGGCCGAAAGAGAGCGGAGGTTCATAGGGTATTTGTGAGTTGGGGAGATAAGGTCACCAGTGGCAATAGTCGGCCTTTTCGAGGCCCTTGGCGAACTCGACGAAGAGCTGAACGGTGCGTTCCACGTCCTCGAGGTCGACGACTTCGCTCGGCGTGTGCATATAGCGGAGCGGGATGCTGACGAGGCCGGTGGCGACGCCGCCGCGGCCCATCTGAATGGCGCGGGCATCGGTGCCCGTGGGGCGCGGGTCGGCTTCGATCTGGTAGGGAATCTTCAGTTTTTTCGCGGCCTTCACGAGACGGTCGAAGACCTTGGGATTGATATTCGCGCCGCGGCAGAGGATGGGGCCGCCGCCGAGTTTGGTCTCACCGTATTTGCGATTGTCGCAGTCGGGGTGATCGGTGGCGTGGCCGACATCGACGGCGAGCGCGATGTGCGGATTGGCGGCATAAGCGGCGGTCGTGGCACCGCGGACGCCGATCTCTTCCTGCGACGTGGCGACGGAGACAATTTTGGCGGCGAGTTTCTTGCGGTCTTTGTCGCGAGCAAGGCGAATGAGCGTTTCGCCGACGACGTAGGCGCCGACTTTGTTGTCGAAGGCGCGCGCGGTGCCGACGCTGCCGTGAATCAACGCGAATTCGTGGTCGTAGGTCGCGACGTCACCGATGGAGACGCGTTCGAGCGCCTCTTTCTTGGAGCGCGCACCGATGTCGATCCAGATTTCGTGAATCTCGGGGACCTTCTTGCGATCGCTTTCTTCCATCAGGTGAATGGCGCGTTT
>CALRZR010000232.1:0-12532 GCA_943372705.1 Opitutus sp. GAS368 | reverse complement strand
GCGATCTTGTCCACATAGGTAGCCAACCAGAGAAACGATCCCCAGGTGCCGAGCAGCGCGACGGTCGAGAGCAGGCTGCCGACGACGATGCTACGACGGTATTGCGGCGCGAAGAGATCGCGGAGCGACGTCTTTTGGTGCTTCGCCCGCGACTGTTGCCATTTCGTCGGTTCGGGCACGAACCAGATGACCGGCAAGCTGAGCAGGCCGATCACAAAGCCCATGCCGATCACCCACCGCCACGTCGCGCCATAGGACAACATCACGCGCGAGTAAGTCGCGGCAATCAGGTAGCCGACGTTTGCCGCCGAGCCGATGGCGCCCGCGAGCAATGCGCGGTTTTTCTCCGGCCAAGTCTCCACTACCAACGCCACGCAGAGCGGCCACGTGCCGCCGAGGCCGAGCGCACCGAGGAAGCGATACGCGGCGAGCTGCGTCCAGTGGGTGGACAGCGCCGAGAGACCGGTGAAAATCGAATAGGTGACGACCGCGAAGAGCAGTGAGCGCACGCGCCCGTATTTGTCGCCCATGCGGCCGAACCACACACCGCCGACGGCGGCGCCCCACAGCCACATCGCCATCGAGAGGCTGAAATAGAAACTGATCTGCCCCTCGGTGGGTTGTCCGCCTGGAATCAATTCCTTGAGCGCGGCGCGGGTCATGAGCGCGTAAACGCCCTGCTCGACGCCATCGAATCCCCAGGCGAGGAGGGCGGCGGCGAGGGCCAGCCAGCGCAGCATTGGTTTCTCGGCGTAGAGGTCGCGGGCGGTTTCCATGTCGTTTGGCCAGATTCGGCGGCAGTTTCAGAGGCAGGTAAGGGGGCCGGTGAAAAGCGGTCGGTCGCCCTGGTGACGAGGTCCACCCGAATTTTTCCCCGAGCCGGCAGACGATACGGATCGTCCGGTGGAGCGACAGCTCGATTGTGAATCTGCGGAGCAAAAACCGAATTTCGGTTGCCGACGAATGACCCGCATTAGTCCTGCTTTCGCGGGAGTGCGGCGCCTCCCGGAAATGCTCAGTTCGCTTCGACTACCTTTACGCGGGAGGCGAACTCAGCGTCGGGTGAAATACGGGGCTTGCGCCCGCTGGTGGTGGTCAGGTTGCGAATCGTCACCTGCTCGGTCAGCCGGTAAGGAAACGGCTGCGCAGATGCGAGCGCCTTGGCACCGTCCGGATCGGTGAACAGGAACGGGCCCTGATAGCCTTTTGGAGTGTTGCGGTCGTCGATGACGAGCCCGTCGATGACGATCTCGCGGGGCATGTGGCACGGATAGCCGAAGTCGTGCTGGCCGTCGTTGCTTGCGTTGAGCAGGTAGGGCTGGGTGGCGGCGCCGCATGCGGGAATCCAGCGGCTGTTGCGGATCACGACGGTGCCCTCCCAGGTGCTGCCGTAGTCGCTGCGGAGGGATATCAACGAGCGGCCGTTCAGCGTGGAGTTTTCCACGGTCAACGTGCCGCGGCCGACCGCGTTCAGTCCGGCGTGGCCCAAGGTGCAACCGCGGATCGTGTAGGTGCCGGAGACGCCTTGGTGGGTGTCCATGCGCGACAGCGTGCAGTTTTCGAGGAGGATGTTTTTGCAGAAATTCGTTCCGATCACGCCCCAGCGCGTGGGGTCGCAGATGTTGTCCATGCGGCAACCGATCATCGTGAAGTTGACGACCTCGTTCGCGCTCAAGTCGTAGGTGCCCATGCTCACGGGCTTGTTGGCCGAGCCGATCGTGGTGTAGGTCTTGTGGCCTGACACGAAGCAGTCGCGCAGCGTGACGTTGGCGCAGCGGCTGACGTCGAGGAACCCGCCGTAGGGATGGCCGAACTCCGTCTCGCCGACGATATGGTGGGCGAGGCCTTCCACAGTCGTGTTCGAGCGCGTGATGGCGATATTCCGCGACCAGTAGTTGTAGCCTTTCTCCTGTTTCATGCGGTTGGCGGTGGTGGTGAACACGCCGCCTTTCAGGAGCAGCGGGCGTTCGTCGAGCGGGCGGGCTTCGACTTTGGTGACCTTGGAGTAGTCCCAATCGATCGCGCCTTCGATGGTGCCGTCACGACGCAGGATGAAACAATCGCGCTGGGGCGTGCCGTTGTTCTGGTTGAGACCGCGGCGGAAGTAGACGCGCTTCCCGCTGTTTTCCACGCGCACCCAGCAGTCACGCGGAGGCCGGACGTCGAGCTGGCGTTGGTCGCGGGTCAGCCGTGAGATCGACAACGTCACCGGAGCGAGCAGCGATCGCACGGTAAAGAGGGAGAGCCGGTGGTTTTCCACGTCGCGGTCGTCGATGATGAAGCGCGACGTGCTCCAATCGGTATCGGTGGCGATGATGGCGGTGAGCGCGCGGCGCCCGAGGTGATACGTGGCGTCGGACTTCGTCTTGACGGGCAAGTTGTGGGTGTTGGCAAAGCCGTGGGCTGCGACAATGGCCGGCAGGTCGTCGGTCACGCCGTCGCCCACCGCGCCGAAGGCTTCGTAGTTCACCGGACGATCCGTGGGGACGGCGACCTTGCTCGGCTGGGCGTAGGAGACCGCGGTGAAGGCGGCCCCGAATGCGAGCACCGACGCGAGCCACGCGCGGTGCGCGATTCCCTGCCGCAGACGGCAGACGAGGCCGGTTTCGGCGGCGTGGAAAAATCTGCGAGAGCAAAGCGTGATCATAAGTTGCCGGAAGGGCACGGGCGAATCCGGACGAAGTGATGACGCACCGGAACAACCGGGGTGACGCGGAACTTCGCGACCTTGGTGACAGCGGGCTGCGGCGCGCGGCGCGGAACAGTCGCGTGACTAACGAGCGGGGCGGTCGACGGACGTGAGTTTCCCTGTCGCGGATTTCGGCGTCGGCGGCACGGCTTGCCACTTCGCGTGCGAGGCCACGGCGGCGGCGAGCTTCGCGGTTAGCGTGTCGTGGGCGCCTTTGGCCTCGGCGAGTTTCTTGGTGGCGGCCGCGGCTTTCTGCGTCGCGCCAGCGAGCGTTTTTTGGAGAGCGGCTGACTGAGTCTTGGCGGCGGTAAGGCGGGAGTTGGCTTCGGCGAGCTGCTGCTTGAGGGGCTCGGTGGCGGAGTCCTGCGCGAGGGCAACGGTGGCTTTTTTCACGGCAGCGACCTCGGTGGCCAAGCGGGTTTTGCCGTCGGCGACGGCGGCCTTGGCTCGATTTTCCGCCTCCGCGGCGGCCTTGGCCGACGCCTCGGCTTTGGCGATGTTGGCGGCGGTGGCGGATAACTCTTGTTTCAAGGCAGCGACCTTTTGGGCGGCGAGCAGGACGCGTTCGCTGACCGATGGCGGGTAGCTTTCCAATTCGCCGACGGGCTTGCCGGTTTTCGCATCCCACACGGTGACTTTGCCCTGCCAGTCGCTGCCGATGACTTTCTTGCCGTCGTCGGTGAACGTGACTCGGTTGGGGAGATCGCCGGTGAACGCGAGGTTGAGGAGATTTTTTCCGCTCACGTCCCAGATTTGGACTTTGTTGTCGCGCCCGCAGGTGACGATACGGCCGTCGTGCGTGAAACGGGCCGAGAGCGAGCCGCCGGGATTCGCGTTGATGCTGCGGAGCGCGGAGCCGTCGGAGGCTTTCCAGAGTTTCAGCGTGCCGTCTTCACTCGAGGAGGCGACGAGTTCTGAATCGCTGCGCCAGGTGATCGCGGTGATGGCGCCGCGGTGGCCGGGGAGGTTGAACATCTCCTGGCCGCTCGCGGCTTCCCAGAGGACGAGGCCGCCGTTGCGGTCCCCGGTGGCAAGATACTTGGAGTCAGGCGAAAACTCGACGGCGGTGACCCACTCGGTGTGTTTCTTGAGGCGGTGGGCGAGGGCGCCGTCTTTCGTCTGATAAATTTTGAGAATGCGATCGGGGCCGCCGAGGGCGATCCACTGCTGATCAGAACTGATGTCCGCGGCCAACACGGAATCGAACTGGTCGCCGATGGTGATCACGCGTTCGGCTTTCGCGATGTCCCAGACGGCGACGAGGCCGGAGTGGCCGCCGCGACCGCCGCCGGCGAGGAGGAGTTTGCCGTTGCGGCTGAATTTCACGTCGCACGGCAGGCCTTCGGGAAACGGGAGCACGCCGAGAAACTCAAGGTCGCCGGTGTGGTAGAGCGAAATCTGATGCGGGCCGGCGAGAGCGACGACGGGCGCCCACGGACTCGCGGCGAGGGCGGCGAGGGCGGAGCCGCGGGTGGCGCGCACAAACGGCTCCAACGAAAGCGGGCCGGGCATTGGGGGCGGGCCGTCGGGTTTGCCGATCGCGCCGGCTTTCAGGGCGAGGTCGACGGTGGGTTTGTTGGCGGCGAGGGCTTTGCTGTTCGCTCCCTGCAACATGCCGCCGGCGATCCACTGGCGGATGGTGGCGATCTCTTTGTCGGAGAGCTTCGCCTTGGGAGGCATCTCCGGTTCTTCGGCGTGCGTGATCGATTTGAAGAGGAGGCTGCCGTCGGGATCGCCGGGGTTGAGCGTGGCGCCGCTGCCGCCGCCTTTGACGACCGCGCTGAACGACGTGAGGTCGAGGTCGCCCTTGAGTTTGTCGGGGTTGTGGCACTTGAGGCAGTTGTCGCGGAAGATCGGGAGGACGTCGTCCTCGTAGGTGATTTTCTTGGCATCGGCGCCGGACGTGACGGACGCGAGAACTGCGGCACACAAGGACAAGACCGCGGTTGGAAAACCGCCGCTACGACGGGACGGAATCGCCTGCAAGCAGGCTCCTACAAAAAGAGGGTTCATCGCTCAGTGGTTGAACACAAATTCCTTGGCGTTGAGGAGCGACCAGAAGAGGTCGTTCAGGACGACGTCGGGCTTTTTGCCCTCGGTGAAAAACGCGAGGAGCTTCGTGGATTCGGTGGCGGTCGGGTGGCGGTTCAGCGTGCGGAGGTAGAGCTCGTCGATGATCTCTTTCGGCGGGCGACCTTCCTTGAGCAGCTTCTTCACGAGGCCGCCGTTGACCACCTTGGCGTTGACGGCGTCACCGTTGAGCAGGTGCAGCGCTTGCGAGAGATTTGGCTCCATGCGGACTTCGCACGAGCAGGGCGTCTCGCGGGTCGCGCGGCCGAAGGTCGTGAGGAAATACGTGCTGGTGCGGCCGTCGGCGATTTCGATGGCGCGGGCGCCGGGGGCGAGGCCGCGGATTTTTTCGGTGCTGCCGGTGACGGTGCTGAGGGCGTCGAGCAGGACTTCGGCACGGATGCGGCGGACGCTGCTCTTGGAGAAATTGGCGAGATCGTCGGCGTTGGTGGCGTTGGGGACCGAGGACAACTGGTAGGTGCGGGAAAGGACGATATCGCGGACGAGTTTTTTGAAATCGTAGCGGTAGGCGACGAGTTGCGTGGCGAGGCGATCGAGCAATTCCGGGTTCGTAGCAGGATTGCTGACACGCATGTCGTCGACGGGATCGACGATGCCGCGGCCGAAGAACTGGGCCCAGACGATGTTCGCGAGGTTGCGGGCGAAGTAGGGGTTGTCCGGAGCGGTGAGCCACTCGGCGAGGACGACGCGGCGGTCACCGCCTTTCGGGATGTCGGGTAGCGCGCCGCCGAGGAATTTCGGAGGCATGTCCTTGGTGGTGACGGGATGTTTCACGCCGCCGCTCGCGTTGTTAAAGATGATGGATTCGCGGGGATCTTCACCGGCTTTGCGGCCGATCTGGCCGAAGAAGGCGGCGAAGCCGTAGTAGTCGTTCATCGTCCAGCGATCGAACGGGTGGTTGTGGCACTGCGCGCATTGGAGGCGGACGCCCATGAGGGCTTGGGCGACGTTTTCGGTGAGCTTCAGGGTATCGCGCTCGATCTTGTAGAAATTGGTCGCGGGCGCCTCGAAACTCGGTCCGATGGCGGTGAGGAGATTTTTCACCATCACATCGACGGGCACGTTTTGGGAGATTTGGGCCTCGAGCCAATCGAAGTATTGCAGGGCGGATTTGGCGCTCATCTGCACCTGCTGGTCGGCGCTGCGGATCTGGAGGAGTTCGGCCCACTTCATCACCCAAAGATCGACGAATTCTTTGCGGCCGAGGAGCGCATCGATGACGCCCTCACGTTTGGCGGGCGCGGTGTCAGCGAGGAAGGCCTTCACCTCGGCGGGCGTGGGCAACGTGCCGGTGATGTCGAGGTAGACGCGGCGGAGGAAAGTGGCGTCGTCGCACACGTCGGACGGGGCGAGGCGGAGCTTGCGGAGCTTCGCGTGGACGAGGGTGTCGATGTAGTTGTGTTCGGCGACCTTCGGCCAGGTGAAGTTCAGCCCCTGCGGAATCGCGAGGACCTGCACGCCGCTCGCCTGGTCTTCGTAGCGCGCGGTGATAAAGGCTTCGCCGCGGGAGAGCGCGGTGGCTTGGCCGGAAGCGGAGACTTTTACGGCGGCGTCGTTGTTGCTCATGAACGCGGTGAGCGAGGTCACATCGCGGTCGGTGCCATCAGAGTAGAACGCGCGCACGTTGAGCTGTTGGGCGGTGCCGACGCCTTCGAGCACGGACTGGCGCGGGTGGATTTCGAGGCGCACGACCTTGGCGACGTTGGCGGGATCTTTGGGCGCGCCGGCTTTCAGCCAGGTGAGGAGAATGCGGTAGAACTCGCTGTCTTCTTTGAAGAGTTCGCCGCCGGTGTGCGGGACTTTGCGCGTAGATTTTTCGAGAAGCAGACTCTCCGCGGGCACGGCGAGATTGATGCGGCGGGTGATGGCTTCGCGCGTGAGCCGGTGGTAGTCGCCCTCGGCATCGTAGCCGAAAAGCGAGAGGCGGAAGCCGTCTTTGCCGCGGGAAGAGCCGTGGCAACCGCCGGTGTTGCAGCCGGCTTTGGTGAAGACGGGCATCACGTCTTTGATGAAACTGATCGGTTCCTCGACGGTCGCGCTCTCGACCTTCACAGGCACGGTGAGCGTCTTGTTTTGGAATTTGATCTTCAGCTCCGTCTGTCCGTCGGCGAGCGGGGCGAACGTGAATTTATCGAATTTCACGAGCGACTTTTGGCCGAGCGAATATTTCGCCTCGGCGGTGACGTCGCGGGTGACGCCGTCGGCGTAGGTCGCTTGCACGACGATACTCTGGCGGTCCTGGCGGGTCTTCAGGTTAACGTCGGCGGGGTAGACGTGAAGTTCGGTGAGGGTGGGTTTGGCGGCGGCGTGGGCGGGGGGCGCTGAGAGGGAGAGAAGGAGGGAGAGGGGGAGCGTGAGACGGAGTGCGCGGAGGGCAGGCGTAAGGCTTGTCCCACAGCTACGGACGACGGCAGTGAAGTGAGCGTTCATTTTTTGGCGTCCGCGAGGGTTGCGGATTTTGCCGGGTCGATGCGGAGCACGCTGCCCGGGGCGATGACGTGCGCGATGGGCTCGCACTCACGCGTGATGATGACGCTGCAGAAAATGTTTTTGTGCGTGCCGACCGGGCTCTTGTCGGTGGTGACGACGGAGAAGACGGCTTCCTTGCTGTCTTTCGTGAGTTCGACGTCCTCGGCGGTTGCGTTGGGTGGCAGGCCGACGAGGCGGGCGATCGCGCTACCCTCGAACGGGACTTTTTGCTCGAGCGTGCAGACCAACATCACGGTTTGGCCGCGCTCGACTTTGGTGAGGGCGATTTTTCCGGCAAGGAAAGGCTCGGCAATTTCGAGCGTGGCGAGTTGCGAGGAGACGTAGGCGGCGCCGCCTTTGACAGTCGCGTTGGCGACGACGGCGGTGCGCCACTTGCGCACTTCGGCTTTGGGTGTGGCGTTGATTTTGTAGCTGACGGAGTGCGCGCCCTTGGGAATCACGACGTCGGGCAGCGAGCTGAGGCCGGGCGCGTTCCAGAGCATTTTGACGGTGATGGGTTCGTCGAAGCCGTCGGCGCGATCGGCGATGATGCTGAGCGTTTGCTCGCCGCCCTGCACGATGGGGACTTTGGGCTCCACGATGCGGACGCTGAATGGAACTTCCTCGACGACGGCGGCGGCGATTTGGCTGACCTCGGATCTAGTGTAGACGGTGTCGTTTTGGATGCGGACCCAATCGACGGTGTGACGGAAACGGGAGGAGACAGGCTTGCCTTTGGCGGCAGCCGGATCGACGGGCTGGGCGACGGGCGTGAGGAGATTGCCGGCGAGGGCGGCGTCGGCGGTGGCGGTGAACACGACGGGCACGGCGGAGAGGCTGCCGGGGACGGTATCGGCGAGCGCGGTGATGCCGGCGGGCAGATGGGGGAACTGGAGCGCGAGGTCGCCGTTGAACGTGTCGCGGTTGATGTTCATCAGGACGGCGAAACGGTTGCCGCGCGGGACGACGAGGGATTTGCGGGTCTCGTTGTCGTAGCGGGCGGTGTCGGGAATCGAGAGGACGAGGGCGGGCTGCACTTCGTCGATCTCGACGCGGTAGGTGAAACGCGGGCCGCCGCGGGCGAGTTGGTCGACGATTTTGACGACGTAAATGCCGTCGGCGGGGATGCGCACGCGCACGGCGCTGTCGGGATGGCCGGCGGCATCGTCGTTGTTGCCGAGGGATTTTCCCTTGGCGTCGAGCACGGTCAGCACGGAGTCGAGTGGTGAACCGAGGCGGCGCGCGAAGACCTGGAAATCGAGGTTCTGATCTTTCTTCGCGGTGAAGCGGAAGAAGGCGGCGTCGCCTTTGGCGGCGAGCACGCCGTTGAACGCGAAGGGCAGGGGCGTCGCGACGAGCGGGGCGTCGGCGAGGGTGGCGCCGGGCTTGACGGGGTCGGCGTTGGGAAACGCGACGGCGCGGAACCATGCAGGCGACGGCGCGAGGCCGTCGTGGGAAACGGGAACGCCGACGCGGGTGGATTTTTCGCCGGGCAAGGTGACCGATTGGGAAAAATCGCCGGTGGGATCGCCGATGAACGTGGCGGCGAGTGTCTCGCCGACGCGACCGCCGAGCGGGATCGCGGTGGCGGGGCGCGGGAAATCGCCGATGTGCAGGCGATAGAAATGACCATTGCCGGCATAGGTCATGTCGCGGACCTGAATCAGGTATTTGCCGTCGGCGGGCGCGAGGAAAGAGACGAAGCCGTCATGGCCGAGGAGCGGAGTGTCATCGGAAGTGGCGACGGTGCGGCCGGTGGCGTCCTGCACCGTGATGACGGGATCGAACATGGTGCGACCGAGACGCGCGCCCTCGATCTCGACGGAGAGGCGGCGGTCTTTTTTCGCAGCGACGGAAAAGAAATCGATGTCCTCGTTGCCGATCGTGCCATGCACCGTGGTGTTCAGCGCGACGGGCTGGGCTTTGGCGGATTCGTTGTTGGGCTCTTTTTCTTCGAGCGCGGGAAAAGGGCCGACGTAAAAAACGCGCAGCGCAGAAACGCCGCCCGCGGTGCGCAGGCGTAAGGCGTGTTCGCCGAGGCGGCAGTCGGGGGCGACGGCGACGAGGGCTTTCACCTCTTTGTCTTTGGCGGAAACGATTTTTTCGAGGGAGAGTCCCGGGGTGTAGAAGAATATTTCCTGCGCATCGGCGAGGCGGTCGCCGCGCAAGGTGACTTCGACAGTGGTGCCGCGCTGGGCGCCGGCCGGGGCGATGGCGGTGAAGTTGGGCGCGACGGCGAAGGCCGTGCTGGCGCCGAGGAAGGCGAGCGCGCTCAGGTTGAGCGGGCTACGGCGGCGGGGTTGGTGGTGAGGTCCGGCGGCGCGTGGGAGGGCCATGGCTCAGGCGAGAAGTTCTTTGATGACGTGGCCGTCTTTCACGATCAGTTGGGGGCGACCGCCGGGAGCCATGAGGGCTTTTTGCGGATCAATGCCGATCTGGTTGTAAATCGTGGCGGCGTAGTTTTCGACGGTCACAGGGTCGGCGTCGGGCTCGCCGCCGGTGGCATCGGAAGAACCGTGCACGTAGCCGCGTTTCACGCCGCCGCCCGCGAGAGCGATGCTGAAGACTTTCGGCCAATGGTCGCGTCCGCCGGTGCCGTTGATCTTTGGCGTGCGACCGAACTCGGTGTTGACGATCACGAGGGTGGAATCGAGGAGACCGCGCTCGTGGAGATCGCGGATGAGGGCGGCGTAGGCTTTGTCGAAATTCGGCATCTGGGTGCCGTTGGCGCGTTTGATGTTGTCGTGGTGATCCCAGCCGCCGTAGGTGAGGGAAACGAAACGGACGCCGGCTTCGACGAGGCGGCGGGCGAGGAGCATGCGCTGGCCGGCGGCGTTGCGGCCGTAGTCGTCGCGGAGTTTCTTGGGCTCGGCTTTGATATCGAAGGCGGCGCGGGCTTTCTCGGAGCTGATCATGGCGTAGGCGCGTTGGTAGAACGCATCCATGCCGTCGAGGGCGTCGGATTTTTCGAGGGCGCTGAAGTGCGCATCGACGACGGAGCGCATTTCGCGGCGTTCGGCGAAACGGGCGGAGTCGATGCCGCCGGGCAGGGTGAGGTCGCGCACGGCGTAGTTGTCCGTGGCGGGATCGCTGCCGAGGGCGAAGGCACCGTAGGCGGCGCCAAGGAAGCCGGTGCCGGCGTAGGGCGTGGTCTGGTTGGGAATGAGAATATAGGGCGGGAGATCGGCGCGCGGCCCGAGCTCGTGCGAGACGACGCTGCCCATACTCGGGTATTGGATCGCGGGACTCGGCCGGTAGCCGGTGAACATCGCGTGCGTGCCGCGTTCGTGGGCGGCCTCGCCGTGCGTCATCGAACGGATGACGGTGATCTTGTCGGCGATCTTGGCGGTCTCTTTCAGGTTTTCCGAAAAGTAGACGCCATCGAGGTTGGTTTTGATGGCCTCCATGGGCCCGCGATATTCGACCGGCGCGGTCATCTTCGGGTCGAACGACTCCTGGTGCGACATGCCGCCGGGCAGGTAAATGTTGATGACGGATTTCGCCTTCGCGAGGGCGGCGGCGGGAAGCTTGGCGTCGGCGGCGTGGGCCTGAGCGCGGAAGAGGTCGCCCATGGTGGTGCCGACCGTGCCGAGGAGACCGACGTAGAGAAACTCGCGGCGCGTGGGGCGCCAGAGGTGCGGGGGGAGGGACGGGTTCATGCGCAGTGGGAGGGGACGGGAGGGGCAAGGGACAGGGTGGGGGAGCCCTGGTTCGCCGGACGGTCGCGGTGTGACGACGAATCTAGGCCGCGGTTTCACCCGGACGACAAGCTTGTTTGCGGAACGCAGAAAAAGTAACCGAGCGGTGCGTTGGCGCGCGGTTTCGCGGCCGGGGCGCGGTCAGGGTGCGCGGGCGGTGCCGGGCTCCGGGGGCCACTCGGCGAGGAAGGCGAGCTGGGCGTCGCGATCGGGGATTTCTTCGTAGCCCTCGCGCAGGAGAAACGTGACCGGGTAGGCGGGTTTGAAGGCCAGGACGGTCACGCGGGTGTCGGCGACGGTAAACACGGCGAGCCACGCACCGCAGCCGATCTCGGCGCGGTCGGGGCCGCGGCGGCGGATGCGACGGGTGCGGTGCGGCGAAGGATCGCGCGAGAGGAGTTCGGTGAGGCGCGGGAGGAAATCGATGTGCCAGTTTTCCCGCAGCCAGCGCGCCTGGGTCTCGGCGGTTGGTTCGAAGGCGACGGTGAATTTCGGCGGGGCGGCCATCTCGGCGTCGACCGCATCGATCCACCCGGCGCGCGAATCGGGGAACGAATCGAAGGACGGCACGTAGGGCTTGAGGTCGAAGATGGGCGTGCCGTCGACGAGGTCGCACGCGCCGAGGAGGAGCGTGCGGCCTTCGATGCCGAGGAGCGGCACGGGCGTGAGGCCGAGGGGATTTGGGCGATGGGGCGAACGCGTGGCAAACACGCCGCGGCGCTGAATGGGGCCGCGGGGCGGCAACACGAGCGGGCGCCAGCCCTCGTTGCGATGGAACCACCAGAGGAGCCAGATGCGTTCGAAGCCGGCGAGGTCGCGCAGGGCGTCCTCGTAGCCGCAGCCCGGGAGCAGTTCCAATTCGTTGCGCTCCTCGGTGGCCGCCGACGGCTGATGGCCGGCTTGGAATTTCACCTGCTGGCGCGTGCGGAGAAAGCCGAGGGGGTGGAGGGTCAACGACGAGGACAAGGCGCCAAGAAGCCGCGTCGGCGGGCGGAGGTCACGACGGAAGTGCGGGGGCTGGTGGGGTGGGGATTGCGTCAGGTGAGCGGTCGGCGGGCGTAGCTGTGGGATGGCGTAGGAAGATATTACCGCGCCGTAACCGGCGCGGCTACGGGGAACGTGAGGCGGCGGGGGCGGCCTGGCGCCGCTTCATGATGGCGAGCGGGTCGGCGGGGAGGGCTTTTTCGTCCACGTAGGGGGCGAGGTCGCGCATCGCGATGACCTTAAACCCTTCGGCGTGGAGCCAGGCCATGTATTCTTCGAAGCGCTCGCGCGGGGTGTTGACCCACGGGTGTTCGCCGTCGGGCACGCCGTGGAATTGCAGGATGGCGATGCGCCCGGCGCGGGCAGGGGCGACGGCGCGGCGGAGGTTGTCCAACGACCACGTGGGGCGTGCGTCGCCGGTGGTGGGAATGAGGAGCGGGTGATCGACGCCGGGTTCGTAGGCGACGCCACCGCCGACGGCGTAGGGCACTTCGGGCTCACCGCCGCGGCGTGCGAAACGAATGCCGGCGGCGTGGAGCACGGGGAGGGCGGCGACGTGAAATTTGTTGCCGGGCCAGGCAAAGCTGACGGGCGTCGGGAT
>CALRZR010000231.1:0-12601 GCA_943372705.1 Opitutus sp. GAS368 | reverse complement strand
GGTGGGAACATTTTTTCCCAGCGGGTGAATTCGGCGGCGAGCGCGGTCTCCAGACCGGCGGTCGCTTCGGTGGGAGGAGTCGCGCGCAGACCGTGGAGGTAGCAAAACGTGGCGGCGGCGAGGGCGCGGTCGGCGTAGTGCGGCTCGAGCAGGACTGTTTCGAAATAGGCGCGGCACCAACTGACGGCGGCGCTTTCGTCGGTGAGGAATTCGCGGCGCCAACGGCGGGCGAGTCGGTAGGAGTTTTGTTCGTCGCGAAGTTTGCGACCGACGGAAGCGCTGATGTGGTGGCGGACGACACTGTTGAGGGCGACGGCGTTGGTGCGACCGACGGCGCGGGCACGGAAGCAGAGGTCGACGTCTTCGCCGCCGTTGACGTAGCCCTCGTCGAATCCGCCGAGGCGTTGCCAGAGGTCGCGTTCGACGAGCACGCAGGCGCCGGTGATGGCGGGGACCGAGCGGACTTTGGAGAGGAGGCGCGAGTAAAGGGGCGGCAACGTGCGATCGTGGACGGGTTTACCCTGAGGGTTGATGATGATGCCGGTGTGGTCGACTACGCCGGTGCGGGCGTCGAGCTGGATGTTGCCAATAAAGCCGGCGCAATCGGCGAGCGAACGATGGGCGCCGAACATGGGCTCCAGCCAGTGCGGGAGAAGAACGAGGTCGTTGTTGAGCAGCGCGAGAAACTCGCCGCGAGCGATTGCGATGGCGCGGTTGTTGGCGCCGGCGTAGCCGAGATTGCGGTCGTTGAGGACGACACGGAAGGGCGGCGTGAGCGTCGAAAGCCAGGTGCGGGTGTCGTCCGTGCTGCCGTCGTCGACCAAAATGATCTCGTGCGTGAGGCCCGAGGGGAGCGTGGCTTGCAGGCTGTCAACACAGGCGCGAGTGAGCGCAAGGTTGTTAAACAGGGGAATGATGAAGCTGACCTGCACGCGGGAGGGAGCGTGAAGGGGGGCCGGGGCGGGGGGCAAGACTGCGCGTGAAACTGCGGTGCGGGTGGAGCGCGGCGCTGGTGCGTGGGCGTGGAGGGCGGGTCGGAGACCCTGCCCTACTTTACTCGAGGCGGCGGAGGTAGGCGCCGTAGGAGGACTTGCCGAGTTTGGCGATGTTGGCGTCGAGCCCGGCGCGGTCGATCCAGCCTTTGCGGTAGGCGATTTCTTCGAGGCAGGCGATCTTCAGGCCCTGGCGATTCTCGATAACGGAGACGAATTGGGCGGCCTCGAGGAGGGAGTCGTGCGTGCCGGTGTCGAGCCACGCGGTGCCACGGCCGAGGAGCTCGACGCGGAGTTTGCCGGCTTCGAGGTAAAGGCGGTTGAGGTCGGTGATCTCGAGCTCGCCGCGCTTGGATGGCTTGAGCGTGCGCGAGATTTTGACGACGTCGGCGTCGTAGAAATAAATGCCGGGGATGGCGTAGTTGGATTTCGGCTGCGCGGGCTTTTCCTCGAGGGAAAGGACGCGGCCGTCGGGCGCGAATTCGACGACGCCGTAGCTCTTGGGGTCGGCGACGTGGTAGCCGAAGATCGTGGCGCCCTCGGTCCGCGCGCCGGCGGCTTCGAGGGAGCGGGTGAAGTCGTGGCCGTAGAAAAGGTTGTCGCCGAGGACGAGGGCGGAGGTTTCCGCGCCGGTGAGGAAACCGGTGTCGCCGGCGATGTGGAACGCCTGAGCGAGGCCGTCGGGGCTGGGCTGCTCCGCGTAGGAGAGCTTGAGCCCGAGGTTGGCGCCGTCGCCGAGAAGTTTGCGGAAGAGCGGGAGATCGACGGGCGTGGAAATGATCAAAATCTCGCGGATGCCGGCGAGCATCAGGACCGAGAGGGGGTAGTAGACCATCGGCTTGTCGTAGACGGGCATGAGCTGTTTCGAGACAGCGATGGTCAGCGGGTAGAGGCGGGTGCCGGAGCCGCCGGCGAGGATAATGCCTTTGCGTTTCATGGGGAAAATGGGACGAATGGGACGGATGAGACGAAGGGGACTACTTGGTGGTGCCGAGGCGTTCGCGGGCGTATTTCTTGGTGGTGATGTCGGCGGCCCAGCTGCGGTTTTGGAGATACCAATCGACGGTTTTGGCGATGCCGGTGGTGAACGTCTCGCGCGGGGACCAGCCGAGCTCGGTCTGGAGCTTGGTGGCGTCGATGGCGTAGCGGCGGTCGTGGCCGGGGCGGTCGGCGACGTAGGTGATTTGCTTGGTGTAGGATTGGCCGTCGGCGCGGGGGGACTTTTGGTCGAGGAGGGCGCAGATGGTGTTAACGATTTCGATGTTCGGTTTTTCGTTTAGGCCACCGATGTTGTAGGTCTCGCCGAGGCGGCCTTTTTGGAGGACGAGCCAGATCGCGGCGGCGTGGTCTTCGACGTAGAGCCAGTCGCGGATTTGCATGCCGTCGCCGTAGACGGGAAGGTTTTTGCCCTCGAGGGCGTTGAGGATCATCAACGGGATCAGTTTCTCGGGGAAGTGATAAGGGCCGTAGTTGTTCGAGCAGTTGGTCGTGAGCGTCGGGAAATGATAGGTGTGCTGGAAGGAGCGGACGAGGTGGTCGCTGGAGGCTTTCGAGGCGGCGTAGGGGGAGTTCGGTGCGAAGGGCGTCTCTTCGGTGAAGGCGGGATCGGTGAGCGATAGGGTGCCGTAGACTTCGTCGGTGGAGACGTGGAGGAAGCGGAAGTTTTCTTTGCGCGGGGACGGCAGCTTGGCCCAGTAGAGGCGGGCGCAATTGAGGAGACGGAGCGTGCCGACGACGTTGGTCTGGATGAAGGGCTCCGGGGAATCGATCGAGCGGTCGACGTGGGACTCCGCCGCGAAATTAACGATGGCGTCGATCGAGTGCTCGGCGAGGAGGCGGGTAACGAGCGCGGTGTCGCCGATGTCGCCGTGGGCAAAAACGTAGCGGGGGTCGGACGCGAGGTCGGCGAGATTGGCGGGGTTGCCGGCGTAGGTGAGGGCGTCGAGGTTGACCAACTTCGTAAGCTGAGAGCCGAGAGCTGAGAGCTGAGAGCCGGAAGCGGTGAGGCGCTGACGGATGAAATTGCTGCCGATGAAGCCGGCGCCGCCGGTGACGAGGAGGTTCATGTGGAGCTGAGAGCTTAGAGCGAAGAGCTGAGGGCCGGTCGGCGGAGCAGTTAGGCGGAGGCTTTTTTCCAGCGGGCGAGGTCGCGGGCGACGGCTTCGTGGACTTCGGTCATGACGATGCCGACAGAGGCGAGTTTGGCGGAGGTCATCACGCAGTTGGAGCGCGGGGTCTTGGCCGCGGTGTGCATGAAGTCGTTTTCGTCTTTGAAGAACACGTAGTTTTTCGGGCAAACGCCGCTCTTCAAGATGAGGTCGACGACTTCGTGGGTGGTGACGTGTCCGGGGTTGGTGACGTTGTAGATGCCGAAGGGGACGCGTTTTTCCCAGCAGGCGAAGGTGGCGGCGACGAATTCCTCGAGTTGCGAAATGGAGTTTTCGGCGGCGAGGAGCGTCTTGTAGCGCATCAACTTCGTGAGGTAGTTGCGCGGGTTTTCCTCGTGGTTGAAGGGGATGCGGAGGCGCCACGTGTAGACGTTGGGCGTGCCAGCGAGGACTTCTTCACCGAGGGCCTTGGTGCCGCTGTAGAAGGAGCAATTGTTGGTGCGGAAGGTGAAGTTGGGCGTGTCGGTTTCGCTGAAACCGGTGCCGTCCGGGCGGGAGCCGGTGTAAATGCAGCCGGAGGAAACGTGGCCCCAGGGGACGCCGGCGTCGGCGCAGGCTTGGGCGACGATCCCGGGGAAGACGCCGTTGCCGAAGAGGCATTCGGCTTTGTGGAGTTCGCAAGCGTCGACGTTGGGTTTGCCGGTGTAGCCGGCGGCGTTGATCAAGAACTCGGGTTTGTCGCGCAGGAGTGCGGCGCGGAGGACGGTGGGATTGGTGTAGTCGACATCGGCCCGGCGCAGATTGCGAAAGGGGAGACCTTTGCGCGTGAGCAGCGCTTGGTAAGCTTGGCCGACGTAACCGGAACCTCCGAGCAGGTAGATCATAGAGGGGTTGAGGGAAAGGGGCACGGGACAGGGGAACAAGGGTTTTTTAGGGGGCTACGGCGGAGGGGCACGAGAATCCGTAGCGACCTGGAGGCGGTGGGAGACCGCCGATCTGGTGCAATGCGGGCGAGGCGGACGGTGGTTAAGGGCAACCGCCGCCGGGGGCGCAATTACTTCGACGCCAGCGCGACGGCGGGCTCGATGCCGTCGGGATGGTCGGGAACGGGCTTCGGAGCGAGGTGCTTGGTGAAGCGCTCCATGTAGAGATAGAAAACCGGCGTAATGTAGAGCGTGAGCAGTTGCGAGACGACGAGGCCGCCGCAGACGGCGAGGCCGAGCGTGCGGCGGGCGTCGGCACCGGCGCCCCAGCCCAAGGCGATGGGCAGCGTGCCGGCGAGGGCAGCGAGGGTCGTCATCATGATCGGCCGGAAGCGCACGATGCAGGCCTCGAAGATGGCTTCTTCGGCGCCCATGCGGCGGTTGCGTTTCGCATCGATGGCGAAGTCGATCATCATGATGGCGTTCTTTTTCACGATGCCGATGAGCATGATCAGGCCGACGTAGCCGTAGATGTTGAGCTCTTGGCGGAAGGCCACGAGCGTCACGAGCGCGCCGAAGGTCGCGGAGGGCAGACCGGAGAGAATCGTGAGTGGATGGATGAAATCTTCGTAGAGAATACCCAGCACGAGGTAGATGACGAAGACGGCGATGAGGAGCGTCCAGCCGAGGCCTTGCAGCGAACTGGTGAACGCGGCGGCGGTGCCTTGGAACGTGCCGCTGATGGTGGGCGGCAGGACTTCGCGGGCGAGGCGCTCGATCTCCGTGGTGGCTTGGCTGAGCGCGACGTCGGGCGTGAGATTGAACGTGATGGTAACGGCCGGCACCTGGCCCATGTGGGCGACAGTGAGCGGACCAACGGTGGAGCGGACTTTCGAAACGCTCTCGAGCGGGATCAGTTTTCCCTCGCGATTGCGGAGGTAAAGGAGCGCGAGGGCGCTGGGGTCGCGCTGGTATTTCGGATCAAGCTCGAGGATGACGGAATACTGGTTGGTCGAGGTGTAAATCGTGGAGACCTGGCGCGAGCCGAAGGCGCTGTAGAGGGTCTCTTCGACCTGTTGGGCGTTGAGGCCGAGGGAGGAGGCTTTGTCGCGGTCGATCTCGATGATGATCTGCGGGCTGGTGATCTGCAGATCGGAGTTAACGTCGATGAGGCCGGGGATTTCCTTCACGCGTTCGAGCAGGACCGGCGTGATGCGGTAGAGCTCCTGGAGATCGGTGCCGGAGAGCGTGTATTGGTAAACCGAGGTCGAGCCGCGGCTGCCGAGACGAATGCTCGGGGGCACTTGTGGGAACACTTTCACGCCGGGGATGCCCGCGGTCTCGTTGCGGAGCATCTGGGCGATGACGGTGGCGTTGGGTCGTTTGCTGCGGTCGATGAGGCCGGCGAACATGCGGCCGGTGTTGCCGCCGCCGCTGCCGCTGCGACCGAATGCGCCCATCATCGACGAGGCGTCGGAGACGTAGGGATTCTTCATGACGACTTCCATGACCGCGCGCTGGTGGCGCACCATGGCCTCGAAGGACACGTCTTGGGCGGCTTCGATCGAAATACTGATACGGCCGGTGTCTTCGGTGGGAATGAAGCCCTTGGGCACGAGGTTGAGGAGCCAGAGGGTGAGACCGACCATCGAGAAGGCGACCAGCATGGTCGTCGCACGGAAGCGCAGCGAGACGCGCAAGGTGCGTTCGTAGAGGTTCACGCTGGACTGAAACACGCGCTCGGTTGCGCGATAGAAAAAGCCATGGGCGGCCTTGTGATCGACCGGCTTCAGAAACCGGCTGCAGAGCATGGGCGTGAGCGTGAGCGAGACGAAGCCGGAGACGAGAATGGCGGCGCTGATGGTAACGGCGAATTCGTAGAGCAAGCGGCCGAGCACGCCGCCCATGAAGAGGACGGGGATAAACACGGCGACGAGCGAGATCGTCATCGAGAGAATAGTGAACCCGATCTCGCGGGAGCCCTTCAACGCGGCGGTCATCGGCGTCTCGCCGAGCTCGATGTGACGCACGATGTTTTCGAGCATGACGATGGCGTCGTCGACGACGAAGCCGACCGACAGGGTGAGGGCGAGCAGCGAGATATTATCGATGCTGAAGTTGAAGAAATACATCACCGCGAACGTGCCGAGGATGGCGATGGGCATCGCGATACTGGGAATGACGGTGGCGGCGGCGGAGCGCAGGAAGAGGAAGATCACCAACACGACGAGGATGATGGCGAGGACGAGGGTGAACTTCACGTCGTGCACGGACTCGCGGATCGCGAGGGATTTGTCGCTGAAGATTTCGAGGCGAACGGTGGCGGGGAGCTGCGCGCGGAAGGCGGGGAGGAGCTCCTTGATGCCGTCGACAACCTTAATGGTGTTGGTGCCGGGCTGGCGTTGAATCGAGAGGGTGATCGTGCGCGTGGCTTTCTTGCCGGTGGCGAAATCGGGGTCTTCCACGCCTCCAATGTAGCGGAGGTCGAACCAGCTCGCGGATTTTTCGTTTTCGACGCCATCGGTGACGTTGGCGACGTCGGCGAGGCGGACGGCGGCGCCGTTGCGATAGCTGACGATTACTTTGCGGAAGCCCTCGGCGCTCTTGAGCTGGCCGGTGGCGATGAGCGTCGCGGACTTATGGGCGCCGTCGAGTGTGCCGGCGGGGAGGTTGACGTTGTTGGTATCGAGGGCGGTGCGGACTTCGTCGATACCGATGCCGCGGGCAGCGAGCGCGCGTGGATCAAGGCGGACGCGCACAGCGTATTTCTGAGCACCAAAGACGTTGACCTGGGAGACGCCGTCGACCGTGGAAATACGTTGGGCGAGGATGGTCTCGGCGTATTCGTTGACCTCGGCGAGAGAAAGCGTGGACGAGGAAAGCGAGAGGAGGAGGACGGAGTCTTCGGCGGGGTTGGATTTGCGGAAGGACGGCGGGTTGGGCATGTCACGCGGCAGGCGGCGCTGCACGGCGGCGATGGCGGATTGGACATCCTGGGCGGCGCCGTCGATATCACGGTCGAGATTGAATTGGAGCGTGATCGAGGTGCCGCCGAGGGAGCTGGTCGACGTCATCGAATCGATGCCGGCGATGCTGGAGAGCTGTTGTTCGAGCGGCGTGGCGACCGAGGCGGCCATGGTCTCGGGGCTCGCGCCGGGGAGGCTGGCGGAGATCGAGATGGTGGGGAAGTCGACGTTGGGGAGCTCGCTGACGGGGAGCTTTTGGTAGGCCATCCAGCCGAAGAGCGTGATACCGGCGGTGACCAACGTGGTCATCACGGGCCGGCGGATGAAGTGTTCGGGGATGTTCATGGCGTCTTCTTTTCCTTCTCTTTGTCCTTCTTCTTGCCCTTGCCGTCGGCGCCTTTGCCGGATCGGGAGCCGCCGGAGGGGGCGCCGGGGTCTTTGATTTCGACGGGCTTGCCGGGCAGCACGCGAAGCTGGCCGTCGACGACGATGGTCTCGCCGGCGGTGAGGCCTTTGGAGATGACGGCGTCGGCTTCGTAAATGCGTTCAACGACAACGGGGCGGAGCTCGGCGTTTTTGTCGGCTCCGATCACGTAGACGTGTTGGCCGCTTTGGGAAGTTTGGACGGAGCTACTGGGCACGGTGAGCGCCTCGGGAGCGGCGAGGGTCACAGTGACGGTGGCGAACTGGCCGGGCCAGAGACGTTGGCCGGAGTTGGCGAAGGTGGCTTTGAGCTTCAGGGTGCCGGTGGACGAATCGACCATATTGTCCATGAAGGTGAGTTCGCCGACCTCGGGTTTTTCGTCGATGCCCGGGGGAACCACGCTGACCTTGAGCGTGCCGCTTGAACGGTAGCGCGTGAGGGCGGCGAGGTATTGTTGGGGAACGCCGAAGGTGACGTAGATGGGGTTGAGCTGGTTGATCGTGAGGAGGAGGCCGCCGGCGTCGTTGACGCGGACGAGGTCGCCCTCGTGGATGGTCATGTTGCCGGTGCGACCGGACAGCGGGGCTCGGATGGAGCAGTATTCGAGCTGTAGTTTGGCGGTGGAGACGCGGGATTCGTCGGCGAGGACCTCGGCTTCGAGGGAGCGGGCGGTGTCGGAGATTTTTTCGAACTGCTCCTTGGAAACCATCTGCTCGGTGGTGAGCGACCGGTAGCGGGCGACCTGAGCGCGGGCGGTCTCGAGTTGGACGCGGGCTTTTTGCAAATCGGCCTCGGCGGATTGGAGGGCGTTCTTGAACGGGCGGGAATCAATCTCGAAGAGGAGGTCGCCCTCTTTCACGTCCTGGCCTTCCTTGATCGCGATCTTCGTAAGAATGCCGGTGACTTGGGAACGGACGGCGGTGGTGCGCATGGGCTCGACGGCACCGATGGCCTCGATGACGAGGGGCACGATCTTCACCTTGGCCTGACCGGCTACTACCGGGACGGGGCCGCCGCCACCGCGTTTGCCACCGCCGCCGGAGCCGGCGCTCGGGGCTTTGTCGCCGCATCCGGAGAGAGCGGAGAGGGCCGCCAGCAAAACGACGGGAAGAGTGACGCGGCGGCGAAGTGTGGAAGCGATGCGGGGCGGGCGAACGGGCGACAATGCGGTCATGAGAAGGTGGAAGAGAAAACCTCGGGTCCGTCGTCGGCAGGCGGCGGTGCGAAGCAGGACGGTTGCAAGTTCGAGTGGTTGCGTCAGGAGGCCCGGCGAAATTGGGTGACGATTTTTCGTCGGGCAAGCAGGCATTCGGGATTTGCGAGAATTAAAGTCGTCGAAGCGGTCGGCACGACGCGACGATGGGTGGTCCGCGAACGGGTGGGAGCGGCGCGTGGCTTCTGGGTGGTTCGGCGAGAAATGGATTTGCCATGCCCGCGGGCAAAACCAGCATGGCGGCAATGAATTCTGCCGACGCCAAAGCCGCCCCCGGTGCCGCTCCGAAAAAGGATGCAGTGCTGCTAGTAGACGACGAGAAGGCTTTGCTCGATGTGTTTTCGACGGCGCTGTCGCCTGTATTTGACATCACGACGGCAAGCACCGCGCGGGAGGCGGATTTTATTTTGCAGAAGAAACAGTTCAAAGTGGTCGTCGCCGATCACCTGATGCCGGGCGGCAACGGCATGAATTTTCTCGTGCGGGCGCGCGAAGAGTTTCCGCACATGCAGCGGATTTTGGTCACGGGCTACATGAAGCCGGAAATGCTGCTGCGCAGCGTGAATGAAGCCGCGCTCTTCCGCTATTTGCTCAAGCCGGTGGCAATCGGCGAACTGATCAAGGTCGTGCAGGACGCCGCCAAGGCGCACGATGCGAGCGTGGCGGGGAGCTGACCTGCGCGGGATCGCGGAGCGGTTGGGGCAGTGTGTGTGTGCGGACGGGTTTGACGGGCGTGGCCGTTGGGCGGGCGCGAGGGAGGGCGGGTCGGAGACCCGGCCCTACTTGAGTTTGGCGCGGAGGTAGGGGGCGGTGGGGCTGCCTTTCACACGGAGGAGGCCGGCGAGTTCGCCTTGGTAGAGGAGTTCGCCGCCGGCCGGGCCACCGACGGGGCCGAGTTCGATAATGTAGTCGGCTTCGAGGAGGAGATCGAGGTGGTGTTCGATGACGACGACGGTGTGGCCTTGGTCGACGAGAGAGTGGAGGACGTGGATCAGTTTTTCGCAGTCGCTGAGGTGGAGGCCGATGGTGGGCTCTTCGAGAAGGTAGAGATTGCGCGGGAGCGTGCCGCGGGAGCGTTCGCGGTAGGTTGCGAGGCCGGCGGAGAGTTCGGTGACGAGTTTGAGGCGTTGCGCTTCGCCGCCGGAGAGCGTCGGCGAGGATTGGCCGAGCGTGAGATAGCCGAGGCCGCAATCGACCATGAGTTTGCAGACTTGCGAGAGCTGCGAATGGAAATCGAAAAACAATGCGGCTTCCTCGAAGGTGAGCTGGAGGACCTGGCCGATGGTTTTTCCTTTCCAGGTGATGTCGGCGAGGTCGGGGCTGTAGCGCGAGCCGCGGCAATCGTCGCAGGGCAGGTAGGTGTCGGGCATGAACGCCATCTCGAGCTTGATGCGGCCGGCGCCTTCGCAGGTCGGACAGCGGCCGCCGGCGGTGTTGAAGGAGAAGCGGCCGGCGGCGAAACCGCGGATCTTCGACTCGGGGAGCGACGCGAAGAATTGGCGGATGAGATCGAAGATGCCGAGGTAGGTGGCGGGCGTGGAGCGCGGGGTTTTGCCGATGGGGGATTGGTCAACTTCGATGACGGAGCGGAAGGCGCTCGCGCCGGTGAGCGCGGCGAAGGGCGACGGCGAGCCCTCGGTGACGAAACCGGTGGCGCGGACGAATTCGCGGCCGGTGAGTTTCTTGGTTTTCGTTTTGATCGCGTGCGCGACCGCGGGCTGGAGCACGTCTCGGAAGAGCGTGGATTTGCCGGCGCCGCTGGGGCCGGCGACCATGATGAGGCGGCCGGGTGGGAGCGAGAGGTCGAAGTTTTTTAGGTTGCGGAATTGGATGTTGGTGAGCCGGAGCGCTGAATCGCCTGCAAGCAGGCTCCTACCAATCAGACGGTATTGGCCGCGGAGCGGGTGCGCGATGCCCTTGGCTAGGAAGAGGCCGGTGAGGGAGTTGGCGCTGGCGCGGATTTCGGCGGGAGTGCCGTGCGCGAGGAGTTCGCCGCCGTGGATGCCGGCGGCGGGGCCAAGGTCGATGATGCGGTCGGCGCGGGCCATGAGTTCATCGTCGTGCTCGACGACGAGGAGCGTGTTCCCTTTTGCTCGAAGGGATTGGAGCGTGTCGATGAGGCGGTCGTTGTCGCGTGCGTGGAGGCCGATGCTCGGCTCGTCGAGGACGTAGAGGACGCCGGCGAGATTGGTGCCGAGTTGCGCGGCGAGGCGGATGCGCTGGGCTTCGCCGCCGGAGAGCGTGTCGGTGGGGCGGTCGAGCGAGAGGTAGCCGAGGCCGACGTGATCGAGGAATTTCAGGCGCTCCTCGATCTGCGGGATGATGTCTTGCGTGATGAGTTTGCCGCGGGCGTCGAGTTCGAGGGCGCGGAGAGAGGCGAGGAGTTGCGAGGGCGTGGCGGCGAGAAGCCCGGGGAGGGAGAGCGCCGCGGGGTGCGGCGGGGTCTGGGATTTAGGGTCTCGGGTCTGGGATTTGGGGGTGGGCAGGAAGTGGAGTTTGACGGAGCGGCCGATGCGGTTGAGGCGGGCGCCGTTGCATTCGGGGCAGGCGGAGCCGGTTTCGGAAAGGTCGTCGGCGGAATCGACGCCGAACTCGCGGAGGCGGGCGGCGGGGTCGTCCTTTTCGTCTTCGTCGGCGGGTTCGAGCATCCACGGAAACACGCGGCCATGTCCGCGGCACGTGGGGCACCATCCGCGCGGGGAGTTGAAGGAGAAATTTTTCGGATCGAGCTCGGGGAAACTTTCGCCGGTCTCGATGTCGGTGCGGGTGGTGGAGAACCACGAAAGGACGTCGCCCTGCGGCGTGAGGAGGAAGCACGCGCCTTTGCCCACGCGGAGGGCGAGATCGAGCTGCGAGCCGGTCGATAACGGGCGGACGCCTCGGAGAGGCGTCCCTACCTTGAGGTCGGCGACGACGACTTCGATGTCGTGCTCTTTGTAGCGGTCGAGTTTTTGGAAGGCGTCGACGCGGGTCAGTTTGCCGTCGGCGCGCATGAGCTCGTAGCCCTGATTGGCGATCCAGGTGGCAATGGGCTGGTGGTGGCCTTTGCGGCCGCGGATGAGCGGGGCGCAGAGGTAGAGGTGCTTGGCTTTTTTCGCGGCGGGGGTGGCGAGGACGCGCGTGAGGAGGGCGCGGAGCTGGCCGGGCGAGAGCGGGGTGACGGGCTTGTCGGTGTCGGGGTGGTGCTGGGTGCCGAGACGCGCGTAGAGGAGGCGGAGGTATTGTGCGACCTCGGTAATCGTCGCGACGGTGGACTTGCGGGAGCCGCGGGTGACGCGTTGCTCGATGGCGACGGTGGGAGGGATGCCGGTGAGGCGGTCGACGGCGGGGCGCGGGAGTTGTTCGACGAACTGGCGCGCGTAGGGCGACATCGACTCCATGAAACGGCGCTGGCCCTCAGCAAACACGATGTCGAAGGCGAGCGTGGACTTGCCGGAGCCGGAGACGCCGGTGACGACGGTGAGCTGGCGGTGCGCGATGGAGAGAGAGAGGTTTTTGAGGTTGTTCTCGCGGGCGCCGGTGATGGTGAGGGAAGATGAGTTGGGAGCTGAGAGCTGAGAGCCGGAGGTCGTGAGGTAAGGAGCCGGGGATTCGGCGGCGGCGAGTTCGCGTGGCTCCGGAAGGCTGTAACCTATTGGGTTACACAATTCGGGGTGCGCCATTGCTGTGAATTGTGATGAGGACGGGGCTGGCGTGTAACCTATTGGGTTACACGTCGAGAGGGCGGCGCGGAGGAACGGGGACGTGGCGGTGTCGGCGGAGGCGACGAGTTCGGGAGGGCCTTCGGCGACGATGAGGCCGCCGTCGGCGCCGGCTTCGGGGCCGACTTCGATGAGCCAGTCGGCGGATTTCAGGACGTCGAGGTTGTGCTCGATGACGATGACGCTGTGACCGCGGTCGACGAGGGCTTGGAGGACGGCGAGGAGGCGTTTGACGTCGTGGCGGTGGAGGCCGGTGGTGGGCTCATCCAACAGG
>CALRZR010000230.1:0-12659 GCA_943372705.1 Opitutus sp. GAS368 | reverse complement strand
CCGGGTGGCGCTCGTCGGGGGCGGCGGGCGCGGCACCGGTGCGGCGGGACAGGCGCTGTCGACGAAGAGCGGACCGATCAAACTTGTGGCGATGGCGGATGTGTTTCCGGCGAAGTTGAAAGCGTCGCTGGAGCGGCTCAACAAGCAGTATCCGCAACAGGTGAGTCAGATCGAGGTGCCGCCGGAGCGACAGTTCATCGGTTTCGACGGTTACAAATCGGCGATGGACTGCCTGAAGCCGGGTGACGTCGTCATTCTCGCGACGCCCCCGGCGTTTCGCTGGGTGATGTTCCAGCATGCGATCGCGAAGGGGCTGCATGTGTTTATGGAGAAGCCCGTGTCGGTGGACGGGCCCACGACGCGCCGGATGATCGCGCTCGGCGAGAAGGCGAAGGAAAAGAATCTCAAGGTGGGCGTCGGGCTGATGGTCCGTCACTGCGAGGGCCGCAAAGAACTTTATCAGCGCATCCGCAACGGAGAGATCGGTGACATCGTATCGATGCGTGCGTATCGCATGGGTTCCGGCGGCGGGACGGCTCCGCCCAAGCCCGCGGGAATTTCGGAGCTGATGTATCAGATTTCCAAGTTCCACGCGTTTCTGTGGCTGAGCGGTGGCGTGTTCTCCGACTACTACATCCATCAAATCGACGAGTGCTCGTGGATGAAGGATGCCTGGCCGGTGGAAGCCATGGCGATCGGCGGGCGCCACTACCGTGGAGATTCGCTCGATCAGAATTTCGACACCTACTCGGTCCAATACACGTATCCGGACGGGGCGAAGCTCTACTACGAAGGGCGCAACATGCCCGGCGTGCACAACGAGTTTGCCAGCTACGCACACGGCACGAAGGGCTCGGCGGTGATCACCACGCGGTCGCACCACCCGGGACAAGTGCGGATCTACAGCGGCCAGAAGGTGCCCCGGATCTTGACGGCGAAGGACCAGATCGACCTCGCGGACAAGAATCTGCGCTGGGCGTTTCCGCAGCCGGAGAAGAACCCGCAACAACTCGAATGGGACAATCTCGTCGCCGCGATCCGCCAGGACAAACCCTACAACGAGGTAAAACGCGGCGCGGAGGCCAGTATGGTGGCTTCGATGGGCCGCATGGCCGCGCACACGGGGCAGATCATCACGTTCGACCAAATGCTGAACTGCGAACACGAATTCGCGCCCGGAGTGGACAAACTGACGATGGACGGACCGTCACCGCTGCAGCTTGGTCCCGATGGAAAGTATCCGGTGCCAAGACCGGGTATCGAGACGAAGCGCGAGTATTGAGGCCCGCGGAGGTTGGGTTGTTCCTGCCGGGTGCGCACCGGGGCATCGGCGGGCGAGTGCCACGTGTGGCGCTCGCTGCCGTGGCCGAGCCTCGTCGTGGCGTGGATCGGGCGAGGGGCTGCGAAATCCGCGCTGCGCGGGCTTTGCTACGGCGCCGGGAAAGCGCTCAAAAAATCAACGGGGCAAGCGCTGGTAGGTGTCGCCGAAAAGGACGATCGTCGACGGATCTTTGATCGTGATGAGCGATTTCCGGTCGGTGACCAAAGCGTTCTGTCCGGCGGCCAGAGCGGCTTGGACCGTGTAGGTTTGTTTTTGGGCAACGGTGCGTTCCTTGCCGAATTTGATGCGCTGCACGCCGCCATTGCGGGCGATTTCGAGGCGACGTTCGCCGCCGCGGGTCTCGTAAACGCCGGCGACGTCGGTGAGGAGCCGCTCGGCCGGCTCAGGGGCGAGCAAGGTGAATTTGGGCGTGAGCGTCTTGGCGGGACGGGTGATCCACCAGAGTGTGAAGCTGTTTACCGCCACGATCGCCACGATCATCATGATCATGTTCAATTTCGGCGAAAGGCTGCCAAGGGAGGCGCCGCCGGAACTCGGCGCGGAGCCGGACTTGGCGGCGTAAACCACTTCCTCGGGCTCTTCACCGCTCACGGCTGCGATAATCTGCGCCGGCGAGATCACGCCGCCGACTTTGGTGGTCGAGGACCAACTGATGAAGTTCAGTTTGCCGGCCTTGATCTGGACGACAAATTTGCCATGGGGCGCGGTGATGCGCAGTTCCGGCTCGGCCGGGTAGACCACAGTGCCGGCGATCGCGGAGGCCGACTCCAGCAGGGTGCGGAGCTGTTTGAGCGAGACGTGGTTCAACTGGACTTCGGGCAACGTGGCGCCGGCTTTTTTCGCGTCAGACGAGAGATGCCGGAGCGAAATCTGAAAAAGGAGGACGTGGTTCGTGCTCATTTTGCGATGATAAAAACGGGTTCGTCGTCGTCGCCGATCAGGAAGTTGCCGGTGGCGAGGTCACCGTCGTCGATGATGCTGTCGATCGCCTGCCAGAGATCGACGTCTTGGGGGAGCGGAGCGGTGGCGGTGCTGCTGATCGCGATGGCCGCGGCATAGGTGCGGCCGGCGTGCATCTGATTGCGGTCCCAATTATACTGACCGCCGATCGTGGTGGTTTTGAGCCAGGTGGCGGAATAGATGCGGCTCGCCATTTCCGTAGGGAAGACGCCGGCGGCGGTCTCGGCCGGCCAAGCGCCGGTCTCGTGCACGTAGGAATCGAAGGCTGCGGCGTAGGTGCGCAGATCGTTGCCGATGGCGGTGGCGGCGGTGCGGCGGCGGACCTTTTGCAAGGTCGGGATGCCGATGGCTCCGAGCAGACTGATGATCGTCATGACGATCATGACTTCCGTGAGGCTGAACCCGGCAATCCGCGGGCGGCCGTGGCGCGGAGTCAAACAGCGTTGGTTGCGTCGAGTCATGATGTAGAGAGTGCGAAAACGGGCGGTGATTCGGTGAAGAATTGGGCTGCGTGGGCAGGTTTGGGTTCGGCCCGGGCTGCACAACCAAGAAACGAGACGCTACGTGTTTTTCCGATGAAGAAAAAGAAAAGCTGCGACTGGGACGGGCTATTCGCCAGAGACCTGCTTCGTAGTTGCCGCAATGCGCAGACAGCAACGACGGGGACGTGGGATGGCAATCGTGGTGGCAACGCGGCGAAAGGTGCGATCAGGGGGCCGCGAGGAGCTGGCGGGCGTCGGTGCGGGACGGATCGAGCGCGAGCGTGCGGCGGGCGGCGGCGTGGGCGCCCTCGCGGTCACCATTGCGCAGCAGGACGGTCGCGAGCGCGTAAGGGTAATCCGGAGACGCGGGGGCGAGGCCCTCGGCTTTGCGCAAGGCTTCGATCGAGTCGGGCAGACGGTTGGTCTGTGCGAGGAGGAGGCCGAGGTTATACCACGCGCGGTCGAAGCGCGGGTCGCGTTGCACGGCCAGCCGGAAGGCCATCTCGGCGTCGGCCATCTGGCGGGCTTCGGCGAAAGCGAGGGCGGCGCGGTAGGCGGCGGGGGCGTCGTTGGGCTGGAGCTGTGCGGAACGGAAAAAGGCGGCGGCGGCGGATTGCGCGGCACCCTGGGCGTTGTGCACAAAACCGAGTGCCTCGTAGATGCCGGGGGAATTCGGGTCCCACTGGACGGCGAGCTTCATGGCTTTTTCGGCGTCGGCGTATTGGCGGCGGTTGGCGAGATCCTGGCCGAGGCGGAGTTGACCGCCGGGCTGATCGAGCGAGAGGGAGAAATAGGCGTCGAGCTCGCGGCGCGACGGGGAATCGGCGGGCAGCTCCGCGGAGAGTGCCCACGCGGCGTCGAGGCGCACGAGGCGCACGGGATCGTTGAGCAGGGCGTGCAGGCGGTCGTGCGAAGGGGCGTGGCCGTTGAGAAGGCGCACGGCGGCGGCGCGCTCAAGCGGGTCGCGCGCGGTGAGGGCAGTCTGCGCGACGGCGATGATGGGAGCGGTGCGCTCGAACGGAGTGAGGAGATCGAGGAGGGTGGCGCGCCATGCGGGGACCTCTTCGCGCGCGAGGATGGCGAGGATCGCGGCGGGAGCTTCGGGGCGGTTGGCCTGTGCGGCGGCGACGGCGCGGGTGCGGGCGCGTTGGGTTTCGGCGAGTTTCGGGCCATACCATTCCTCGCTGAACTTGATGGCCCAGTCGGTATCCTTGTCGACATGACAGCGGTTGCAGGCGTTGGGGATGCCGAGCTCTTTCGTCATGAGCGGATCGGGGCGGAGCCACCCGTGATCGTGGCGCGGGGCACGCTGCATGTAGGTGGTGGTCGGCATGTGGCAGGCGACGCATTGGCTGCCGGTGCTGCCGACGGCGTGACGCGTGTGCGTGAGCGGGTCGATGGGAATGGCTTTGGTGCCGTTGGGCTGCGGGCGGCCGGGGGCGATGTGGCACTGGAGGCAGAGCATGTTGTCGCTCGCGGGGATGATGGTCTTGTTGGAATGCGGATCGTGGCAATCGAGGCACGTGACCCCGGCGTGGCCCATGCGGCTGAGGAGGACGGACGTCCAATTGAAGTCCTCGTCGCGCTGCTGGCCGTCGGGGTAGTAAACGGCGGGATCGGTGGGGAGCGTGAGGCGGTAGTGATCGTGGTAGTTGTCACCGGGTTGAAAATCGGGTGTGAGCAGCTCGTTGCGCGCGTGGCAGGGGGCGCAGGTGTGCATCATTTTTTGGCGGTCCCCGACGTAGGGGGCGGCGGGGCGCTGGGCTTTGAAGCCGGGCACGGTGTGAGCATCGGTGATCGGGCCATGGCACTGGATGCAACCGACGCCGTGCTCGACCCAAGTGGATTTGTAGGCGTCGGTGGCGGCGTCATAGTTTTTCTGATATCCGGTCATGTGGCAGTGGGCGCACATGGAATTCCAATTCATGCCGCGGCCGGTCCAGTGGCCCCACTCGCCGGCCTGGCGCTGCTCCTGGCCGAAGACGTTGAACCACTCCTTTTTCGCGGGATCGTAGGCGAGATCGGTGGGCTGCCACCGGCCCTTGCCGGTGGGGACGAGGGGCTGCCAGAGCGGTTTGTTGCCGAGGATGAGATCGGGCGAGAGCGGCGCGGCGGTGACGCCGGCGGCGGTGCGCGGAGTCATCGACGGGCGGCCGCTGTGCCAGGCGAGGTCGAAGGCAGAGCCGCCGTCAGCGACGGATTTGCGTTCACTGAAGGCGGCTTCGTCGCGGGCGGGATTGACGGGGCGATTGGCGAGCGCGTGGTCGGAATTGACCCACAACGAGTGGTAGCCCGTGTGGCAGTTCATGCACGTGTCGGAGGTCTGTTTGGTGGCCGCGGCGATCGAAGGACGTCCGGATGCACCGGTGGCGCCGGAACGACGGCCGCAGCCGGCGATGACGAGCGCGCCCCAGGCGGTAGCGGCGCAGATCAGCAGGACGCGAACGGTCAAGCGATGGTGGTGAGCGCCGGACGAAGATGAAGAGGGCGAGCCGGAAGGAAGGAAAGAAGCCACGGTAAAGCAGATGAGTTATCGGTTGGCGGAGCGGTGGACAAGCGGTGAGTGTGGCGAAGTGATGAGAAGTCGCAGCGCTGGCCGAAGACGCGGCCGGGAGGGGGGAAACTTCGGTGAAAAGAAAGGTTTCGCGTTGTGGAATCGGCAATCCGCCGTTCCTTCGCGCTTTCCCAGCCAACGAAGTTCACTCCGGTTTCTTGTTCAAACTATGCATCACGCTCCGCTCTTCACTCCCGTGACCATCGGGTCACTGCAGCTCCCCAACCGCATCGTCATGGCGCCGCTCACGCGTTGCCGCGCGGATGCGCAGCACGTGCCGACCGACATCATGGCGACCTACTATGCGCAGCGCGCGAGTGCGGGCCTGCTGATCGCCGAGGCCACAATGGCGATCGAGGGGAACTCGGCGTTCGGCGGGCGCGAGCCGGGCATCTATTCCGATGCGCAAATCGCGGGCTGGAAGAAAGTGACCGACGCGGTGCATGCGAAAGGTGGGCGGATCTTGCTGCAAATCTGGCACGGCGGACGCGCGTGCCACTCGCTGTTGAACGGCGGCGCGCAACCGGTGGCGCCGAGCGCGCTGCGGATCGAAAACGACGAGACGCACACGCCGCAGGGCAAGAAGCCCTACGAGATTCCGCGCGAACTGCGCGACGACGAGTTGCCGGGGATCGTCGACGGTTTTCGCAAGGCGGCGCAAAATGCGCTCGCGGCGGGTTTCGACGGTGTGGAAGTGCACGGAGCGAACGGCTACCTGCTCGACGAATTCTTACGGGACGGCAGCAACCGGCGCACGGGCGCCTATGGCGGGCCGGTGGAAAATCGCGCGCGGCTGTTGCTCGAAGTCGTCGATGCGGCGGTGGGCGTGTGGGGCGCGGGACGAGTCGGCGTGCGCATTTCGCCGCTGAACAGCTACAACGATATGAGGGACAGCGATCCCGTGGGGCTCACCAGCTATGTGGCGGCGCAACTGGACCAGCGCGGGGTGGCGTTTCTGCACGTCATGCGCGGCGACTTTTTTGGCGTGCAAAAAGGTGACGTCGTGACGGCGGCGCGGGCGGCGTTCAAGGGAGCGCTGATCGCCAATATGGGCTACGCACCGGCGGAAGGTGCGGCGGCGGTCGAGTCCGGGACACTGGCGGCGGTGGCGTTTGGCCATCACTACATCAGCAATCCTGATCTCGCGGAGCGTGTAAAAGCGGGCGTAGCGTTGGTCGAACCGGATGCGCGGACGTTTTATAGTCCGGGTCCGAAAGGCTACACGGACTATCCGACGATGGCGGTTTGAGTCTTCTGCGGAAAATGCGCCGCGGGGAATTGCGGCGCATTTCAGCATTTCCGTCGGGAGGAGTTTCCGAAAGCGTGGCGCGACCCCATGCGATGCGCTGCAAAATTTTCATTTTGGTGGATGTTTTCGGTGGCGGTCGCGTGCGCGGCCGAGGCGGCCGGCGAGATGGAGTGTCGTTGGGCGGACGTGCCTCCAGTGATCGACGGAAAGGCTGACGAAGCGGTGTGGAAGCGCGCGACGGTCGTAGATGGGTTCGGCCAACCATGGGTGGCGGGTGCGCCACGGGCGCGCGAAGGGACGCGGGTGCGGCTGCTCTGGGACCGCGAGTGGTTGTATTTTTTTTCGGAAATGGACGACGCGGAGATCACGGCGACGGTGCGCGAACACGACGGGCCGATGTGGCAGAACGACGTCGTGGAGATTTTTCTGAAGCCCTCGGAGGCGCACGCGGGCTACTACGAGTTTGAGGTGAATCCGTTTGGGGCGGTCGTGGACGCGTTTTTCCCGAATGCGGAGAGCCGGAAGGACCGCGCGCAGTTGCGGCGCGGGGTGTTTCACGTGGACGCGAAAGTCGCGCTGCGCGGCACACTGAATGTGGCCGGAGACCGCGACACGGGTTGGGCGGTGGAGGCGCGGATTCCGTGGTCGGACCTGGCGGCGACGGGCGGGCGACCGGCGCCGGGCGAGGTGTGGCGGGCGACGCTGACGCGCGTGAACGGGACGGGCCCGGCGCAGGAGTTGTCGAGCACGGCACCGCTGACGCAGCCGAGTTTTCATCGCACCGGGGAATATGGCGCGCTGCGGTTTGTCGGGCCGGAGCCGATACCGCGCGTGGGTTGGAACAACACGCGGCTGAGGGGGAGTCCGGACGCGGCGGCGGCGTTTGCGACGGAACGGGCGTGGCTCCGGCTCGCGGCGGGCTCGATGGTGGCGCTCGTGCCGGCGCCGGGGGGCGAGTGGCTGTGGTTCGTCGACCAGGAGGGTGGGCGCGGCGGGGCAATGAGGATCGGGCGCGTGCGGCGCGACGGTGACGGCAGCGAAGCCGAGACGTTGCTCACGCCGGACGAACAGGTGACGAGCGTGATTTTTCATCCGCGGTTTGCGGAGAATGGCTGGGTGTTTCTCGGAGCCAACGGGCCGCAGTCGAAGCGGCCGAGATCGTCTCGCGTGGTGCGCTACACTGTGCGCGAAGGCCGGCCGGACCCAGAGACACGGCGCGTCATCATCGAATGGCCGAGCGACGGCCACAACGGTGGCGGACTCGCGTTTGGCGCCGATGGAAAATTGTTTGTGACGAGCGGTGACGGCACGTCGAACAACGATCGCGACGGTGTGGGGCAGGACCCGGGTTCGATGCGGTCGAAGATTCTGCGCATCGACGTCGATCAGCCGGCGCCGGGAAAAAACTACGCGGTGCCGGCGGACAATCCGTTTGTCGGCGAAGCGCGGTTTGTGCCGGAGACGTGGGCGTATGGGCTGCGCAATCCGTGGCGGCTCACGTTTGATGCGACGAGTGGCCAACTCTGGGTGGGTGAGAACGGGCAGGATGCGTGGGAGTATGCGCACGTGGTGCAGCGCGGTGCGAACTACGGCTGGGCGCTGCTGGAGGGGAGTCATCGACATCGCGCGGGCGTGAAGCCGGGACCGCACGCGCCGACGCCGCCCACGATTGAGTTTTCGCATGCTGAGTTTCGCTCGTTGACGGGCGGCGTGGTGTATCGCGGGCGGCAATTTCCGGAGCTGGAGGGCGCGTATGTGTTTGGCGATTTCGGGACGGGCCGCGTGTGGGCGGCGAAGTATGTGGACCGTAAAGTTGAATGGTGTCGCGAGCTCGTCGACACGCCGCTGGCGCTCACGCACGTAACGGCCGGCGCGGACGGGGAGATTTTGTTGGCGGACTATGGCAGCGCGCGGGCGAACGCGAAGACGGCGGGAGGCATTTATCAGCTGAGCCGCGCGGTAAAGCGGGGCGAGGTGGTCGCGGCGTTTCCGGACAAGTTGAGCGAGACGGGGTTGTTTGCGGATACGGCCACGCTGCGGGTGGCGCCGGGGGTGTTGGCCTACGAGATCAATGCGCCGGGGTGGCACGACGGAGCGAGCGGGCGTCATCATGTGGCGCTGCCGGCCGGGGCGAAACTGGACGTGATGCCGACAAAAACGTGGGAGGTGCCGGACGACACGGTGTTGGCGCAGACGCTGGAGCACGACGGACGGCGGATCGAGACGCGCGTGCTCGTGAAGCAGCAGGACGATTGGGCGGGCTATACTTTTCGTTGGCAGAGCGATCAGCGCGATGCGGTGCTCGTGAAAAAAGGCGGTGCGGATATCGTTTTGGCGAATGGGCAACCGTGGCGCGTGCCGAGCCGCGCGGAGTGCATGATGTGCCACACGCGCGAGGCGAATTTTGCGCTGGCGCTGCACGAGGCGCAGTTGAACCGCGGTGACCAGCTCGCGCGGTGGGAGGCGATGGGACTGTTGCGGGTGGACGCGGGGCGTTTTGAGCGGATGCGACGCACTACGGATGGCGGGCGGCGAGGCGTGGGGCGTGCGCTCGCGGATCAACGACAGCCGGTGAACTCGGGGCTGCTGTCGCGGAGCCCGGAGCAGTTGAAGAAGTTTGCAGCGGTGGGTGAGGCCGGGGCGACGTTGGAGCAGCGAGCGCGGAGTTACCTCGCGGTGAACTGCGGGCATTGCCACGCGCCGTCGGGCGGAGGGAACAGCGCGATGGACTTCGAGTGGACGACACCGCTGGACCGGATGCACGCGGTGGGTGAGCCGGTGCAGCACGGCGACTTCGGACTTGCGGATGCGCGGGTGATCGCGCCGGGCGCGCCCGGGCGCAGCGTGCTGGTGCCGCGCATGGGAGTGCGCGGGCAGGGGCAGATGCCGCCGGTGGTTTCGCGCGTCGGCGATGCGGCGGGACTGCGCCTGATGGTGGAGTGGATCCAGACGTTGAAGCCGTAGCGGAAATTGGAATACGCACCGATGAAACCAAGGCAGGAGCCACAGAGGACACGGAGCTCGGACACAAAGGTCACGGAGCAAGGCGGATGTGTTGGCTGACGAGCGGAGAGAAAATTTATGCCGATCACGACACGACGCGATTTTCTGCAACAGAGTATGGCGGTCGGGGCGTTGGCGACGCTGGCACCGGGTGTGTGCGGTGCAGTGGGTGCGGGGGGATTGCGCGTGGCGACGTTTCGCTGCGATGTGACGCCGCCGGTGGGGCACTCGCTGTGCGGAGGTTGGATCAAGCCGGTGGTCGACGTGGAGGATTCTCTGGAGGCCATCGGGCTCGTGCTGCTCGGGGCGGGGGCGCCGATTGTCATTTGTGTGGTGGATTGGACGGGACTGCTCAACGAAGCGCACCTCGAGTGGCGGCAGGCGCTCGCGGCGGCAGCGGGCACGACACCGGACCGGGTTGCGGTGCAGTGTGTGCATCAACACAACGCGCCGCTGGTGTGCCCGGCGGCGGCGGCGTTGGTTGCTAAGCAGCGGGATTTGCCGCGGGTTTATGAGCCGGAATTTTTCCGGCGTTGTGTCGTTGGCGTGAGCGCGGCGTTGACGGCGGCGCTGCCACGGGCGCGGTCGGTGACGCACGTCGCGGCGGGCAGTGCGCGCGTGGAGCACGTGGCGTCGAATCGACGCGTGGACCGCGACGCGGCGGGGCGGATTAAAACGATGCGCGGGAGTAAGTGCACCGATCCCGTGCTGGCGGCGTTGCCCGAGGGGATGATCGATCCGCTGCTGCGCACGGTGGCGTTTTACGATGGGGCGACGAAGGTGGCGGCGTGTCACAGCTACGCGACGCATCCGATGAGTTACTACGGCGACGGGCGGGTGAGCAGTGATTTTTGCGGGCTGGCGAGGAAGCGGCGTCAACGCGAGGAACCGGATTGCACGCATCTCTACTTCACGGGCTGCGCGGGAAATATTGCGGCTGGCAAATACAACGACGGCACACCGGCAGCGCGCGTGCAGCTCACGGAGCGGATCTACCGCGGAATCGTGGCGGCGGAGGCGACCTTGCGGCCAGTGCCGCTGCGGCGGGCGACGTGGCGGACGGCGGAGTGGTTGGCGCAACCGAATCCGGCGTTGGGCCTCGGCGCGCTGCGGGAACTGATGGACGTGCGCAGCGACGCGCCGGCGATGAGGATGCGGCCGGCGTTCAAACTCGCGCTGATCGAACGCTGCGCGCGGCGCGTGCCCTTTGTGCTCGGCGCACTGCACCTCGATGACGTGGCGATGCTGTTTCTGCCGGCGGAGCCGTTTGTGGACTACCAGCTATTCGCGCAGTCGCTGCGACCGGGCAGGATGGTGGCGGTGGCGGCGTATGGCGACGGCGGGCCGTGGTATATTCCGACGAAGGCTGAGTTTCCGGCGGGCGGCTACGAGGTGGATTTCGCGTTTTGTGCGCCCGAGACGGAAGGCCAGTTGCGCGCGGCGATCGGGGAATTGCTGGCCTGAGCCGGACTCATGCAGTTGATCGGGTCGGATCGAGGCGATCTGGCGGCACCTTTCAGTTTGCGTCAGCCGCTCCACAGGCCCTCCGGGCATGCGTCGGGCTTCCTCGACTGAAATCTGCTCACCATCTCGCGTCGCTCCTCTGCCTCCAACTGCATGAGTCCGGCTGAGCGGCGGCTTGAAACGGGCGGGGCGACGCACCACGGTGCGGTATGACCCCGAACAAACTGCTGCGTGCAGTGCTACCCCTCTGTGCGGTGTCGGCCGGTGCGGCCGAGCCTACGTTGACGACGTTCAAGAAACTGCATCTGGAAAAATACTACTGGAGCGAAGGGGCGGCGTTCGGTGACCTGAACCGCGACGGGAAACCGGATGCGGTGTGCGGGCCGTATTGGTGGGAAGGGCCGGACTTCACGAAACGGCACGAACTTTACGCGCCCAAGACGACCTTCAAGGTAAAGGAGGCGGATGGCTCGGAGCAGACGCTACCGGGCTTCGAGGGCGGGTTTGGGAAAAAGAACGCCTACTCGACGGACAATTTTTTCGCGTTTGTGCACGACTTCGACGGCGACGGGTGGAACGACGTGCTCACTTACGGGCTGCCGCATACGCCGGCGTATCTTTACGTCAACCCGGCCGGTCGCGACAAACGATGGGCGCGGCACACAGTGCTCGACGAAGTCGACAACGAGTCACCCACGTTCGTTGATCTGACGGGCGACGGAAAACCGGAGATCGTGTGCGTGCACAAAGGGAATTTCGGATACGCGAGCTATGACGCGAAAAATCCCGGGGCGAAATGGGTGTTTTCGGCGATCTCGGCCGGCGGGACGTGGCAGCGTTACACCCACGGGTTGGGCGTGGGTGACATGAACGGTGACGGGCGAGCGGACGTGTTGTTCAAAGACGGCTGGTTTGAGCAACCGGCGTCGTTGGCGGGGGCGCCGGCGTGGCGGTTGCACAAATATTTTTTCGCGCCGGCGGCGGCGCAGATGTTTGCCTACGACGTGAACGGCGACGGGCGGACGGATGTGGTCACGGCGCTCGCGGCGCATGGCTACGGGCTCGCGTGGTATGAGCAACTCGCGGAACGGAGTGCTGACGGCGAGATGACGTTTAAGCCGCATATTTTTATGAACCAACAGCCGCGCGAGAACCGCTACGGCGTGGTATTTTCGGAGATCCACGCGGTGGAACTCGTCGATGTGGATGGAGACGGATTGAAGGACATCGTGACGGGAAAATGTTTTTGGGCGCATGGGCCGACGGGCGCGCCGGAGAGCAAGGCGCCCGCGGTGCTGTATTGGTTCAAGCTTGTGCGGCGGGATGGCGGCGCGGTCGATTGGGTGCCGCACCTGATCGACGACGATTCGGGCGTGGGGCGGCAGGTCGGGCTCGGTGACGTGAACGGCGACGGTCGGCCGGATGTCGTGATCGGAAACAAGAAGGGGACGTTTGTGTTTGTGAACGAGACCCGCCGGGTGAGTCAGGCCGAGTGGACGGCGGGTCAACCGAAGGTGCTTTTCCCGGACGCGGAACGCACGGCGCTCACGGCGCGCGATGTGATCGTGCACACGCCGCGGGCTGGAGACGTGACGGCGGCACAGA
>CALRZR010000229.1:0-12772 GCA_943372705.1 Opitutus sp. GAS368 | reverse complement strand
CCCAGCCCTCATGTCCAAGCCAACCCTTGGCCTGGGAAAGAATGTGCGTGGCATCCCGCCAGATGAAATGAGAAGCAAATCCGTTCGGTATTACGATTCGAACATCGCTCCCATCCATGGCACTGGTGATTAGACGGGAGAGCTGCCGGTTTTGCGGTTGAGTCCAGCGATGCAGCAGGATGAAGCGTTTTCCATCGGGGCCGCAGAGCAGGTGATAGGCGTGGTGTTTGGAGTCGGGTCGATTTTCAATCACTTCCCCGAGTGTGGCGAGCTGCCGATGGGTGATGATCAGTCTTTCCGCTCCAGTTTCCAAATTGACGTGCGTGATGCCGCTGCCGGCGGGCGCCATGTCGTCGAAAAACGGATCGCGGACCCCAGCGTAACCATAGCCCGGACGGCAGTCGGCAACGCGGGCGAAATCACAGGACACGGCCTCCTTCCCCTTGGGGCTGAGCGCATAGATCGGGCTGGGCAGGGTGTTTCTTTCGCCCGTTGCCACATCCAGGATATGGCTCACAAAGCGGTCTCTTTCCCGGTCGTTCCAGATCACTTTCGATGCGGTGCCTGGAATCCATTGAAGCATGCAGCCTTGTTGCCAGCACCACGCTTTCGACGTCCCCAGCGGAATCCAGCGGTCCTTTTCGTGCAGGTCGATCATACCGACTTCGATGACGTCGGCTGCGCTCGGTGATCGGTGCTCAAAGTCGACGCGGTTGCAGAGCACGAAGCGATTGTCCGGCGAGAACTGTAGTTTGTCGTAGTATCCGAACCAATGGAATTTCGGCCCGCGCGTGATCTGGCGCACGGGTGGGAATGACCCGGCCTCCACGCCCATCACGCGTCGCGGTCCAAAGACACCGCAGGCTGCCGCAGCAGTCATGCCGGTCTGCAAGAATTGACGTCGATTGATTCGGCCAGAGTCGGTGTTGATCATCGGGAGCTCTTAGAAATGCCTTTAGTTGAGGCGGTCGCTGCAGGCGATCATACCTGGCCGGAGCCGGCTTTATCGGCGGCGCGGATGAACGGCGCGGAGAACGCGCTGACGGCCGCGGTGGCGGCGACTTGAGTGAGGAAGGAACGACGAGTTTGCATAGGGGAGGAGGGGCTGGAGTTGGGATTGAGGGGAATAAAAAGGGTTTAGGCGAGCAGGCCGCGGAGCACTTCGCCGTGGACATCGGTGAGGCGGAATTGGCGGCCTTGGTAACGGTAGGTGAGGCGTTGGTGGTCGATGCCGAGGAGGTGGAGGATCGTCGCTTGCCAGTCGTGGATGTGAACGGGGTCTTTGACGACGTTGTAACTGAAGTCGTCGGTCTCGCCGTAGGCGATGCCAGGTTTCACGCCGGCGCCGACCATCCACGTGCTGTATGCGGAGCCGAGGTGATCGCGGCCGTGGCCGTCGCGTTTGGTGATGTCGCCTTGCACAAAAACGGTGCGGCCGAATTCACCCGCGAAAATCACCAGCGTGTCTTCGAGTAGGCCGCGTTGTTTGAGGTCGTGGATGAGAGCGGCGGTGGGTTGATCGGTGTCGCGGCACTGGATCTCGAGTTGCGTGGAGAGATTGCGGTGTTGGTCCCAGCCGCCGTGCATGAGTTGGATGAAACGTACCCCGCGTTCGGCGAGGCGACGGGCGAGCAGACAATTACGCGCGTAACTACCGGGGCGGTTCACGTCGGGACCGTAGCTGGCGAGGGTCGCGGGAGATTCTTTGTCGAGCTCGAGCAGACCGGGGACGCTCGCCTGCATCTTAAACGCCATCTCGTATTGGGCGATGCGGGTGTCGGTCTCGGGGTCACCGTGGAGATCGAGTTGGTGGTGATTGAGACTGGCGATGTCGTCGAGCAGAGCGCGTTTCTGGGCGCGGTCGAGGCCGGGGGCGTCGTTGAGGTAGAGGACGGGTTCGCCCTCGCTGCGGAGGCGCACGCCTTGGAATTTAGAGGGGATGAAGCCGCTGCCCCAGTAGTGTTCGTAGAAAAGTTGGCCGCAGGTTTTTTCGCGGTCAGAGGAAGTCATGACGACGAACGACGGCAAATCGGCCGCGAGCGAGCCGAGGCCGTAGGTGAGCCACGAGCCCATGCTCGGGCGGCCGGGAATCTGGGAGCCAGTGAGGCAAAACGTGACGCCGGGCGAGTGGTTGACGGCCTCGGTACGCATTGAGCGGATGAGACACATCTCGTCGGACAAGCCGCCGATGTGCGGGAGCAACTCGCTCAGCCAACGCCCGGAGCGGCCGTACTGCTTGAACGGTTTCAGCGCCGGAAGAATGGGAAATTTTTTCTGCGACGCCGTCATCGTCGAGAGACGATTGCCGCTGCGGACCGAATCGGGGAGTTCTTGGAGGCGGAGTTTTTCGAGGCCCGGTTTGTAATCGAAGAGATCGACTTGGGACGGGCCGCCGCCCTGCCAGAGGAGAATCACGCGTTTGGCCTTGGGCGCGAAATGCGGGAGGCCGTTGCCGGAGGCGGTGAGCGCGGCGAGGGCGTCGGGGTTGAGCAACGAGGTGAGCGCGGCGGCGCCGATGCCGGTGGCGCTGCGGCCAAAAAATTGACGGCGGGTGAGTTGGAGGTGCGCTTCGCTGAGAGGGTTCATGATTTGGTCAGCGTTTCGTCGAGGTTGAGGAGCGCGAGGCAGACGGCGGTGTACGCGGCGTGTTCGGCGGTGGAGAACGCCGGATCGCGCGGGATGGCGCCGACCGTGAGAAACGCTTGGGCGGCGGCGGGATCGGTGGTGAAGCGGGCGAGTTGTTTTTCGAGGCTGGTGCGGAGCAGTTTTTTCTCCGCGGCATCGGGTTCGCGCGCGAGGACGAGGCGGAAGGCGTGCGCGAGGCGCGTCTCGCGGAAGGACGCGGCGCGGAGCGTGCGGGCGGCGAGGGCGCGGGCGGCCTCGATGAAGGTCGGGTCGTTGAGCGTGGTGAGCGCGTGCAGCGGCGTGCTGGTGATCGCGGTGCGGACCTTGCAGGTGTTGCGCGCGGAGGCGTCGAACATGTTGGAAGGCGCTACGGTGCGGCGCCAAAACGTGTAGAGGCTGCGGCGGTAAAGGTCTTCGCCGCTGGACTGCGGGTAGGTGAAGTCGCGCTCTTTGGTGATCGCGAGCGAGTCCCAGATGTCGGCGGGTTGGTAAGGATAAACGGGTTTGCCGCCGAGGCGATCGACGAGGAGGCCGGAGACGGCGAGGGCTTGATCGCGGATCACCATCGCGGGCAGACGAATCCGGGCGCCGCGCGCGTAGAGGCGATTTTCGGGGTCGCGTTCGAGTAGCGCGGGTGTGACGCGGGAAGATTGGCGATAGGTGGCGCTGGTGACGATGAGGCGATGGAGCGCTTTGGTGTTCCAGCCGCCGTCGCGGTATTCTACGGCGAGCCAGTCGAGCAAGGCTTGGTGAACGGGCGCGTCGCTTTGCACGCCGAAGTCTTCGCTGGTTTTGACGAGGCCGAGGCCGAAGAACGTCTGCCAATGGCGGTTGACGATGACGCGGGCGGTGAGCGGTTGCGCGGGACTCATGAGCCAGCGCGCGAGGCCCAAACGGTTGCGCGGCGCATCGGCGGGGAGCGGCGGGAGAAACTCGGGCGTCGCGAAGGAAACTTTATCGAGCGGCGTCTCGTAGTTGCCGCGGTCGAGGATGAACGTGTCGCGGGGTTTGCTGTCTTCCATGACCATGACGCGCGGGTAGTCGTCGACTTTGAGGCGGGCCAGATCGGCGAGCAGCTGGGCGAGCTCGGGATGGACCTTGGCGAGGCCGTGTTTGAAAAAGTAGCGACGGAGGTCGCCGTTTTCGAGCTCGGGGCGTTCTTTCGCCGGGAGGGCGGCGGTGGCGCGGAGGGCGGGAACAGGAAAGGTTTGGTCGGTGGCGATCTGGGCTTCCCAATCACTGCGGAGCTTGACGAGGAGTTCGTCGGATTTGAGGGCGGCAAGGCGGGCTTCGACGGCGGCGAGTTGGGCTTTGTGTTCGGGCGTGGCGAGGTCGAGCACGGGTGCGGCGGTACGAACTTTGTAAGAAGATCCGCCGACCAGGCCGGTTTCGGGCACGTTGTTAAACGCCGCGAGCAGCGAGTAATAATCGCGCTGGGTGATGGGGTCGAATTTGTGGTCGTGGCATTGGGCGCAGGCGACGGTGAGGCCGAGCCAGTTGGTGGCGGTGGTGTCGACGCGGTCGAAGAGGGTGACGTGGCGCTGTTCTTCGGGGATGGCGCCGCCCTCGCCGTTGAGGAGGTGGTTGCGGTTGAACGCGGTGGCGATGCGTTGGTCGATGGTGGGATTGGGCAGGAGGTCGCCGGCGAGTTGCTCAATACTGAATTGGTCAAAGGGTTGGTTGGCGTTGAGGGCGCGGACGACCCAGTCGCGCCAGATCCACTGGAAGGTGTCGCCGTCTTGCTGGAAGCCGTTGGAATCGGCGTAGCGCGCGGCATCGAGCCAGGGCAGCGCCATGCGTTCGCCGTAGTGCGGGGAGGCGAGCAGGCGATCGACGAGGCGTTCGTAGGCGCCGGGTTTTTTGTCGGCCAGGAAGGCAGCGAGTTCGGCGGGCGTGGGCGGGAGGCCGGTGAGATCCAGGCTGACGCGGCGGATCAACGTCGCCCGCGGGGCCTCGGGCGACGGGGCCAATTTTTCGGTTTCGAGGCGGGCGAGGACGAAGCGGTCGATGGGATTTTGAATCCAGTTTTCGCCGCGGACGGCGGGCGGCGTCGGGCGTGTCGGGGCGGAGAACGTCCAATGCGGCGTGAACGGCGCGCCTTCGGCGACCCAGCGGCGTAGGGTATCTTTTTGCGCGGGGGTGAGGATGCGGTGGGAATCGGCGGGGGGCATCTGCTCGTCCTCTTCGGTCGAGAGGATGCGGGCGATGAGTTCGCTTTCGGTGGGTTGGCCGGGGACGACGACGTCGTTGGCGAGTTGGCCTTCGCGGGTGTCGAGGCGAAGCTTGGCTTTGCGTTTGGTGGCGTCTTGGCCGTGGCAGTAAAAACAGTTTTCCGCGAGGATCGGGCGGATGTCGTGGGTGTAATCGATCGGCGCCGGTGCCGGTGCCGGCGCGGCGGGCGCGGGCACGAGGGCGACGACGAGAAGTAGCGGAAAAAATTTTAACATGCGCGGGGCGACGCGGGGCGATCAGGCGAGCAAATCAGTGATGACCTTGGCGGGGAGGACGCCGGTGAGTTTCTGGTCGAGGCCTTGGAACTTGAAGGAGAGCCGTTCGTGATCCAGGCCGAATTGGTGCAGGATCGTAGCGTGGAGGTCGCGGATGTGAACGGGGTCTTTGACTATGTTATAGGAGAAATCGTCGGTCTGACCGTAGCTGAGGCCGGGTTTCATACCGGCGCCAGCCATCCACATGCTGAAGCAGCGCGGGTGGTGGTCGCGGCCGTAATCGTTGGGCTTGAGCGTGCCTTGGGAATAGACGGTGCGGCCGAATTCGCCGCCCCAAATGACGAGCGTGTCGTCGAGGAGACCGCGGCGTTTGAGGTCGGTGATGAGGCCGTAGGTGGGGCGGTCGGAATCTTCGCAGAGCGTTTTGATATTTTCGGGTAGTAGGCTGTGGTTGTCCCAGCTGCGGAGGAAAACTTGAGTGAAACGCACGCCGCGTTCGGCGAGGCGGCGGGCCATGAGACAGTTGTAGGCGAAGGTGCCGGGCTCTTTGGCTTTGGGGCCGTAGAGGTCCCACGTGGAAGCGGGCTCGTTGGAGAAATCCGTGAGCACCTGTACGGATCCGGTCATTAGCATCGATCGATCGGGCCTGCTCCGCGGTACTAAGTTACCCGAGGGCTCCTGCGCGGAGTGGACCGCCGCAAGCACGCGGGCGACGGGAATGGCCGGCAGCAGCCGGTCGAGGTACGCGGAGAGCATGGCGACGAAGCTCGCCGCCAGCGCTTGCCCGGCCGCCCACCGTGCCCTCCGCACGGCCGTCAGAATCCGAAGGTATTCGTAAGATACCATCGGCGCTCGGGTGGAACGCGCATCTGGGCGGGGGCGCCCCACGGTTGCGCGGTGATGGCGATGAGTTGCTGGTCGGCGACGAGGTTCACGGCGTTCACGCGGACGGTCCACTGGATGCGCTTCTGCCAGATCGACCGAGTGTAGCCGAGCCACGAGTCCAGAGACAGCTGGGCCTTGTCGTAGTAGGGATGCGCGAGGTCGAGCGCGACGCTGAGGCTGCGGCCGTCGGCACTCGGCACGTATTTCGCGGGGTAGCCGATGGCGACCTTGTCCTGCCAGCGCACGGCGCCGCCGAGGCTCCAGCCGCGCAGCCGGCCCTCGGGATTGAACGTGTAGTTGGTTACGAAATTGGCGCGCCACTTCCGCTGCTCGGCCGACGAGACGCCGTCCGCGGCGAGCGTGGTGGCGAGCGGAGTCAGGACATTCGCGAGCACGTACTGGCCGAGGGTCTGGACGTTGGCGGGGAGCGGCGTGCCGAGGACATGGCCCTGCGGGTAGTTGCCGAGCGGCACATTCGCGAGCCGGTCCCACACGGGCTGCATGAGCTTCACGTACGCGCGGGTGTTGGGCGCGATGTTCGACTGGACCGTGTCCTGGTTGGAGATGTTGGCGAGCATCCGCCAGCGCCGCGTGGGGTTGAACACCAGTTCTATCTCGGTGCCCTTGGCCTCGAAATCGGTCGTGTCGGTGACGCCAGAAACCGCCAGCGTGTTGACGCCGCTGGAAATGTTTCCGGCGGAGGCGGATCCGGTGACGGTGTATTGGTAGAGGTTGCGGAAATTTGCGGGCAGGGCCGAGAACAGGAGCGCGATGTCGGCGGAGCGGTCGATGCCGGGATTGAGGTTGCGCTCGCGTTCCCACGTGGCGGCAGCCGACAGGGTCGCCTGGTTGTAGGCGGGATTGTAGGCGGCCGGAGTAAATGACTGGCCGGCAACCGACGACTCGAAGCGATTCACGCGCAGGATGAGCCGCTCCTGCCAGAGCGAGAGGTTCAGGCCATACTCGCGGGTGCGTCCCTGCGGGGACTCGAGCGGCGTGGCGAACACGTCGACGCGCGTGCTGCTGGGATTGAAGTTGTCGGAACGGTTGATGAAGACACTTAGGTCGGCGCCCTGCGGCAGCCGAACGAGTTTCTGGGGCCAGCGGAGCACGGCGCTCGCGCTCTTTGTCTGGGCACCTGTGCGGCGGCTAGGCACGCGGGGATACTTGAACTCATCGAGTCCGTAGAAAACCTTGTCGGGCTGCGCGGGGTTGAAGTTGACCGTGTTGCTCTGGAAGAAGTCATCGTCCCGCCGGATGCCGCCCACCGTCACGAGATGGTCGTCGAGCCAATAACTCTGGAGGACGGACGCCTTGCCGCGCACGACATCGCGAAACGCGGAGCCGCCGGCGAGGATCTCGGTGATGGACGTCGTGCCGCGCGCGAGTTCGCCCTGCGCCGGCGAGCCCTGCGCGGCGTTGAAGTAGTTAAAGGGCGGCACGACGATCCGGCTGGTGATCTCGGGAATGCGGATCGACTCGAGCCGGAGCGGCTGGCCGCCGAGAATTGAGTTCCCCACGTAGACCACGATTGGAGCCCGGTGGTTGAAACCAGCGAGATTGTTGGGCTCGAGGGTGTCGATCAGATCGCCAGTGAGGCGCATGCGGTAGGTGACGTTCAGCGTCTGGTTGGCGGCTTCCTCAAATAGGCCGGTGGCCGTATGGCGGCCGAGCCACTTGCCCCACGACGGGGACAGCTCCTTGAAATCGTAGCGCGCGTAAACGGTGGCTCGGCGTGATTCGCGCTCGGTGTTGTTGTTGAAAAAATTCGACTGGCCAAAGACGAAGAACGGGCGGCCCAAGTTGGGGTTGGCCGTGCCGTCGGGCAGCGTGACGGTGGTATCGATGCGGACGTGGGCGCCGTTGGGCGCGGTGGGGCCGGGATTCTTCGCGCGGTTGTTGAAACGCTGGCGGAAGAAGGAGAGCTCGACGCCCACATGGTCGTTGAGCGCGCGCTGCTCGAGCGTGACGCTGAAGGTGCGGAAAGTGTCACCCTGACGCCCGCTCTCATCCATGTTGTGCTTGCGCCAGTCGTAGGCGGCGAGGTCGGTGAAGCCCTGTAGCTTCAGGCCGGCGGGCTTGACGCCGCCGGGCCAGAAACCGGCGGGAATCTCCTGCGTGTTGAGCGTGCTGACGAAGAGCTGGGAATCCGAAGCGGAGTCGCGATTGAGCGTGGGATGAAAAAGATTTCCCCGGACGCTGTAGGCAGCGTTTACCGTGGTGTTCGGCATCGCGGTCAGAAACGCCATGTCCGGCGTCGTGGCGCTGGGATTGGAATAGACGGTGGCGATGGAGGTAAAGAGCTGACCCTGACCGATGGTGAACGGGCGTTGGTTGGCGCCGTTCTGCGCTGCGGCGTTGGGATTGCGGGCGGGATCGTCGAACTGCCGCCAGTCCTCCACGGGCATGCCAGCGGCGTACCATTCGGCCGCGATGCTGTTGAGCGGCAGCACGGCGAGGGGCCGGTTCGCGCGGGTGTTGCCGGTCTCGAAGCTGCCGCGAACGACGGTGGAGCGCGTGGGCTGCCACGTCACGGCGCCAAAGAGGCGCTTCTTCTCCTCGAAAGAGGGGCGCTGGTCGTAGCGGTTGTTATCATAGACCCCGGCGAGGCGAAACGCGAGGGCGCCAGGCTTGAGCACGCGATTGAGATCGAGGGAGGAGCGGAAGCTCTCGTTATCGCCGGCGCGCACCTCGACGCGGTTCTGGTCGCGCGACAGCAGCGGCCGGATTAGCGACTGCTCGATCACGCCGGCAGGGCTGCCCGCGCCGAAGAGCACGGCATTGGGCCCACGGATGACGGAGACCGACTCAGTGTTGTAGGTGTCGAGCGGGACCGCGGTGGTGAAAAGGTCCGCGGTGAGATTGGGCGTCGCGAGCCCGCGGGTGCGGGTGGCGTTCTGGGGCGAGCTCCGGCTGCCCTCGCCCACGAAGCCGGTGGAGTTGATGTCGCCCGTCGCCCCGGAGTAGTTGCCCGACGGACCGGCCGCCTCCATGTTGGTCGCATAGACTAGGAGTTCGTTGGCGCTGGTCACGCCGAGGTCGCGGATAAAGTCCTTGGTGTAGATCGAGAGCGAGGCGCCGAGGTCCTTAACGGGCGTGTTGAGGCGGGTGCCGGCGAGCGTGTTCGACGCCTGGTAGCCGGTGTCGCGTTCGGACGAAACGGTAAACGGGCTCAGCACCATCGCCTTGTCCGACTGCGAAGCGGAGATCGTCTGGGCGTCGATCGCAGCGCCGGCGGCGAGCCAGGCGGCGAAAAGAGAGAATACGTTACGGTTCTTCACAGGAGGAGATTCGGTTTGTTTGGGTTGAGCAGTCTTGGGCGAAGCGGGCTGAGGGTCGGGTGCGGCCGCCGGCGGGCCGCGTGAAGGCGTACTCACGGTGATAGCGATAGCCTTTGTCTTTTCGTCCTGCCGTGCCTTGAGCGCGGTGCGCTCCAGCATGTGTTCGAGTGCAGTGATCGATGTGAATTCGCCGTGCGCGGCGTGGGTCCGCACTCCACCCACATCGTCGGGCGAGTAGAGGAGTTGCTCGCCGGACTGGGCTGCAAACAGCTTCAGGGTTTTGGCGGCATCACCAGCCGGGATATCGAAGGTGCGTTGCGCGGAAGAAGATGCGGCGACAAGTGCCGCCGGAAAAAACAGGCCGAGGCCCACCGCCGCACTGAGCGAATGGCGGAACCACGCCGCGAGGTAGGGGCGCGGACCGTACGGACGGGAGGGCGGCAGGGGTTTCATCTTCGAATGTGCGGAACCCGAGGAAGCAGGGTTACTGGGGCAGACGAGTGGCGCGCAAAGAACTACTAAAAGATTCTTGAATCTGTCCCGGACGCACGCAGCGATGCGGACGAGCAATGCCCACGGCCACCCCGGAATACTTGGAAAGACTCGTCTTCGCTTTTTCCCGCCCGGAGTGAGTAAGCCGCCTACCCGATGCGACTTCGACTCATGTCGTGGGAGAAGAGATTCTGCCGATCTCTTTGCGGCCATAACGCGTGGGGGGGATCTGTTCGTCCGTCGCGCTCAGCGACGGACGCGCAACTCGATCACGCCCTCGCTGCGTGCGGCGGTAACGCCGAAATCGGTTTCAAGCAGTCGCACCAGCGACTCGTAGCCGTCGGCGCGGAAGGTGCCGTTGAATCGCTTGGCTGCGAGTTGCTCGTCGACGATAACAAGCCGGGTGCGGTTGTACCGGTTGAACTCGCGGACGACTGCGGCGAGGGACGCTGCGTCAAACTCCAGCCGGCGCTCCTGCCACGCCAAAGTACGCTGCACGCCCGAGTCGGTCACCTTCACTACGTTCGCCGCGGCCGGCGCCAAGTCGAATGCCCGTACAGGCACGAGCGCACGCTCGCCCGCGATCAGCAACGGTGCAACCGTCCCTCCGTCGGTGGATGCGAGCAGCGAACGGCCCTTGTCCGCATCGCTGACTTGAACCTTACCTTCGGTAACCAAAACCTCAATCCCCGTCAGGTCGTACCGCACATTGAACGCAGTGCCTACGGCCCGGACCGCCACCGGCCCCGCTGTCACGATGAAGGGCCGCGCTGGGTCCTTAGTCACGTGAAAGAAGACTTCGCCACGCACGAGGTGCACGCGGCGTGCATTGGCAGTGAAGGCGATATCGATCGCCGAGTCGGTGTTGAGCTGCGCGACAGTGCCGTCTGGAAGGTCGAGTTTCTGAAATGCGCCCACGGCGGTCTCGGCCGTGTGACGCGGCGTGCGGAGCTGCGCAACGGCCAGCATTAAAATCGCGGCGGCTGCCGCGGCTCCGAGGAAGCCCCACACCAATGAGCGGTGGGGCCGCGAGCGGACGCGCGGGGCGAGCAGGTCGGCGTCGGGGGCGGCCGCGACGGTCGGCCGTGCCGACACGGCACCTAGGCGGTCGAAGTCTTGCCACACGCGATCTAGGTCAGCGAAGACGATCGCATGCTGCGGATCCTGCTGCATCCACTGCATGAACTGGGTGGTCTCGGCGGCGTTCATGCCGCGGTCGCGCAGGCTGAGCCAAGCCGCGGCGGCGGCCTCGATAAGCTCGGCCTTCGGCGTGTCACCTGAAGTGCTTGAATCGAAATTCATGGCTGGCCGCCCTTCGTAAGGCCGTGAGTGCGCAGGTAATCGCGCAGGCGCAGCACACCGATCGCAACCTGAGCGTTGACGGTGTTTTCGGCGATGCCGAGTTGCTGGGCGATCTCGCGGTGCGAGAGGCCGTGAAGTTTGCGAAGGGTCAGCACGCGTCGGCAGCGTTCGGGGAGGGCCTGGATAGCCTCAGCGAGGAGTTGGAGTTCCTGATCATGGCAGAAGGCCTCGGCTACACCGGGCCTATCTTCAAAGACGGGCAGGAGTTCAAGTTCTGCTATACCGTCGATTGCGATAATCTTGCGTCGGCGGAAGAAATCGAGGGCGGCATTGCGCGCGGTCGTAAACAAGTACGCTTTGGGCGAGCGTAGCGCAGCCTGTTCGCGCGCTTGCAGGAGGCGGGCGTAGGTTTCTTGGACTAAGTCATCGACATCGAGGTGAGCGGAGAATTTGGAGCGCAGGTACGCACGCAGCTCCGATTCGTGCGGTTGCACCTCGGAGGCGAACCAGCGGGCGGTCTCGGGATCCTGCGGCGGCATGATTGAAGGGAGTTCCCATTGCCATCCCTCGCGACAGGCGTTGTCGAGGCGCATTTCACTACCGGAGTCTCAGGAAAAACTTTTTTCAAAATCAACTAGTAGAAACAGCTAGGCGGATCGTCTTGGGAGTAGGCAGATCGCCCGTTGAATCGCCTCGCGCGGGCTGAGAGGGACGCCGGAACTGCTCCACCTTTGATGTCAGTTGGGGCCGTTGGTTGATGGGATGGTTTCGGTGGCGGTTAGCAATCCCAGGCGGAGGGACGGACCGGCTTGGCGGTCCGAACTGGAGCCTGGGATTGCCAAAGTGTTTCGCGCCGCGAAGCGCCATAGCGAGGCGTAGCCGAGCGAGGTGTGTGGACGCTCCGTGTTATAGTCGTGGTGGAAGTCTTCGATGACGACACGTGCTTCGGTGAGTGCCCACAGTTGCTCGCGATTGAGGCATTCGTCGCGGAAGCACCGATACAAATTCCGCCCGGCCACCGAGGCGCGCCACGGCCACCGCTGCATTGGCCTCCGCCCCGGCGAATGCTACCTCCATCAGGCCGGGCATTGCCCGCGCGATCCGCAAATGATCCGCGGCGAGAAGCGCGCCATGATTTCGCCGAAGTAAAAAGCGGTTTTCATATGAGCGTGCGGGCATGAGTCACCGTCAAGGCATGCGTGGTCACGCAGTCCCACGCACCGGTCCGCACCAAGGACTGGGTGACTAACCGCACTTGCGTCTGATAACTTCACTGCCTGCCGCGTGATTGTGGCTTCGCCCGTCAAGGTATTGCTCGGCTGTGCCTGCGCTCCAACCTTGACCGGCGAGTCGGATTTGCGGCTGTTTTCGGCAGTGGAAGTGTGCCGTGCTCTTTCATGTGGGCTGGTTTTAGATGGTGCGCGGGACCATGAAGAGCTCTCTATTTTTAATGCCCAATTAAAAATGCTTTTAGCTCGATTTATGGTGTTTAAAACCTACTATAGTAGGCGATGAATCAAAGCTCAGCGTCTACTGATCCAATGCTGCAAAGTGACCGAGAAGCCGTCCGATCGTTCTTGGACGGGCTGCGGCAACACCGTCTCAAACAGAATTGGTCTCAGGTCGACATGGCGCGCCGGGCCGGCCTTTCCCGGCCGGCCTACCAGAATTTCGAAAACGGCTACGGAAATATCACCCTGCGCAATCTCCTGAAGATCCTCGGGGTGCTGGGACTCACGG
>CALRZR010000228.1:0-12806 GCA_943372705.1 Opitutus sp. GAS368 | reverse complement strand
CTCACTGCGCCGTGGGGTCCGGGGGCTGGTGAGCGTCGGTGCCGGATGATCGCTGAGGGGCGTCTCCACGGCGGCAGGCAACGTGGACAGGTGGGCGCAGTCAAGGGCGCGGACGGGGCGCGGACGGACCGCGCCGGAAGCGGCGCGGCTACGGGAGAGCGCGCGGCCGCGTGGGGGCTGCGCGCAGGCGGTGGGGGAGAAAGATAAAGAGAAAGAGGAAAGAGAAAGATGGGGGCGGAGGGGCTGCGTTGGCGCTGCGGCCGGGCGGTGCAGAGGAGGACGGGCGGGGGGGGGAAGCGCGTTGGGGTCAACGCGCTCCACCTCGGAGAGGAGAATGCGGGCGCGGGCCGTTCGGCAGGCTCTGGCCAGGGGACGCGCCCGCCCACCCGGCCGGAGCTACTTGGCCGGGTCGAAGTATTTTTTCACGATCCACTCGGGCTGCCATTGGTCGGTTTTGCGGGCTTTGCCGGTGAGATCGATCGGCGCGGGCGGGGTGCTGGTTTCGTTGAGGACGAGGGTGTCGCCGACTTTTTGCTGCCAAGTTTTCATCGCGGTGTTGAGGCGCGCGATGTGGGCGGCGTGGGCGGGGTCGTCGTAGACGGAGCGGGTTTCGTTGGGATCGGTTTGGAGATCGAAGAGCTGGCTGTAGCCGAGCTTCGGGTAGCGGATGAGTTTCCAGCGGTCGTCGCGCACGGCGCGTTGGACTTGGATGTAGGGGAGGAAAACGGTGTCGCGGAGGGCGGGCTTCGCGCCGGTCCAGAGCGGGCGCACGCTCTCGCCGAAGACGCCGGCGGGCGGGGTGAGGCCGGTGAGATCGCAGAGCGTCGGGAAAATATCGAAGAGGTAGGTGAAGGCTTGGACGGATTTGTTTTTGGGAATGCCGGGGCCGCCGATGATGAAGGGCGTGCGCATCGAGTGTTCAAATACGCTCTGTTTGCCGAGGAGGCCGTGGCTGCCGAGGGCGAGGCCGTTGTCGGCGGCGTAGACGATGATGGTGTTCTCGGCGAGGCCGCGGGCTTTGAGGGTGGCGAGGATGCGGCCGATCTGGGCGTCGAGGTGCTCGACCATCGCGTAGTATTCGGCGAGCTGGTCGCGGATCATCGCCTCAGTGCGGGGCCAGGCGCCGAGGTTTTCGTCGCGACCGCCGTTCATGGCGCCGTTGTCGAAGGGGAGCTGCGGGAGGAAATTTTTCGGGAGCGGCGGGCGGGCGGCGTAATTGGCGGGGAAGCCGGGCGGGGGCTGGCGCGGGTCGTGGGGGGCGGTGAAGGCGATGTAGCAGAAGAACGGTTTCGCGTCGGGCTGGGGCGATTGTTTTTCGAGGAAGCGGATCGCGGCGTCGGCGAACATCTCAGTGGAGAAACCGGCGCCGGTGCGCGGGCCGACCATTTTGCCATCGGGGCCGCGGTCGTGGAGCGGGACTTTGGTGTGATCGGACATGCCGCCGAACATCACGCTCTCGCCGTGCTGGAAGGCGCGGAGCCAGGAGGGCTGGCCGTTGTGCCATTTGCCGGTGCCGAAGGTGGTGTAGCCGTGCTCGCCGAGGAGTTCGCCCATGAGTTTCTCGCCGGCGAGCGTCTGGGTGTTCATCGCGAACCACGTCTTGCCGGTGTGGAGCATGGCGCGGCTGGGGACGCAGACGGCGCCACTGTTGCCGCCGAAGACGTAGTTGTTGCGGAAGCTGACACCGGCGCGGGCGAGGCCGTCGATCACCGGAGTCTTGATGTGGGCGTTGCCGTGGGCGGCGATGGTGTCGGCGCGCTGGTCGTCGGCGAAGAGGAAGAGGATGTTGGGTTTCGACGCGCTCACTGCAGGCGGCTTCGCGGCGGAGGCGGCCGTGGCGACTGAGGCGGAGAGGGAGAGAAGGAGGGAAAAAGAGACGGAGAGAAGGAGGGACGGGGAGAGGGAGAGTTTCATCGGGAAGGGCGGGTGAGGGAGCGGTGGAAGTTTAGAGCGGTGGAGACGGCGAATGCAGGGAAATGGGTTTTGGTCGGGCGGAGGCAGGTGGTGAAAAACTACTTCGCCTTCTTTTTCGCGGTGGCCGTGGACGCGACGGGATAGCGTTTCACTTCGACGTCATTCTGCTGCGGAGCACCGGGCGTGCTGCGGCCGGCGGCGATGAGTTGTTCCAGCAGGGCTTTCATCTCGGCGATTTTTTCCGGTTGGGCGGCGGCGAGGTTTTTGGATTCACCGAGATCGTCCGCGAGATGGTAGAGCTGCACGGCTTGCGACTGGTCGCCGCCTTTACCCCAACCGCCGGAGCCGGGGGCGGGGATGTATTTCCACGAACCGCGGCGGAGGGCGGGTGTGCCTTGGGCGGACGCACTGATGCCGTGAGCGCGCACGGGGCGGTCGTCGCCTTTCAGGAGGGGCAGGAGGCTCACGCTATCTTCGCCGGCGTGGGCGGGCAGCGGGGTGCCGAGCACGTCGGCAAACGTGGCGATGAAATCGGAATGCTGCACGAGCTGGGCGCAGACGGAGCCGGGTTGCACGCGGCCGGGCCAGCGGACGATGAACGGCACGCGATGGCCGCCCTCCCAGGCATCCGCTTTGTAGCCGCGCAGGGGGCCGCTCGGGAAATGCCCCATCGCCTCCAGGCCGGCGACGTCGGCGGTGGGCGCGCAGCCGTTGTCCGAGGTAAAAATGACGAGCGTGTTGGCGGCCGCTCCGCTCTGCTCCAGCGCGGCGAGCACGCGACCGATGACGGCGTCGGTTTCCATGACGAAGTCGGCGTAGGGATTGAGGCGGCTCCGGCCCCGCCACTCTTTGTTGGGGGCGATCGGCGTGTGCGGCGAGGTGAGCGGGAGGTAGAGCAGGAACGGCTCGGGCTTCGCGGCGGCAGCGGTGATGAAGGCGGCGGCGCGGTCGGCCAACGTCGGCAAAATGGTTTCGAGCTTCCAGTCCCTGAGCGCGGGACCGGGCAGGCTGGCTTGATTTTTTACGAGGCCGCTGGCGGGGAGAAACTCGGAGGGAAGGCCGAGGGTGCGGTCGTTTTCGATGAAACAAAAGGGCGGCCAATTGGGGACGTCGGTGCCGAAGTAGGTGTCGAAGCCGCGCGTGGTTGGGCCGCCGGCGATGGGTTTCGCGAAGACTTCGCGCCACGCGGCCAGATGCGCGGGGCTGGGGGCGCGCGCACCGGTGGTCGCGGCCCCGTCGTTCTTACCGGCCGGGCGTGGGAATTGGAATAGCGCGCGCTGCGCAGGGGCGATGGGCCAATCCCAGCCGAGATGCCACTTGCCGATCGCGGCCGTGCGGTAGCCGTGCTGTTGCGCGAGCGTGCCGATCGTCATGCGATCCGGCGCGATCAACGGCTCGCCAAACACATTGACGATGCCGCTCTGCAGACGGGTGCGCCAGTGATAGCGCCCGGTGAGCAGCGTGTAGCGCGTCGGCGAGCACACGCCCGATGAGGAATGCCCGTCGGTGAAGCGCATTCCCTGGGTCGCGAGCCGATCGATGTGCGGCGTGGGAATTTTTCCGCGCGTGGGATTGTAGCACTGCACGTCGCCGTAGCCGAGGTCGTCGGCGAGGATGACGAGGATGTTCGGTTTCGACGGGCTCACCGCAGGCGGGTTCGACGGGCTCACCGCAGGCGGCTTCGCGGAGTTGGTGTTGGCCGCGGTGGCGGTGGCGCCTGAGAGGGAGAGAAGGAGGGAAAGAGAGAGGGGGAGCAGGAGAGACAGAGAGAAAGGGAGAACGCAGCGGAAGCGTGGCGTGGGGAGACGTTTCATGGGGTGGCGGCGGCTTTGATTTTCAGGAGGTCGATGGGGGCGTCGTTGGGTTGGCGAGGACCGGAGGTGCTGCGGCCTTCGGCGACGTAACGGTCGAGCAGCGTGCGGAGGCGCGCGACGACGACGGGATTTTCGGCGTGGACGTTTTTCGATTCGGAGGGGTCGGCGGCGAGATCGTAGAGTTGGATTTCGGGCAGGCCGGCTTTGCGCGCGGCGGCATCGAGGGGTGCGGCCCAGCCGCCGGAGCCGGGGCAGAGGGCGAGTTTCCAGGGACCTTGGCGGAGGGAGAACATCCCGTGGATCGAGTGGTGGACGACGGCTTCGTGCAGCGGCGCGCGGTCAGTGCCGAGGAGCGCGGGTAAAATGCTGACGCTGTCTTCGCCGGCATTCGCGGGGAGCGTAGTGCCGAGGAGCTCGGCGCAGGTGGCGAGGAGATCGACGTGGCAGATGAGCTGCGCGCTCGTGGAGGCGGGTTTGATTTTGCCGGGCCAGCGGGCGAAGAAGGGCACGCGGTGGCCGCCGTCCCAAATGTCGGCTTTGTAGCCGCGGAATTGCGCGCTCGCAAAATGGCCCTGTTTTTCGAGCGCGGGCGTGCCGGCTTGGGGCGAGCAGCCGTTGTCGGCGGTGAAGATAACGAGGGTGTTAGCGGCGAGGCCGTGTTCGTCGAGGGCGGCGAGGATTTTTCCGACGACGGCGTCGGTCTGCATCACGAAATCGCCGTAGGCGCCGAGACCGCTTTTGCCCTGCCACTCGGGTGTCGGGAGGATCGGCGTGTGCGGCGAAGTGAGCGGGACGTAGAGGAAAAATGGTTTCCCGGATTTTGCGGCGGCGGCGTGATTCGCAACGTAGTTGACGGCTTGGCGCTCGAGGCGCGGGAGCATCTCGATCGGCGGGAGGCTTTCGATGACGCGGTCGTTTTCGATGAGGCCGGACATCGTGCGGGCGTTGGAGCAGCCCCAGAAGTAGTCGAAGCCGCGCGTGGTCGGGCCGCCGATGATGCGCGAGCCGACGGGCAGACCGGCGTCGCCCATCTTTGATTTTTTCGCGGGCGCGGCAGGCGCGGCGGGAGTCGTGGGGGTGGGGCGCTCGGAGAGGAAGCCCAAGTGCCACTTGCCGATGGCGGCGGTGGTGTAGCCGTGGCGCTTGAGGAGGGCGGGCACCGTGAGTCGGTCCTCGGCGATGAGCGGCGGATCGTCAGTGCCGTCGAGCACGCCTTTTTGCAGGCGGGTGCGCCACGCGTAGCGGCCGGTGAGGAGGCCGTAGCGCGTGGGTGTGCAGACCGACGAGCCGCTGTGGGCGTCGGTGAACGTCATGCCCTGCGACGCGAGGCGGTCGAGGTGGGGCGTTTTTATTTTGCCGCGCGTGGGATTGAGCGCCTGCACGTCGCCGTAGCCGAGATCGTCGGCGAGGATGTAGACGATGTTCGGTTTCGACGGGCTCACCGCAGGCGGGTTCGACTTGCTCACCGCAGGCGGCGGCGGAGTGGCGGCGGCTGCGGCCGAGAAGGAGAGAAGGAGGGAAAGAGAGAGGGCGAGAAGGAGAGACGGAGAGAAAGGGAGCCGAGAAGGGAACGGTGGCGCGGGAAGGCGTTTCATGGGCGGGCGGGGGCGGGTGGGGTGGCCGCAGGGGCGAGGAGGGGCGCGACTTTTTCGGCGACGAGTCGCGCGATGATGGCTTTGCCGGCATCGGTGGGGTGGACGCCGTCGGGGCTGAGCCAGGTGGATTCTTGGGCGAGGAGCGCGTGGAGGTCGACGACAGGGAGGTGGAGCTCGCGGCCGAGGTCGAGGACGGCGGTGCGGTAGGTTTCGAGGACCTTCGCGAGACCGCCGACGGCTTCGAAGGGGGCGGGCGCGTGGCGTTGGAAGTAGGGCGTGGGGTTGATCGGCGGGAGCGTGCAGAGCACGACGCGGGCGGGGAGCGCGGTGCAGCGCGTGATGATCTGGCGGAGGTTGGCGACGTAGCGGTCGACGGGGACGTGGACTTTCGGGGCGTCGAGGCGGGAGTCGTTCGTGCCGAAGAACACGACGACGAGGTCGGGCTTTTTATCGAGGACGTCGGCCTGCAGGCGGCGGAGGGCGCCGGTCGTGGTGTTGCCGCCGACGCCGGCGTTGAGGACTTCGACGTTGAGGAGTTTGGCGAGTTCGGCGGGGTAGCCGCTTTTGGTGATGCTGTCGCCGTAGCAAACGATCTTGGTCGGCACGGAGGCGGCGTGGGCGGCGGCGGCGACGAGGAGCGCGAACAGCAGCCGGAAGAGGGCGCGGGGCATGGTCATCGGGGTGATGACGATGCATTCAGAATTTTCGCGCATGTCGAGTGTGCGGCGAGCAGCTTGGGCTGGACCGCGGGCGGATGGCGGGGAAACTGCTCAGCACAACCATGCTCCGCTCGCTCGCTCTCGCCGTGATTTTCTCCAGTGCCGCGCTTTTCGCCAAAGAGCGAAACGCCGTTGTGATCCAGGCCGACTTCGGCGGCGCGGTGATGCCGGGCGTGGTGTTCGCGGTGGATAAGGAGATCCCGATTTTCACGGTCCAACCGCTCATCGAACTCTACAACATCGACGCGGCGTCGCGGAATCTGATCTACACGGCGCCGGTGTGGCCGGCGGGCACGGTGTTTGTGTCGGTCGTCGATCCGGGCGTGGGCACGCAGCGAAAGTCCGTCGTGTTGAAGACGAAGAACGGTCAGTTTTTTGTGAGTCCGGACAACGGCACGCTCGGCGCGGTGGCGAAAGAGCTGGGCATCGAGGCGGTGCGGGAGATCGACGAGAAGGTGAACCGGCGGCCGGGCACGGAGTGGTCGCACACGTTTCACGGTCGCGACGTCTACGCCTACACGGCGGGGCGGCTCGCGGCGGGCGTGATCACGTTTGAGCAAGTCGGGCCGTTGCTGGAGCCGAAGGTCGTGGTGCTGGAGCTGCCGAAGCCGGTGGTGAAGGACGGCGTGGCGACGGGGATGATCGATCAATCGCGCGGGCTGTTGGGCAATACGACGTGCGTGATCGACCGGCACACGTTTGAGCAACTCGGCGTGAACCCGGGCGAGCCGGTGGTCGTGACGATTCGGAAGGGCGGCAAAGTCGTGTGGGAGGAAACGGTGCCCTACGCGCGGACGTTTGGCGACGTGCCGGTGGGGAAGAATCTGCTGTTCATCAACAGCAGCGGCTTCGTGTCGATGGCGGTGAACCAGGGAAATTTTGCGAACGCGTTTAACATCGACGCGGGGCGCGAGTGGACGCTGGCGGTGCGGAAGAAGTGAGGGGGCGCGAAGGTTGAGTGGCGCGAGCCGTGCGCGATATCTGTTGAGGCCGAGCGCGTCGGGTCGGCTCGCACCTATTTTTGCTTCGCGTTCTTTTTCTTGGCGGCGGGCTCGGGCTTGGCGTGGGGGTCGTAGTTGGGATTGGGAGTCGGCAGGAGGGCGCCGACTTCGGTGCGCCAGGCGGCGAGTTTGGCGCGGAGGGCGGCGAGTTTTTCCGGGTGTTGGGCGGCGAGGTTGGTTTTCTCGGAGATGTCCTGCGGGATGTTGTAGAGTTCGACGGAATTGTCTTCGAACCACTCGATGAGTTTCCAGTCGCCGTCGCGGATGGCGCCGTGGGGCGCGCCGCCTTGGTTGCCGTAGTGCGGGTAGTGCCAGTAGAGCGGCTGGCTGCGGGGCGTGCGCTGGCCGCGGAGGGCGGGGACGAAGCTGAGGCTGTCGCGGTGTTGGGCGGGGAGCGCGGGGAGACCGGCGAGTTCGAGGAGGGTGGCGTAGTGGTCGGTGCTGATCACGGGCGTATCGCAGGTCGTGCCAGGTTTCGTGATACCGGGGGCGGAGACGATCCAGGCGACGCGCGTGCCGCCTTCATAGGGCCAACCTTTGCCGGCGCGGAGCGGGAGATTGGAGGTCGGGTGACCTTCACTGGTGGAGAGGCCGCCGTTGTCGGAGGTGAAGACGACGATGGTGCGGTCGGTGAGGCCGTTTTTATCGAGCGCGGCAAAGACGCGGCCGAGGGCGGTGTCGAGTTGTTCGAGCATCGCGGCGTAGGGGGCGTGGTTTTGGACGAGGCGCACATCGCGCGCGCGTTCGCGGCCCCAGGTGTCGGGCGCGGCGGAGAGTTTTTTCTTTTCGTATTTCGCGATGAGTGCGGAGCGGGCGCCGATGGGGTTGTGCACGGCGAGGAACGGGAGATAGGCGAAGAAGGGTTGGTCGCGATGGGCGGCGATGAAGGCGACGGCTTCGTTGGCGATGCGGTCGGTGGTCTTGGGATCGTCCTTGGGGTCGGGCGGAGGCGTGGCGGATTTCGGGTAGAAAAACTGGCCGGTGCCGGAGAGTTCTTTGGAGAAACCCTGGGCACCGGGAAAAAATTCGCCGGTGCCGAGGTGCCATTTGCCAGCGAAAAACGTGGCGTAACCGCCGTCGCGCAGAGCCTCGGCGATCGTCGTCTCGGCGAGCGGGAGGTGGGTGGCGTTGGGGGCGGAGAGGAGTTTGCCGGGGCGCATGCCGGGGATGAAATCGGTGACGCCGACGCGGGGCGGATATTTTCCCGTCATGATGCTGCCGCGGGTGGGCGAGCAAACGCAGCAGGCGGAGTAGCCCTGGGTGAAACGCATGCCGCGCTTGGCGAGCGCGTCGAGGTGCGGGGTCTCGTAGAAGGTATTCGGGTTGTTGGCGCCGATGTCCATGTAGCCGAGGTCGTCGGCGAGGATGAAGACGATGTTGGGGCGGACAGGGGCGGCAGCGTGGCCCGTGGCGGCCGTGGAGAGGGAGAGAAGGAGGGAAAGAGAGAGGGGGAGAAGGAGACGGAGGGGCGGCATGGGAGGGGGGAGGAATGGCGGAGGTGTGAACTATCCGGTTCGGCCTGGGAGGTCGCGCGGGGGAAAATTGGGGCCGGGGCTTACTTCAGTTCCTTGATCCGGATGTTGCGATACCACACGGGCGCCTGGGCTTTGCCGTGGAGGCCTTGCAGGCCGAGCGGGCCGGTGCGGCTGAAGTCTTTCAGGGCCGTAGCAAACTTGTTGGGCGTGCCGTCGGGGTTTTTCTTCGGCTCTTTCCAATCGTTGAGGTCGACGTTCCAGACTTCTTCGCCGTTGAAGACGAGTGAGACGCGGCTGTCCTGACAGGTAATCGTGAAGCGGTTCCACTCGCCAATCGGCTTGGCCATGGGTTTCGCGGGCGGCTTGGCGTTGTAGATGGCGCCGACCATGCCGTAGTGCGCGCTGTCCTCGTTCGCGTGCACTTGGATTTCCAGGGCGGCGAGCACCTTGGTGATGTCGCCCGAGCGTAGGAAGACACCGCTGTTTGATTCCTTTGCGACCTTGAATTCGAGATCGAGGACGAAGTTGGAGTAGGATTTTTTCGTCCAAAGGCTCTGGTCGATTTTGGCGACGAGCACGCCGTTTTCGAGGGACCAGTCGCCGGGTTTCGTCACCGAGTCCGAAAAATCGGCGGCGAACAGCGGCTGCCAACCGGTGGTGTCCGGGTGGGCTTTGGGTGCGGCGGATGACGATGAGACAAGCGCCCCGCAGAGGGCGACGAGACTAACGGCGAGCGAAAGCAGGCGGAGGACAGATTGAGGTTGGTGCATGGGGGCGTTTCTCTGAAAGAGAAAGATAACGAGGGGCGGAAGCCGTTTCGCGGCGATTTCGGCATCGGTTCCATAGGCGCACAAGCGGGAATGTCGGGGAGCCGGTCTTATCGGGTCGCCCTGAATTTCGTCGTAATGACACCGAGAATCGAGGCGACAGCCCCTAATGTGTTTACGGGCCACGCGAGGCGTGCGGCGGCCGTGGGTTTCCTTCCATTTGAATTCCATTCCCTCCGGTGTTTCTGTTTATCTCATCCGACCCTTCCCGCGTTCCGTTTTCATGTCCGCTTCGGCCCCTCAGTCTGCTTCGGTGCTCCCGCCCGCGTTGCTCTCCGCGCGACCGATGACGCTGCACCATTGGGCGGAAATGCGATCGGCGCTGGATCGCGCGGTGGAACTTGTGAGCCGGCAGGAGTTGATGTTGCGGGTGCCGGCCGAGGCGAAACCGTCGGTCAATCGACGCGATATGCATTACCACTACCGGCCGGAGATTTTTCTGCAATTGCAGGGCTCGACCGATTTCACTTTTCCCCGGGAAAAATTTTGTCTCACCGCGGACCAGATCTGCGTGATTCCCGCCGGAGTGCCCCACGGCGAGACCGTGCGTCCGGGGCCGGATCAGCCGTTCCGGAATCTCGTCGCGGGGTTCTACAACAATACCCTGAGCCTGCATTTCGCGCATGAGGCACGACTCGGAAAACCTGACATCGAGGTCATTGAGTTTTTCGACGCGCCGAATCTCGATGTGTTCCTGGTGCTGGCGAACACGATTGCGCACATGAATGGCACGCGGGGTCCGGCGAGCGACGCGGTGCTGAAGGGGTTGCTTCTCGCCCTGCTCGGGTTGTTCCGCAACGTGGTCGAGACCGGCGCGGGTCAACTCAACAGCGACATCGGCAAAGTCTTTCAGGCGAAGTGCCTCGTGCGCGAACAATTCGGAAATTCTGAACTCTGCGTGCAACACATCGCCGAGATGCTGAGTTGTTCCGCAGATTATCTGTCCCATCGCTTTCACGCCGAAACCAGGGAGCGGCTGACGCGCTATATTCAGCGCATCCGGATCCAGGCGGCGATTCTCGCGCTTGAGACGTCGACGCGCACGATTTCCGAGATCGCCTACGCCAGCGGCTTCACCGACCCCGCGTATTTCGCGCGAGTGTTCAAGCAACACAAAGGAACGACCCCGCAGGAATACCGCGGCCAGCTCGAAGCGCAGCGCACCAAGCAGGAAGATCAGCCCAAGACCGTTTATTTTGACCGCGTGGATTTCACCCACGGAGTGCCGACAAAGAAATGAGGCGCGAGGGAGACAGCGGCGCCACGGCGACAAAGGCGCGAAGACGGGAGGCCGTGACGGCGGAGGCGGGAGAGTGGCGTTAGCGGTTTCCGAGCTTTGCTCCGGCGGCTGCCCGCAGCTTGCTGAGAAATGGCACTAACTGGTCCCTCCAGATGCGGTAACCGGACTCACTCGGATGCAGCCCATCGTTGAAATGCTGGCCAAGCTGGTGGCCGGAAGTATCCACGAAAGAGGCATGCAGGTCGAGGTAGCGGGTGTAAGCCGCGAAGGGCTGACTCGCCACCAGTCTGGCGAGTTGCTCGTTCACCGGCCGGACCACGTCGCGGTTCTTGGTCTCGTCGTTGGTCGGCAACAGGGATTGCAGGATTACGGTGGATTTCGGCTGCCGCTCGTGCACCGCCGTCAGCACGGCCTTGATCCCGGCGAACACGCTCTCGGCCATCGGGGTTTCGGCGGCCCAGGTGTTGTTGATGCCAATCATGAGAACGATAAATTCCGGGTGCAGCCCAGGTGCATCGAGATGGCCGAGACCGCCGGCCGACTGGGGCAGTAGGCGAAAGAGAACGTGTTCCATTCGGTCCCCCGAAAGGCCGAGATTGATGGCGAGGTTTTCCCGCGGCCGGCCCGCGAAAGACTCATCCCAGACCGAACGTCCGCAACGCTTGCTGGGGAACCACGGGTTGGGCCCGAGGTGCCAGAAGTCGGTGATCGAGTCGCCGAGAAAAACGAGCCGCACCGCATCCAGATCCTTCCGCTCCTTTAGTTCGGCGGTGATGTCTGCCTGGCGTTGCTGCCAGTAGTCGATCCGAGCGGTGGGCTTGGTGGAAAGAAATTCCGTCGCGCCGCAAGTGCCGGATCCGAGGCCCAAGGCCAGCAGTGCGGCGCGCAGGAAAAGGGGGTGGAGTTTCATGGAAAGTGATCAGGCGACCTCGTCACTCTTCGGCACCCAGAATAACGCGGCGGCGGCGATGAACAGGCACACGCCGCCGGCCATCACGGCGTGGATGAGGTTGCCGCCGAGGTAGCGTTTCACGATTTCGCCGAAGAAGAGCGCAGCGAGGATTTCGGGGAGCACGATGAAGAAATTGAAGATTCCCATATAGACGCCCATGCGGTGGGCCGGCAGCACGCCGGCGAGGATCGCGTAGGGCATCGAGAGGATCGAAGCCCAGGCGATGCCGCCGAGGGCGAGGGCGCCGAGGAGTAGATATTTTTGCTCCTCGCCGTGGATGAAGCCGACGGCGATCAGGCCGAGTCCGCCGAGCACGAGGCAGATGGCGTGAATGAGGCGACGGTCCATTTTCCGCGCGGCGGCCATGAGCGCGAAGGCGGCGAGAAAGGTGACGGCGTCTTTGGTCGCATAGCAGACGCCCGCCCACTCGGCGCCACGTTTGAACAGATCGGAGGACGGATCGTTGCTGCCGAAGATCACGGGGACGGCGTTCGAGAAATGCAGCCACATGCAGAAGAGGCCGAGCCACGTGAAAAACTGCGCGACGGCGAGGCGGCCCATGGCGAGCGGGATGTGCCGCAGCGCATCGGGAATTTCCTTGAGCAGATGGGCGAGGCCGCCGCGCGCGGCTTTCTGCCGGCGGAATTCCTCGAGGTTTTCGGGCGGATCTTCCTTGGTGGAGATTACTGTCCACAGCACGGCGGTGAAGAACGCGACGGCGCCGACGTAGAATGAAATTTTGACGTTGGTGGGGAGAGCATTGGCCCCGTCGGCGGCGCTGCTCACGCCGAACCAATTGCGCAAAATGTAGGGCAGCAGGCCGGCGACGACGGCGCCGACGCCGATGAAGAAGCTCTGCATCGCAAAGCCCATGCCGCGCTGTTCCGGCGGGAGCTTGTCGGCGACGAAGGCGCGGAAGGGCTCCATGGAGACGTTGATGGACGCGTCGAGCACCCAGAGGAGCAGCGCGGCCATGTAGAATTTGGGGAGATTCGGCATGATCCACTCGGCCAGCAGACCCGAGTTGGGCATGAGCACGAGGGCGAGCGAACTGAGGATGGCGCCGATGAGAAAATACGGGCGGCGGCGGCCGAGGCGGCCCCACGTGCGGTCGCTCATCGCGCCGATGATCGGCTGCACGATGAAACCGGTGAGCGGCGCGGCGAGCCAGAGCCTGGAGATCTGATCATCGGCGGCGCCGAGATAGCTGTAGATGGGGCTCATGTTGGCCATCTGCAGGCCCCAGCCGAACTGGATGCCGAGGAAACC